>DASPWG010000228.1:0-39603 GCA_035621915.1 Streptosporangiaceae bacterium
TCAGTGGTTGCCACGCAGAAGTCAGCGGTCGCGCACGACACGCTGCCATCCTCGTTGGACGTGTCCGAGGTCACGGTCGACCAGGACTTGCCGCCATCGCTCGTGCCGGCCAGGGCGACGGTCGTACCGGAACTGGCTGCCCAGCAGTGCCGAAGATTCGCGCAGGAAATGGAGTTCAGCCACCCTGTGACATCGAAGGTCTGCAGCCCGCTCCAGGTGTTCCCGCCGTCCTCAGACTGGAGCTCGACCGGACCAGCCGCCTCCAGCGCCGCGCCTGCGGCATGACAGGCCACCTCGGTGCTGCCTGACGGGCCCGCCACGCAGGAGACACTGAAGAAGTCCTGGACGCTGGAAAGCGCCGGAGCGGTCGACAGTGACCAGGAAGTTCCGCCGTTGGTCGTGGAAATCACCGTCGCCGGCCCGGCACCTCCGTTGATGCCGCCTACCGCGACGCAGCTGTCGGCGGAGACGCAGGAGATCCCGTTGAGCGCGTAGGTGTCGCCGTTGGAGTCGGGAGTGACCGTGGGGAGGTCAGAGAACGTCGTCCAGTCCGTACCGGCATCGGTCGTCACGGCCACCTCGGGGTTCTGGGTGCTGTTCGCCGTCTGGCCGGCGAGCCAGCAGGTGGAGGTCGACACGCAGTCGATCGAGTTGGGCCACCAGCTGTAGGTCGCCTGCTGCCAGGCGGCCGGGGTTTCCAGCTTCCAGGTCTGGCCGCCGTCGGCGCTTCTGGCCACTTCCGGCTGATCGGACGGCCCAGGGCCGGACGCCCAGCAGACCTTCTTGGTCGGGCAGGAGATCGCCGTCACGATCATCGACGTCGACGGTAGGTCGGTGTACCCGGTCCAGCTCGTCCCGCCGTCCGTGGTCACCAGGTCACCTTGGCCGATGAGGCCGTTCTCGCCCGTGACAGCGTCGTTGCCCGCTATCACCACGCAGTACTGCGTGCCATGGACACATGAGATGGGCGACAGCGGTGCCGCGTTTACGAAGTCCCAGGGCGCCGGGATGGTGGCCTCTGACCAGCCAGTCCCCGACAGGGCGGCGCTGGCCGGCCCGGCGAGGCCGATGACGGGCACGGCGATGGCCGCGCCCAGGATGAGGGCCGTGCCGAGCCGGCGGCGAACTGCGCGCTGCAAGAGTGATGTCATATGAACAGACCTGTCCCGCTCAGACGCCGTCGGCCTGAGTGAGCCGGGCGCAATCTCGATTGACGACGGCATCGTACGGGTCAAAGTATCAATGAATGGTAAAATTTTTAATATATCTTCAGGCTATGTACAGATAAGCCGGGCATCGGTTGATGGCGCCTGGCACCCGCAGTGTCGGCGCTGCGGGCCAGTACGTCGTGAGGTCAGCGGCTAGGCCACTGGGCCGGTAACCGTCACCAGCGTGCCGTAGGTGATCAGGTTCCAGACGTCCTCGGCCGTGCTGCCGTAGGTCGGCAGTTCGACGCAGCCGAGCGACTGGTACCACCCGTAGCCGCCGCGTGGGAACGCGTGCACCGCATCGCCGCCGTTGAAGTACGACACCCAGTAGACGGTGTCGTCGTACGGAGAGCCGTCCGGGTTGGTGCCTATCATCTGGGTGACCGTGTAGCGCAGGTAGACGGGGAATGTGCCGTCTACGGTGGGGCTGGCGGCGATGCCCGTGTTCACCGGCGAGGTAATCGCCACCTGGCCGTTGTGATACAGAACCAGGTGCTCGGTGCCTGCCTGGGTGATCCACACGTAGGTATAGCCGTGCTGGTTCTGCTCGCCCCTGGCGATCGCGGTGAACAGGTGTGACCACACCGACGGGCCCGCGTCGCCGTCCATCGTCAGGCCCTGGTCGAACTCGAAGGTGCGGACCGCGCCGTCGATGATCATGTTGTCGGTGCCCACGGACCACTGGCTTGTCAGCGCGGCCGGGTAGCCAGGGTCGAAGCTGAAGGTGCCATCCGGCGGCTCGTATGCGGCGGCAAGCTGGGCACTGGCGTCGGTAGCGGGGATGTCGCCGAAGTGGTTCGCCGGGGCCCAGGTCAGCGGGATGTACCCGAGCTGCGACAGGAGCTCCTCCAGCCGGAGGACGGAGTACTGGCCGGTGGTGAAGCTGAAGCTCCGGGCAGCGGCCGTGGTCGTGCCGGCCGGCGCCGGGACGTTCACTGTTACGAGGGTGCCTTCCGTGAAGCCCACCTGCGGAAGGAACGTCTCGGTGTCTCCGGACACCTGCCAGGTCCCCGCGATGGCGGGCGACAGTACCGGCAGCGGGGTGGACTTCGTGACCGGCCCGGAGTAGGTGACGGTGATGGGCGAGGTGCCGTTCACGCCCGTCGACCCGTTTCCGGGGCTGACGGAGACCAGGCTGACAGTCTCGGCCTTGTTCTTGCGGGCCGCCCTGTGGCTCGCTGCCGTGCCAGTCCCCCCGCTGGCCGTCACGACCACCAGCGCGATCGCTATCAGAACCGCTGCACCTGCCGCTGCGGCGATCTTCCACGATGGGCGGCGCGCGTGCCGCACGATGCCGCCGATCGACTTGCCGATTCCCGCCCAGCCGCCGGCGGCACGCCCGGCAGCGGCAGCCGGCTCGGCCGCCGGCACCCCGGCGGACTCAACCTCGTCGCTGTGCTCACCGGCCTGAGTCGCCTCGGTCGGAGCCGTCACCTTAACGGTGTCGTCAGCCTCCACAGCGTCCTCATCGGACCCTTCATCTCGTAGCCGCACGCCACGGTCCCGCTCTCCAGATGACCAATGGCGCCTGCGGTCCAAACTGGTTCGCGATGCCCAGTCTACGAGCCAGACATATCAAAACGGGCGGCACCAGATCAGAACGGGACGGGGGCGCTCAGGGCTGCCCGGTATCGATCCGGCTGATCTTGTCCCTACCCGGCCAGCGCCTCCCGAGCGGCGCGGATGGATGACCGCTTCGCCGAGTCCAGGTACTCCTCGATCCTGGTGATGTGCCCGTCGCGGACCTGAAGGTACATAGCGGCGTGCAGCTCGACCTCGGCGCCACCCGGCAGCTGGCCGCGCAGGACGTGCTGCTGCAGGACGCCATCGTGGGCCGGGGCGCGCCGGATTACGTCATAGCGCAGGCCGGACACTGCCCGGTGCAGGCCCTGCAGCACTTTCAGGTTGTCCTCGACGGACTGCTCGATCAGGTCGTCGTTGTGCCAGATGACGGCGTCCGGCGAGTAGATCTCCCGGAGCGTGTCGATGTCGCCGGCCTCCAGCGCGGCGAAGAATCGGACCACCAGGTCCTCGCCCATGCAGTGCCTCCTGTGTCGCGGGCGCGGCCGCGCCCGGTGGTCGAGTTCAGCCCGCCGCCAGCTCGGCCGTCGCGCTGACGGCCATCGCCGCGATGGTCCGCTCATAGCCCCAGTCGCCGTCGACGGGCATCGGGAACAGCACCGGCAGGTCCACGCCGGCGGCGCGGTACTCGGCCAGCCTGGCGGCGCAGGCCTCGGCACTGCCGTGCGCGACGAAGCCGTCAGCGGCCTGCTGCGGGACCAGCTCGGCCGCGCCCGCGCGGTCGCCGGCCAGCACATGCTCGCGAACGCCCTGCAGGCTCGGGCCGCCGTCCGTCTCGCCAAACAGGCGGGGCACGGCGGGGTGCAGGACATAGCGGGGAACGACCTGGCGGGCGGCCGCGGCTGCCGCCGCGGGGTCGTCCGACAGGCAGCTGTGCACCACGCATACCACCTCGACCGCGGCCGGGTCCCGGCCCGCACCGCGGGCGGCGGCGCGGACGGTACCCGCGGCCTCCCCGGCCTGCTCCGGCGACATCAGGTTGAGTATCACGCCGTCGGCTATCTGGCCGGCCAGCTCGAGCATGCGCGGGCCCAGCGCGGCGAGGTAGACCGGGAGGTCCGCGCGCACCGGCGGGCTGTCCAGCGGCACCATCCCGGTGCGGAACACCCGGCCCTCGTATCCGCCGGGCGTCCCGGCCAGCACGGCGCGCACGACGCCTACGTACTCGGAGATCATCGGCAGCGGCGCGAACGGCGGGATCCCGAAGCGCGAGTTCATCACCGTGTTCGCGACGCCCAGGCCCAGGATGAGCCGGCCCTGCGATGCCTGGTCGAGCTGAGCGGCGGTCTTCGCGGCGAGGACAGGAGGGCGCAGCGCGGCGTTGGCGATCGCGGTACCGACCCGCACCCGGCTGGTGGCGGCCGCCACCGGATGGCACAGCGACAGCGCGTCGCCGTGGCCCTCGGCTACGAACACCGCGCTGAAGCCTGCCAGCTCGGCGGCGGCGGCCAGCGCACCAATGGCCGACGCCGGCAGCCCGCTGTGGGAGGCGATGGACAGCCCGATTCCATGGCTAGCAGCCGGAGCGCTCACGAGTGCAGCACCTCCTGCGTGGCCGGGCCGGCCCGGAGCCCATCCCGCAGCTCGCGCTTGAGCACTTTGCCGGTGGTCGTGCGCGGCAGCGCGGTCGTGAACTCCAGGCTCTTGGGGCACTTGAAGTGCGCGAGCTGATCGCGGCACCAGGCGATGATCTCCTCCGCCGGCACCTGCCCCGCCGGGCCGGCGGCCGGGATGACCACGGCGTGCACGGCCTCGCCCCAGGCCGGGTCCGGCCGCCCGATCACCGCCACGTCGGCGACGGCCGGGTGCCTGGCGAGCACCGCCTCGACCTCGGCCGGGTAGATGTTCTCGCCGCCACTGATGATCATGTCCTTGGCCCGGTCGAGGATATAGAGGTAGCCGTCGGCCGTCAGGCGGCCGATGTCGCCCGTGCGGTACCAGCCGCCCGGCGCGAACGCCGCAGCGGTAGCTTCCGGATCCCGCCAGTAGCCAGCGAACAGGCACTCGCCGCGGATGAGCAGCTCGCCTGGCGTCCCGGCCGGCACGTCGAGGCCGTCGGGGTCGACGATGCGGACCTCCCAGCCGAAGGAGACCTTGCCCGCGCTGGCCAGCCGCGGGTGGCCCGGCTGGTGATCCTCGGGCGGCAGCAGGCTGATCATGCTCTGGCTCTCGGTGTTGCCGTAGATCTGCCGGAACCGGCAGCCGAACGCCGCAAGCGCCGCGGTCAGCGACGTCGGCGTGATCGGTGCCGTGCCGTAGGCGATCTCCCGCAGGCTGGTGAGGTCGACAGCGTCCCGCCGGCCGATCTCGGCGACCAGCATGTCGATGAGGGACGGCCCGGCGGTGAAGAACTCGATCCTGTCCCGCTCGATGGCGTCGATGACTGCCGCCGGGCTGAAGCTGCTGTGGATGTACACGGTGCCCGCGGTCAGGATGGCCTGCATGCACTGGCCGAAGCCGCCAAGGTGGAACAGCGGCAGGATCTGCAGGTGACGGGACCCGGCGACCTGGTCGCCGATCTCGAGCGCGAAGTCCGCGACGCTCATCATCAGCGCGCCGTGCCGCAGCGGGATGGCCTTCGCCTTGCCGGTCGTGCCGCTGGTGTGCACGAGCGCCAGCACCGACTCGCCGCGCAGCTCGGGCCGCGGCGGCAGCGGGCCGGCCAGGGCGGTGCCGTCCAGCCAGCCCGTCGGCACCGGCCGGTCAGCCGGGATCGTGGCGCCGATGACCACGCGGGCGCCATCGCCGGCCCAGGCTGCGCTGACCAGGCCAGTGAACTCCGCGTCCGCGGCGATTGCGGCCGGCTGGACGAGTTCGAGCACCTCGGTCAGCTCCCGGCCGGACAGCCGCCAGTTGACGAACGCCGGCGTCGCGCCCGCCCGCATGAGCGCGAACGCAGTCAGCAGGAAGTCGGCGCTGTTCTTCGCCACGAGCGCGACGACGTCGCCCGGCCTGACCCCGGCGGCCGCCCACCCGCCGGCCCTGCGCTCCCCCTCGGCGCGCAGCTGCGCGTAGGTGTAGGCCGCTCCCCGGTCGTCGACCAGCGCGGTCACCTCGGGCCGGGTGTTAGCGCGCCACTCGATGACGTGGATCCAGCTCTGCATGCGTGAGTCTCTTCCGTCAGTAACCGCAGGACGTATCGTTGCAGAAACGAGTTCTGTAGGACAGACTTCCGGCAAGGTAAATATCGCCAGAGCGCGGAGGGATGATGCGGCAGCCGGACGTGGCCGAGCTGCGGCGCTGCGTGGCTCAGGCGTGCCGGATCCTCGCCCTGCAGGGCCTGGCCGAGGACGTCCTCGGGCACGTTAGCGTCCGGACCGGACCGGCGGAGCTGCTGATCCGCTGCCGCGGGCCGCAGGAACGCGGCCTGCTGTTCACCACGCCGGCCGATGTGCACCTGGTACCGCTCAACGGCGCGACGCCAGAGCTGCCCGGCGGCTACCGGATCCCGAGCGAGCTGCCGATCCACGCCGAGGTGCTCCGGCGGCGCCCGCAGGTGCAGGCGGTGGTGCACGCTCACCCGCCGGGCGTCATCACGGCCGACCTGGCCGGGCTGCGGCTGCGCCCGATCGTCGGCGCCTACAACATCCCCGCGATGCGGCTGGCCCTGGACGGCGTGCCCGTCTACCCGCGCGGCGTCCTGATCCGCCGCGCCGAGCTGGCCGCCGAGATGGCTGACGCCATGGGCGACGCTCCTGCCTGCGTGCTGCGCGGGCACGGCGTCACGACCGCCGGCGCCAGCATCGCCGAGGCCGTGATCTGCGCTCTCAACCTTGAGTCGCTGGCGCGGATCACCCTGGGTGCGGCCAGCGCCGGCGGCCAGCCCGCCGAGCTGCCGGCGCAGGACATCGCCGAGCTGCCCGACCTGGGCGCCACCCTTAACGAGCAGTACCTCTGGCGGCATCACCTGGCCCGGCTCGAGCACGCCGGGCTGGCCGTGTGAGGGAGGAGTCCCCGTGATGGACCTGGCAGCGATGCTCGCCGACGTGCGGCGCGGCATGATCCCGGCGCACGTCTACGCCGACCCTGAGGTGTTCGCGCTGGAACGCGACCGGCTGTTCGCCAGGTCCTGGGTGTTCCTTGCGCACGAGTCCGAGATCCCCGACCCAGGCGACTACGTTGTTCGCCGGGTGCTCGCCGACTCGTTCATCGTGGCCAGGGACGAGTCCGGCACGGTCAGGGTCATGTTCAACATGTGCCTGCACCGCGGCATGCAGGTGTGCCGGGCCGAGATGGGCAACGCCTCGCATTTCCGCTGCCCCTACCACGCCTGGACCTACCGCAACGACGGCCGGCTGGCGGGCCTGCCGTTCCATGCCGAGGCCTATGGCGGCGAGGACGGATTCGCCCGCGCGGGCCAGGCCCTGCTGCCGGCGCCGTCCATGGACAGCTACAACGGGCTGATCTTCATCAGCCTCGACCCGGACGCGCCGCCGCTGCGTGACTATCTCGGCGACTTCGCGTTCTACCTCGACCTGTACACGAAACAGAGCCCCGCGGGGGTCGAGCTGCGCGGCCCCCAGCGGTGGCGGGTCAACGCCAACTGGAAGATCGGCGCGGAGAACTTCGCCGGGGACAGCTACCACACCCCGCACACGCACGCGAGCGTCGTGGACATCGGGCTGTTCCGCGAGCCGAAGGCGAGCAAGCGCAAGGAAGGCGCCCTCTACGTCGCCGGGCCGGGCGCGGGCACGACCTACAAGCTGCCGCCGGGCGGCGACTTCGCCGATCAGCTTCGCTACGTCGGCTACTGCGGCGAGATGATCCCGGCGATGACGCAGATGTGGTCGGGACAGCAGCGTGCGCTCGTGGCGGACAGCGGATTCATGGTGTCGGCGGCGACGCTGTTCCCCAACCTGAGCTTCGTGCACAACTGGCCGCAGATCGATGCCAGCGGCAAGGTCGCCCCGTTCATCTCGCTGCGCCAGTGGCAGCCGGTGAGCGAGCGCGAGACCGAGGTGCTGTCCTGGTTCGCCGTGGACGCGGCCGCGCCGCCGCAGTTCAAGCGCGACTCCTACAAGGCGTATCTCATGTGCTTCGGCACGTCCGGCATGTTCGAGCAGGACGACGTGGAGAACTGGGTTTCGATCACCGAGATGGCAGCCGGGTCGATGGCGCGGCGGCTGAAACTGAACAGCCGGATGGGGCTGACCTCGGCCGGGCAGCCGATCAAGCCCCCGATGCCGGCGACCGCGTTCGCCGGGCCCGGCGTCGCCTATCAGGGCTTCGGCGAGTTCAACCAGCGGCACTGGCTGCGGCTATGGAGCGATCACCTGGAACGTGCGCCGGCTGCGGCAGTTCCGGCCGACATTGGCCCGGCCGGCATGGGACCCGTGGTCAGCCAGAACGCGGTCAGCCGGGGAGCGGCGCGATGACCGCCGCCCGCCCGCTCCCGTACGCCGATCCCGCGCACCTGGCGGCGCACCAGTTCCTGGTCGAGGAGGCGGCCCTGCTTGACGCCGGCGACTACGAGGGCTGGCTGGGCCTGCTCACCGATGACATCCGCTACCTGATGCCGGTCCGGGTGACCACCGCGCGCGGTGCCGGATTCGACACCCTCGCCGACATGGGTCACTTCGATGAGGACATGTACGCACTGCGCAAGCGCGTGCAGCGGCTCGCGACCGACCACGCGTGGACGGAGGATCCGCCGTCCCGCACCCGGCATTTCGTCACGAACGTGCGGACTTTCAGGAACGCCGCTGACGCGCTGCTGGTCGAGTCCGCCCTGCTGATGTTCCGCAGCCGCGGCGACACAAGGGAGGCGGACCTGCTGTCGGCGGGCCGCGCCGACCTGCTGCGGGAGACGGGCGACGGGCTGCGGCTGGCCCGCCGGGAGATCAGCGTCGACGAGTCGGTGCTGCGCACCCAGAACCTGGCGGTGTTCCTGTGAGTGCGGTCGGCGAGCGCGGCGGCGAAGGGCCAGTCATCCGGCTGGGAAACGAGTTCACCGAGGTCATGGTGGAGCGGGTCGAGACGCGCAACGGGGCGCGGCTGCGGATCAGCGTGCCCGCGTCCGGTCATCAGATCCTGCTCTGCCCGCTGGAGCTTGAAGCGCTCACCTGGCAGCGGCACGAGCTGTTCTCGGGGATGCTGGCCACGCCGCACGGCCCCGAGGCTGATGGCCTCGAAGAGCATGGCTGAGATGGGCTGGCTGGACGGCAAGCGCGCGCTCGTCGTCGGCGCCGGGTCTGGTATCGGCCGGGCGGTCCTGACCGGGTTCGCGGCCGAGGGCGCCCGGGTCGCCGCGCTGGAACTGGACGAGGCCAAGGCCGGCCGGCTGGCAGCCGAGATGCCGGACTGCGTGGTCAGCCAGGGTGATGCGACGTCGCTGGCCGATTCACGCGCGGCGGTTGGCGCCGCGCGCAAGTCCTTCGGCGGGCTCGACGTGCTGGTCAACTGCGTGGGCATCTTCGACTTCTACCGCGGGCTGGCCGACCTGGACGACGACCAGCTCGACGCCGGGTTCGACGAGGTCTTCGCGGTCAACGTCAAGAGCCAGCTCGTGTCGGTCCGCGCCGCGCTGCCCGACCTGCGGCGCTCTCGCGGCTGTGTCGTGCTCACGGTGTCAACATCCGGCTTCTACCCCGGCCGCGGCGGAGTGCTGTACGTGGCGTCGAAGTTCGCCGTCCGGGGCTGCGTCATCGCGCTGGCGCACGAGCTGGCGCCCGACGTGCGCGTCAACGGCGTGGCGCCGGGCGGGACGCTCGGCACGGAGCTCACCGGTCCGCGAAGCCTGGGCCTGGCGGAAACTGTGCTCGGCTCCGATCCCGGCCGCGAGCAGGACCTCCGCAGCCGGACCCCGCTGCACGTTGCGCTGGCCGCCGAGGACCACGCCGGGAGCTACGTGTTCCTGGCCTCGGACCGCGCGCGCGGGATCACCGGCGAGATCGTGCACTCAGACGGGGGCATCGGCCTCAGCTAACACCGTGTTAGCCAGCACTGGAAAGCTGGCTCTCCAGCCACGTTGCCCGCTCCCGGAGTGCCGTCCTGATCGTGTCCGCGGCCTGGCCGGTCATCCGCGAGACTGGCGCCGACACGACCAGGGCGGCCACCGGTACGCGCTGGGGGCCGCGGACCGCGACCGCGACTGACGCCACGCCCTCCTCGCTTTCCTCCTGGTTCATCGCGCAGCCGCGCTCGCGCACCTCCCGCAGCTCGGCAAGGAGCCGCGAGCGCGAGGTGATCGACTTGCCGGTCAGCGCCGGCAGCGGCCCCCGGTCAGCGAACATGGCCGACACCTGAGAGTCCGGCAGCTCGGCGAGCAGCGCCTTGCCGGACGCAGTGCAGTGCGCCGCGAGCGCCGAGCCGGTCCTGGCGGCGACCCGCAGCGCCCGAGAGCTCTCGACCGCGTCGAGATAGCGCACGCTGCTGCCCTCCAGCACCGCCAGGTGCACGGTCTCGCCGAGCGAGCTGGCCAGGCCCTCGAGCACGGGCCGCGCGTGCTGGCGGATGTCGAGCTGGCGGACCGCGGCCAGGCCTATCTCGACCAGCGCCGGGCCCGCCACGTACGCGCGCGAGTCCGGTTCCTGGCGGACGAAGCCGTGGTAGGCCAGCATCGCCATCAGCCGGTGCGCGGTGGAGTGCGCGACCCCCAGGTACTCGCTGGCCTCCGACAGGCGTACCCGCGGCTGGCCGCGGAACAGCATCAGCAGCCGGAGCGCGCTGTCGACGGAGGCGATCGGGTACGCCGGGACCTGGCCGGGTTCGGGCGCCGGCTGCGCGGACTCACGTTTCTGCACGGCAGAACGATACGGCCCGGCGGGGCGTGGCTCCAGCCGCAAGGGCGGCCAGCCGCGATCGTGCTGATGGCGACGGTTCCGGCCGGCGGATGGTGAAGATCGGCTGGCGGGCGGCCAGTGCGGGCTAGCCGGAGCGGCTGGTCACCCAGGAGGCGATCAGGTCGGCCGCCTGCTCCCGCGACCCGGCCGGCTCCTGCAGGTAGTGATCGGCCCTGATCGCGGCCAGCGTCTTGTCGTCGGCCGCCAGCGCGTCGTACAGCGCCCTGGCGTCGCTGTCGTAGACGCAGGCGTCGGCGGTGGCGTGCACGACCAGGGCGGGCAGCGCGATCCGCGCCAGGTGCGGTGCGGCCGTGCACTGCGAGGTGCGCAGGCTCCACATCGACAGCCAGGTGCGCAGCGTGCTGACGGTGCCGATGCCGAAGACGCCGTAGTTGGCCTTCTTCGGGTCGCCGAGGTAGCACCAGTTCGGCTTGCGGTCAGACGGCTCGATCGACGGGTCGATCATGCGCAGGTCCGCCCACGTCCGCGACAGGGTGAACAGCCGGTCCCTTGCCCTGGTGCCGGCCAGCGCGTCGAGCTGGTCAAGCGCCCAGTCGGTGATGCGCTCGTTGCGGGCGCGCTGGGCGGCGCGGTAGCGCTGCTGGAACTCCGCGCTGTAGGGCGGGCCGTTGGCGGGGTCGAACGGGTCGAGCGCGGAGTCGAGCGACAGTGGGTCGGTCTCGTCGGTGACGGACGGGTCCAGCCACGCGGTCAGCACCTCGGGCCGGCCAGAATGCGCGGCGAGCGCGATGAAGAGGTCGGCGGGCGGCAGGTCCTCGATGGCCGCCACCGGCTGCATCCCGGCGACGGGCGTGACGTTGGGCTCGACCGCCTGCGACTGGTAGGCGGCCATCAGCGAGCCGCCGCCGGAGTTGCCAACCAGGACTACCCTGTCGACGCCGGCCTGCTCGCGCAGCCAGCGCACCCCGACGCCGATCTCGGCCAGCGCGTGGTCGAGCAGGAAGTTGGCCTCGTTGCCGCGGAAGCGGGTGTTCCAGCCCAGGAACCCGTAGCCGCGCTCGGCCAGCAGGCTCGCGAGGTAGTGCTCGGAGAAGTCCACGTTGTAGTGCGTCGCGATGAATGCCGTCGCCGGCCTGGTGCCGGCCGGGTGATGGTAGAGCCCCTGGCACGGGTGGCCGCCCGCTCCCGCGCGGCCGACCACGGGGGACGGCAGCCCTACGAACTCCCTGACGACGTCGGTCACGAGTTACTCCGATCGGCTGAGGCCCTAGCTCAAAACTGAAACTGAGTTTAGATTTAGGTCTGGTACTAGCGCCAGGCCGGAGGAGGACTTCATGGAGTGGCGTAACGAGGAGTTCGACCTAGGCGGGGTCAACCATCTCGCGCTGGTCTGCTCGGACATGAAGCGCACGGTGGAGTTCTACACCCAGGTGCTCGGCATGCGGCTGATCAAGACGCTGGACCTGCCCATGGGCCAGGGGCAGCACTTCTTCTTCGACATGGGCGGCGGGAACGCGCTGGCGTTCTTCTGGTTCCCCGAGGCCCCGGAGCCGGTGCCCGGAATCTCGGCCCCGGTGACCGTGCCTGGCCTCGGCGAGTGGACCAGCGCCATCGGGTCGATGAACCACGTGGCGTTCAACGTGCCGGAGGAGAAGTTCCTGGAGTACCGGCAGAAGCTCAAGGACAAGGGCGTCAGGGTCAGCCCGATCCTGGACCACGACGACAGCGAGTTCGGCGTGGCGCGCGAGCTGCACCCCGGCGTGTTCGTGCGCTCGTTCTACTTCCAGGACCCGGACGGGATCCTGCTGGAGTTCGCGTGCTGGCGGCGGGTGATGGGCCAGCCCGGCGACGTCCGGCACGAGCCGAAGACCGCTGCCGACCGCACCGGCGTGCGGGTCTAGCCGGTGCTGTCGCTGGTCCATGTCCTTGAGTGGCGGGCCGCGATCCAGCCGGAGGCCATGGCGCTGACCGACCACCAGGGCAGCGAGCTCAGCTATGCCGACCTGAAGACCGCGATGGAGCGGTCCGCCGCGGAGCTCGCGGCAGCCGGGATCAGGCCAGGCGACGTGGTGCCGATCCTCGCCCGCAACCAGGCAGGCTGGGTGACCGCGATGCTCGGCCTGATCAGGCTTGGCGCGCTGCCGGCCGCGGTGAACTGGCGCCTGGCCGCGCCCGAGGTGTCGGCGCTGCTGGAGCTGATGAGCCCGGCCGCGGTTCTTGCCGACTCCGACTGTGCCGGGCTGGCGGTGCAGGCGACCAGCACCCTGGACGTTCCCGTTCCCGTTTTGAAAGGCCTGGGCATCAAGACCGTGAACGGGACGCCTGCGCCTGTGCCTGAGCGGCCGGTCAGCCGGCTGCGCGGGCCAGAGCCCGCGATCCTGCTGCACACAAGCGGCACCACCGGCAGGCCCAAGCTGGTCCCGCTGACCCATCAGCAGCTGATCGCGGCGGCAGCGTTCATGAGCCTGGAGGTGCCCGAGGCGGCGCCTGGCGCGCGGCACCTCAGCGCGCTGCCGCTGTTCCACGTCGCGGGCCTGGCCAACCTCGGTTACGTGCTGTTCACCGGCGGGCACCTGCACGTGCTGGGCGGCTTCGACCCGGCGGGATTCGTCGACGAGCTGGTGCAACGCAGGACCCAGCTCACCCAGCTGGTGCCCACGCTGATCCAGGCGGTGACGGCGGAGGTCAGCTCGCGCGCCGAGCACCCCGACCTGTCGCGCCTGGTCGAGATCGTCTACGGGGCCTCGCCGATCCGGCCGGACGTGCTGGAGCGCGCCGTGTCGGTGCTGGGCTGCCGGTTCCGGCAGAACTACGCCAGCAGCGAGACGGGCCCGCTGCCGATCTGCTCGCTGCCGCCGGAGGACCACGATCCTGCCCGCGGGCGGCTGGGGACCGCGGGACGCCCGTCGCTCGGCTGGGAGATGCGCCTGTCGGACCTCGGCGAGATTGAAGTGCGCGGCGCGTTCCCGCTGCCGGGTTACTGGAACGATGCCGAGGCAACCCAGGCGGCGCTGACCGACGACGGCTTCTACCGGACCGGCGACGTGGGCACGATCACCGCGGACGGGTACGTCACGATCGTTGACCGGCTGAAGGACGTGGTGATCACCGGCGGGGAGAACGTGTTCCCGGCGGAAGTCGAGGCGGTGCTGGTGCAGCATCCGGCCGTTGTCGATGCCGCGGTGATCGGGATCCCCGATGAGCACTGGGGGGAGACCGTGCACGCCGTCGTCGTGGCGCCGGAGGGCGTCGACGGCACCGAGCTTGTCGGCTGGGCGCGCGAGCGGCTGGCCGGGTTCAAGTGCCCGACCGGCGTCAGCGTGGTCGCCGAACTGCCGCGCAACGCGACGGGCAAGGTGCTGCGCGGCGCGCTGCGCGAGCCGTTCTGGGCCGGCCGTGAGCGGCAGGTCTCATGAGCGGCGCCCCGCCTGTGTCACCCGTGTCGGCTGTGTCGGCTGCGGCGCGAGCTGAGAAGGTCACCAGGAAGGGACGGCAGACGGACGAGGCGTTCCGCGAGGCGGCCCGGCTGGTATTCGCGCGCGACGGCTACCTCAACGCCAGGATCAGCGACATCGCGGCTGCGGCAGGCCGCTCGGTGGCCTCGTTCTACAACTACTACGACACCAAGGCGGACCTGCTCATCGCGCTGGCCGAGGAATTCCACGCCGAGGCCACGTCGATGGCGGTGCTGCCGTGGCGGGCCGGCCTGCACCGCGAGGAAGCGCTGCGCGAGGCAGTCGCCGGGTTCTGGCGGACCTACGCCAAGCGGCGTGGCGAGCTCATCGGGATCTTCCAGGCCGCGATGGTCGAGGGCCGGTTCCGTGACCGCTGGCTGGAACTGCGCGGCGAGGCGATCACCCGGATCGCCGGCGCGATCCGTGCGGCGCAGGCCGACGGGTACTGCCCGGGCATCGACCCGGTGATGACCGCGTCGGCCCTCTCGGCGATGCTGGAGCATTTCTGCTACATCTGGCTCGGGCAGGGCGGCGAGAAGGACGTGCCGTTCGACGACGACGCGGCGCTCGACGCGGTGGCGACGATCTGGGTCAAGGCCGTCTACTGGCGGGCGCGGTAGACGCGTCCGGCCGAGTGTTTTTCATGTGCGTCACCCGCCTTGGTCCTCGTGGCTAGATCAGCTACCCCGCTCCTGATGACGCATCCGGCATGCGGACGGCAGCTTGCGCAAGGCGCCAGCGGGCGATTAGATTGATGTCTAACGCTTAGATATCAAACTTATGGAGCTAGTCATGGCGGATGACCTGCCGTTCCTGGGTCGGGTGGCGATGGTCGCCGGGGCGAGCAAGGGGATCGGAGCGGCGACCGCCGAGGCCTTCGCGGCCGCGGGCGCCGCGGTGGTGCTTGGCGCGCGGGACCTCGAGGCGCTGAACCGGGTCGCCGCGCGCATCCGCGGCAACGGCGGGACGGCGCTCGCGGTGCGCACCGACGTCAGTGACGAGGCCTCGGTGCGCGAGTTCACCGCTGCTGCGCTGGCCGAGTTTGGCCGGCTGGACGCGGCCTTCAACAACGCGACCGACGGTCCTAGGCCGGCGCCGCTGGCCGATATTGCCACTGCCGAGTTCGACCGGGGTATCGCCACCAACATCCGCGGCACGTTCCTCGGCATGAAGTATCAGATCCCGGCGATGCTGCGCGGCGGCGGCGGCGCGATCGTCAACATGGCCTCCCTGGCGGGCAGCAGTGGCGTCGCGAACCTGGCCGCCTATGTAGCAGGCAAGGCCGGCATCATCGGCCTGACCAAGGTCGCGGCCCTCGACTACGCCGACCAGGGGATCCGGGTCAATGTGGTTGCGCCTGGCACGATCTTGACCCATCACCTGGCAGCGGCCGGAGAGAACGCCCAGCGTGCCGCGGCCGGGGCCGCGCCCATGCGGCGGATCGGCACCGTCGCCGAGGTCGCCAGCACCGTGCTGTGGCTGTGCTCGGAGCAGGCCAGTTACATCACCGGCATCGTTGTCCCGATCGATGGCGGCCAGTCGGCCGGGATTAAGCCGCCGCAGATGTACCGGCAGGGCGAGCCGATGCGGCAGTAGCGGCGGAACTCAGTGCGATGGCCGGCGGCCGCGCTGTCAGCGTGCCGCGCCACGGGCTGCAAGGTTCTCCCCGGCTGGCGGGGCCGGCTGGCCGGTCAGTGCTTCAGCGCCACGACTATGAGCAGGACGAACACGATGAGCACGACAAGGCCCCGCAGCGCGAACGTCCGGATCTCGTGCCACATGGCCTTGATCTGCCCACGCCGGGACCGGATGCCCAGGCGCGCCTGATTGGCGCGGGTGGCATGCCAGACTAAGAGCCCGGCGGCGATCACGATCAGCACAATCAAGGCACGAAACCGATCTGGGCGGGGTTGGACCGGCGCCTTTACCTCATCGTGCTAAGGCGCGGCATGTCAACTCATTCTGCGGTGTGTCAGCTCATCCGGCGTGACCCGGGTACCGTGATCACCGGTCCGAAGGCGGGGCGGATCTCGGGTCTCGGCTAGGTCGAGCACCTGGATGTGCAGGCGGTCCGTCAGCTAGCTGGCCGAATTAGCCGTTTCTTGTGTGCCCGCGACCGGCGGTTTTCCTTGCTGGCATTCGGGACGGCGCAGAGATGCAAGCAGGGGAAATGTGGGAAGGCGGCGCATTGTCGTGTGCGGAATCGCGGGCGTGGCCATTTTTGCCGGATCCGCGCATAGATACAGCAAGGCCCGCTTCCCGCGCTCGCGGGGAGCGGGCCAGCTGTACTGAACTGACAGCGCCCAAACTGACTAGCAACGCTGCTTTCAGTTACCAGCGGTGGTGGTGATGGTGGTGGTGGTGATGGTGCTTGCACGGCTTGGGCGGGCAGGGCCTCGGCGGGCAGGGCTTGAGCGGGCACGGCCGGGAGTGGTTACCCCAAGAGCCGCCGCGATTGCCGCTATTGCCTGAGTAGCCGCCGTTGCCGGGGTCTCCGCCGCGGTTGCCGCCATTGCCTGAGTAGCCGCCTCCCGAGTAACCGCTGCCGCCGCCGTTACCGTACTGATGGCTCGCGGTGTGGCTGGCCGTGGTCGCGGTGGCCGGGGTGGTCGAAGCCATCGCGGCTGCCCCCGTGCCCAGGCTTACGGCCAGGACTGCTCCCGCAGGCAGCAGCAATCGAATCGCGAGTTTCATAATGATCTGGTCCCCATTCTTTTTCTGAACTTCGCCCGGCCACATGACAAATAGGTCTGGGCGAATTGAGCAACACACGGCGGACCTGAAGCCCGGCAGACTTGGAGGACCGCACCCCCAGCGCGAAAGAGCCCCCCGTGTGGCGAACCGACAGGCGGTCGCCGCGCGTAGGCCTACCCTCTTGCGTGAAATTACAACCCACCGCGAGCGGCGCGGAAGCGCCCGGACAATGCCAGGTCAGATGATGGTTTTGAAGTGGTAAATAGAGGCGGAATATTTGCGTCGAATTAGCGTCGCCTCCCGCTCAGGGTGCAGCGGCGCCGACCGCGGCAACGAGGGCAGACGGCTGGTGCACGACTCCGCCTTGCACGACCAGTGCGAGATCGGCGGGATGCAGGCGGCTGCTGAGGGGATCGGCTGTCCAGACACCGAAATCGGCGGCCTTACCTGCTTCGACCGAGCCGATCTGGTCCGCGAGGTTGAGCGCCTGGGCCGCGCGGATCGTCGCTGCCTGCAGGCTGGCGAACGGGGATAGCCCTGCCTCGCGCAGCAGCGCCATCTCGTGGTGGACCCCAAAGCCGGGCAGCAGCTTTCCCAGGCCCGCGCCGTCGGTGCCAGTGGTGATGCGGACGCCTGCCTGCCAGCACCTGCGGACGAATTCGCGCCGCTTGGGTTCAGCTGCGCGCGCGAGCGTGCGCAGTTGCTCGGGCATCTGCATGATCGCGGGAACTTCCTCGGCTGCCGCACTGCGCCGCACCTGCGCGGGGAGGTAGCCGTTGTCCGGGTGATCAGACTGGCCGCCGATGCCGTCTCCGTAGATGACGTCATCGATAAGCAAAGTCGGGTCGAGGGTGACATCGTGACTGAGCATCGCGTCGATGAGCGTGTCGATCCACGGCTCATCGGGCTCGATTAGCTCCCACAGGCGCGGCTCGCGCTCCGAGACCGGGAGCATATCGAGCCGAGCTGCCTGCTCCGCGGGGAGGAAATCAGTTCCGGTGATGCGGATGTGCTCGAGCCCGGTCATGCCGGCCCGGATCGCCTGCAGCATGCTCATGCGGCGCGGCACGTGCCCGATGACGGGGAGCCCCAGCTCTCGCGCGACATCGACAACGGCCGCCAGGACGTCTGGCGGCACGTGGTTGTAGATCTTCACGCAGTCAGCGCCCTGCGCGGCGAGATGGCGGACTGCCGCCATGCCGCGCACCGGCGTGTCCACCAGGTGCGAGCGGTCCGGCCAGACCGGCGGGTTCCCGTCCAGCAGCTCGCCGGCTATCAGGAGGCGCGGTCCGAGCCGGGTTCCGGCCTGGACCCGCTCGCGTATCAGCCGCTGCTGTGCCACCGGGCCGCCGGGATCGCGCACGGTGGTGACCGCGTTCAGGAGGAACAGCTCCAGCGGCCACTCATGCTGATAGCCGGTGAGATGGCAGTGCATATCGACAAGTCCTGGCAGCAGCCAGTGCCCGGTCACGTCGTACTGGCGGGAGCCGGGCGGGACTACCACGCCGGACCGCGGCCCCACCTGCTGAATGCGCTCATCGCTGACGAGGACGGTCCGATCCACAGCGCATGTCTCGCCGACTACGTCAACGACCGTGGCGCCGATGAATGCCGCCGAGGACATGTGCTACTCCGATCCGCATGCGCAGGCGATGCTGCTCATGGCGCGCCGCGCGCGTCATCTGCATTGGCCGCCGCCGGGTTGGGCTCACCGACGGGTTCCAGCCGGCTCGCGCGAAGTCTTTCCCGGCCAGCATCGCCGCCGGCATACGTCGAGCGCTACCAGAGCCGCTTCTGATCGGACCACGACGGCAGGAATCCGGCCAGCGTCACACCGGACGGAGCTTTATAAGTAATCCTATAGTAATTATTGACAACTGCACTGGTTGTCTTGATACTCGTGCTGTGACCACGCTCGGCGGGGCACACAGCGGTCGCCTCCCGCCGACTTCTTCATCCAAGCCCAGGCGCCGCCAGTGACGCTGGCGCTGAAACCCCCGATACCAGCGGGCCCGGCTCGCTTCCCAGGAGGCACCTGGCAATGCAGGCGGACCGCGCCCTGCACCTCGGCTATATGTACTGGGCTAACGGCACGCACCCGGCCGGCTGGCGGTACCCGGGCGCGGCCTGCGGCCGGGCGTTCGAGGTCGACTACGTCGTGGACGTGGCGCGCAGGGCAGAGGACGCGGCGTTTGACTTCCTCTTCCTCGGCGACCGGCTCGCCACGGGCACCGAATACCAGCACACCAATACCTCGGTCCTTGCCCGTCCTGAGCCGTTCACCCTGGCCGGCTACCTAGCGACCAAGACGAGCCGGATCGGGCTCGCGGTCACCGCGAACCCGACCTACTCCGAGCCCTTCAACATCGCCAGGCTCACCGCCTCGCTCGACCACATCACCGCCGGGCGATCCGCATGGAACGTGGTCACCGGCTCCGACCCGCGGGCAGCCGCGAACTTCTCGCGCGACCGGCACGGCAACGCCGACGAGCGCTACGACCGCGCTGACGAGTTCGTCAGCCTCGTCCGGCGCCTGTGGGACACGTGGGAGGATGGCGCGTTCGTCCGCAACAAGGAGACCGGCGAGTTCGTCAACGGCGACCTGATCCATACCCTCGATCACTCCGGTCCGTCCTTCCAGGTCCGCGGTCCGCTGAACCTCTCGCGGCCGCCGCAGGGCCACCCGGTCGTGCTGCACGCCGGAACCTCCGAGCGCTCGCGCCAGCTAGCGGCGCGCGAGGCGGACGTCGTCTTCGGCGACGCCGCGACCCTGCAAGAAGGGCTTGACTACGCATCGGACCTGCGAGCCCGCGCAGCCGCGCTTGGCCGCGACCCGGCGGGGCTGCTCATCCTGCCGGGCGTGACCCCGATCGTCGCCGCGACGGCCGGGGATGCCAGGGCAATCCACGACCGGCTCAACGAGCTGATCGTGCTGGACGACGACATCAGGTTCGGCGGGGCCGGACCAGGGGCCTGGCCCGTCGGCCGGCAGCCGGCCTGGCGGGAGGTCTACGGCCCCGGCCACCGCAATCTCGGCGCACTTTCGCAGCGGCTCGGCATCGACGTGACAGAAGCCGGGCTGGCGCGAGTCGTGGACGGCACGGCGGAGCAGGCCGCATCCGAGGGCGGGCGGCGGCTCATCGCCACAGCAGCGCACCGGTCAGGCCGCACCGTCGGCCAGGACCTGACCTGGCGTGACGTTCTGTACGCCCATATCTGGTCGGAGCATGTGGTCGTGGGCGGCCCCGCCGAAGTTGCCGACTACCTGGAGAGCTGGCTGCGGGCGGGCGCCTGCGACGGCTTCAACATTCAGTCCGCGTTCCTGTTCGAGCAGTTCGACGCGTTCACCAGCCTGGTAGTCCCGGAACTGCGGTGCCGCGGCCTGTTCCGCACCGAGTACACCGGGACGACGCTGCGCGAGCACCTCGGCCTGCCGCGGCCCGCCAACACCGTAACCGGCACCGGGCGGCCCGCCATCAGGCAGCCGGAAGGGGCCAGGACATGACGAGCGAGCCGCAGGCAGGCCGCCAGATGCACCTCGGCCTGATGTTCTGGGCTACCGGGACGCACGCGGCGGGCTGGCGGTACCCGGGCTCGCGGGCGGACGGCGCCTACGACATCGGCTTCATTCAGGACGTCACCCGGCTGGTCGAGGAGGCGAAGTTCGACTTCCTGTTCCTCGGCGACCGGCTGTTCACCGACCCCGCACTGGCCAAGACCAACCCCGCGCAGATGTCCCGCCTCGAGCCGTTCACTGCCGCGTCCGCGATCGCGGCGGCAACCAGCAAGATCGGGATCGTGGCGACCGCCAACCCGACGTACTACGACCCTTACAACCTCGCCAGGCTGCTGGCGTCGCTGGACCATGTGAGCCATGGGCGGGCCTCCTGGAACCTGGTAACGGGCGCGGATGCCAATGCGGCGTCGAACTTCAGCCGGTCCGAGCACTGGGAAACGGAGAAGCGGTACGACTGGGCGGACGAGTTCGTCGACGTCGTCCGTGCGCTATGGGATAGCTGGGAAGACGACGCCTTCGTCACTGACCCGCGCAGCGGCATTTACGTGGACGAGTCGAAGGTGCATCCCATCAACCATCACGGCCGCTACTTCAACGTGACCGGCCCGCTCAACCTGGCCCGGCCGCCGCAGGGGCAGGTCGTGCTCCTGCATGCGGGTACCTCCGACCGGTCAAGGGAACTCGGGGCGCGCGAGGCCGACGTGATATTCGCGGCCGGCGGCAGTATCGAGTCGGCCAGCGAGTACTACGGCGACGTCAAGCAACGCGCGGCACGGTATGGGCGGGGGCCAGAGGACATCCACATCCTTCCCAGCCTCAGCGTCATAGTGGCCGAGACCAGGCACGAGGCCCTTGCGATCCGGGACCGCCTGGACAGCCTGCTGCCCGTCGTCGAGGGCAAGCCCGAGGTTCGCACCGGCGCGCTGGGCCAGGCGACCAGGCCCAGGGATGACTGGGGCATCACAGGCGATCCGGTCGAGGTCGCCGACTACATGCAGGAATGGTTCGAGAACGGCGCTGCCGACGGCTTCAACGTGTTCCCGCCGTTCGTGCCGGGATCGGTCGAGGCGTTCACCGAACTCGTGGTTCCCGAACTCCAGCGCCGCGGGCTGTACCGGACCGACTACAGCGGGAGCACGTTCCGCGACCACCTCGGCCTGGCCAGGCCGCGCAACCGGTTCGAGCGGCCGGCGGCCGCAGCCGAGGCCGGACAACATCAGCTGGCCGGAGCGAATGCCGACTGATACCACCCGTTTCCCGTATGACAGGCGTCACCACCGTGGCGATTCCAGGAGAGGCAAGTCTGGCATGAACACCCCATCACCCAGAGGCAGGCGCCGAGCTCGCAGATATGCAGTCGGGGCCGGCATTGTTACGTCCCTGCTCACGCTCGCGGCCTGCGGCTCGACGCACTCGGGCCCGTCTGGCGGCGCCTCCGCGAGCGCGGTGAGCGCTGCGTTCCAGACCTTCACGGTCGCGGCGCCCGGATCGCGCACGAACTTGTACGTCGGGGACCAGGAGGGCACGGTCAACCACTGGATCGCGGCCCTCGTCCAGGAAGGCCTGGTGTGGCCCACCGGAAACGGAGGCTACAAGCCGGCGCTCGCGACGAGCTGGAGCGAGCCCAACCCGACGACCTACGTGTTCAACCTGCGGCAGAACGCGAAGTTCTCCGACGGCGCGCCCCTGACCGCAGCCGACGTCGTGTACAGCATCCAGTTCGCGGAGTCGGCCAAGTACTCGCCGGACACCTCCTATTACCTGGCGGACGTCAAGAGCGTCGCGCAGACCGGCCCGTACCAGGTGACCGTCAAGCTGACGGCACCGCAGAACGGCTTCCTGGGCAGCCTGAGCACGGCGGGCGGACTGTGGGTCAGCTCGGAGAGCTACCTGAAGGCGCACCTGAGCAACATCGGCACCGCGACCGGCCTGATCCTGGGAACCGGACCGTACAAGGTCACCAGGTTCGTGCCCGACGAGGGCGTCTGGCTCACCCGCGACAGCACCTGGTGGGGCGGCGTGCCGAAGATCAAGAACATCGTCGTCACGTTCTACAACGACGACAGCGCCGAGTACCTGGCGGCGAAGTCCGGCGCGGTCGACCTGGCGCTGTGGATCATGCCCACGCAGGAGCCGGAGTGGAACAGCCTGTCAGGCTTCCATGTCACCAACGCGCAGGAGGCCTCTTACGTAGGGCTGGTGTTCAACCCGAACGTGGCGCCGTTCAGCGACATTCACGTGCGCCAGGCCATCGCTGACGCCTTCGATAAGCAGACGTTCGTGCAGGGCGTGCTCAAGGGCGGCGACTCGCAGGTTGCTACCGGCATCAGCGCGCCGACCGAGTTGCTGAGCGCCTATAGCCAGGCGCAGGCCACCTCCTTGCTCGCCGCCCTGCCGCAGCCGCCGCAGAGCCTCGCCGCGGCCAAGGCGGAACTGGCGGAGTCGAAGTACCCGCACGGGTTCACCGCCACCCTGGACTGGCCGAACAACGGGCCCCAGCTCGGGCTGGCCGCGCAGGTCCTGGCCTCGGACCTGGCCAAGATCGGCATCACGCTCAAGGTGACGGAGGTCCCGATCGCCCAGTGGCTGGGCAGCTTCGCCAACTCCAAGATCGGCCTGAACTTCATGTGGAATCAGCTGGCCACCGGAGACATGTCCGAGTATGTCGAGGCGCTGCTCGGCCCCGGCAACCCGTCCTACTACACCAACGGCCCGATCACGGCGCTGCTCAATGAGGAGAACAGTCAGACCAATCCGCAGCTGCGGGCACAGGAGATCATCGCGCTGAACAAGCTGGCCGACACGACATACCTGCTGGATGTCCCGCTGTGGTACGAGCCGATCGGGATGGCCTTCAAGGACGGCCTCGGCATCCCCGGCTACAACTACGCCACCTTCTATACGCCGTGGGCGACGGGCATCGTCCGGACGCAGGGCTAGGCAGCGTGGCCACTGCGTCCGAGCTGGCGGCCCCCGCGGATCCGATTCTGGCCGCGCGGGGCCGCTCGACGGCGTCGGGCGTCGCCCGCCTGATTGCGTGGCGCGTGGCCGGGGCGGCGGTGATGCTGTTCGTGATCTCGGTGCTGGTGTTTCTGCTGACCTACATCAGTCCCGGCAACATCATCAAGAACCTCACCGGAGTGCGTCCCGTCAGCCCGAAAATCGTCGCTGAGCTTCGCGCCCAGTACGGGCTCAATGAGCCGATGGTCGTGCAGTACCTGCACTGGCTTGGCCGGTTCCTGGCCGGGAACTGGGGCCGGTCCATCGAGGACCAGACATCGGTCTCCCAGCTGTTCTCCGAGCGGGTGGGAGTGACACTGCTGCTGTGCGGGATGGCGTTCGCCGTGGCCGTGCTGGTGTCGGTGCCGCTCGGCGTGCTGTCCGCAGTCCGGGTCGGCGGGTTCCTGGACCGGCTGATCTCGGTGACGTCGGTGATCGGGCTGTCAGCACCCGCCTTCGCCGTCGGGCTGATCTTGCTCTACGTCTTTTCCTATTACCTTCCGATCTTCCCGTCCTCGGGCTCCGGGCTGGGCCTGGCCGACACGGTGTATCACCTGACGCTGCCCGCGATCACGCTGGCAATCGGCGTCGGAGCTTACATCGTCCGGCTGACCAGGACCGCAATGGTGCGCGAGATGCGTTCCGACTACGTCACCTTCGCCCGGGCGCGGGGCGTCGGCAGCTGGCGCATCATCAGGACCGCCCTGCGCAACGGCATCATTCCGGTCGTCACGACTGCAGGCCTGGTCCTGTCATTCATGGTGGGATCCACGATCCTGGTGGAGTCTACGTTCACGCTACCCGGCCTCGGCATGCTGCTGCAGAGCTCAGTGGAGTACAAGGACTTCGCGGTCGTGCAGTTCCTCACCCTGTTCTTCGCCGCCATCATCGTTCTGGTCACGCTCGCCGTCGACCTGTCCTACCTGGTCCTTAATCCCGAGTGGCGCTGGCAGCTGCGCAGATGAGCGCGGACCTGCTCACACCAGCGATCACGCCGGACCTGCGCGTCAGGAAACGGCCGGTCACGCTGGTGATCTGCCTGGTTATCCTGGGCGCCGCCCTGTTCGCCGCGGCCTTCGGCGGCCTGCTGTTCCCGAATGCGACCCAGGTGAATGTGCTGGGCACCCAGCTGCCCCCCGGCAGCCCGGGGCACCTCCTCGGCACTGACCAGCTCGGCCGGGACATTGTCGCGCTGTGCGTCGCGGGTGCCGCTTCCACCCTCATCGGGCCGCTGGTCGTGGCGGGCGGTTCCATGCTGGTAGGGACATTCTTCGGGCTGCTGGCGGGCTTCCGGCAGGGAGCGACCGACTTCGTGCTCGGCCGGATCACCGACCTGCTGCTGGCGCTGCCGGTTGTCCTGCTCGGCGTTGTCGTGGCCGGAATCTTCGGCGCCAGCTACTGGTGGACCACGGTGTTGCTGATCGTGGTGTTCGCGCCCTATGACATCAGGATCGTCAGGGCCGGCGTGATCGAGCAGGTAACCAAGCCTTATGTGGAGGCAGCCCGGCTACTGCGGCTGTCGCCATGGCGGATCATGTACCGGCACCTGCTCGTCAACTTGTGGCCGCTGGAGCGGACGAACTTCCTGCTGAACTACGCCAACGCGATCATCGCGATGTCCGCGCTGTCGTTCCTGGGCGTAGGAGTGCAGCAGGGAACCGCGAACTGGGGCAGGCAGCTCATCGACGGCGAGCAGATCATCTTCAGCAACCCCGCTGCCTCGATCGCCCCTGCCGTTCTGATCATCATCGTGGCCTGCGCCGTGAACCTGCTGGCTGACGCCCTGAACGCCGACGACCGGAAGGCTGCGGGCAGGTGATCGCGACCGACAACGCCGAGCGGGCGCAGATCCGGGCCGACTCGCTGACGGTGACGGGACCGGCCGGCGACATCGTCGGGGGCGTGTCGTTCTCCATCCCGCTTGGCCGGACGCTCGGCATCGTCGGCGAGTCCGGATCGGGCAAGTCACTGACCGCGAAGGCGGTAAGCGGGCTGCTGCCTGCCGCGCTGCGCGCGACCGGCACGGTCACGATTTCCGGGACAGAGGTCTCGCTGCCGGGCTCGCAAGCAGTCTGGAGGCAGCTGCGCGGTCACGGCGTGACGATGCTGCTCCAGGACCCGTTCACCAGCCTCAGCCCGACGCATCGCTGCGGTGACCAGATCGCCTGGACGCTGCGCGGGGGCGGCAACGGAATGACGAGGGGGCCGCGAGCCGAGATCCGGGACCGTGTGATCACGCACCTTGCCGAGGTGAACCTGCCCGCGGCAGTGGCCCGCCGCTATCCGGGCGAGCTGTCCGGCGGCATGCGGCAGCGGGTGGCCATTGCCGCTGCGCTGGCCGCGAGCCCCCGGCTGCTGATCGCCGACGAGCCGACGACCGCGCTGGACGCCTCCAACCAGCGGGACGTGCTCGACTTGCTAGCGCGCCTGCAGCGCGAGCACGGCATGGCCATGGTGCTCATCTCCCACGACCTCGGGCTTATCCGCGGCTACACCGACGAGGTGCTCGTCATGTACGCGGGCCGGATCGTCGAAGAGGGTCCGACCGCGCTGCTCAGCAGGCCGGTCCACCCCTACACCGCCGGGCTGCAGGCGTCCGACCCGCCGATCGACGCGCGGCTGGAACGACTCGTGGTGATCCCCGGCCGGGTGCCCGAGCCGGGAGAACGCCCGCCGGGCTGCGCGTTCGCCGACCGGTGCTCGATGACCTCAGATCTGTGCCGGACCGCCGAGCCGCCGCTTGTTCGCGCTGACGACGGGCGAGCTGTGGCCTGCTTCAACAGCCACGGCCCGATCGCACTGGAGCTGCCGGCGGTTGTCGACGAGCGCTGGCAGCGCGACGACGACGAGACTGCGATCCTCCGCGTCGAGCATCTGGTCAAGACGTTCGCCGGGCGCCCGGCGCTGCAGGACGTGAGCATCGAGGTCAGGGACGGCGAGTCCGTCGGCCTTGTGGGTGAGTCGGGGTCGGGCAAGACGACGCTGGCTCGCTGCATCGCCGGGCTGGAGAAGACTGACAGCGGCGAGATTCTCTTCCGCGGGACAAGGCTGACCAGCGAGCGGCGCACCGCAAGCCAGATCCAGGTGGTCTTCCAGGACCCGTATTCGACGCTGAACCCGCGGATGCGGGTCGGCGCGGCGCTGGCGGAGGCGCTGCGCGCGGGCAGTTCACCCGCTGGCGGCCAGCGTCGCAGCGTCGGGGAGTTGCTCGACATGGTCGGGCTGCCGAAGGCCTTCGCCCGCCGCTACCCGGCGGAGCTGTCTGGCGGCGAGCGACAGCGCGTGGCCATCGCCAGGTCCCTGGCGCCGGTCCCTGAGCTGCTTATCTGCGACGAGTCGGTGTCGGCACTGGACGTCTCAGTGCAGGCGCAGATCCTGAACCTGCTCTCGGACCTCCGGCAGGAACTGGGCCTCTCGGTCCTGTTCATCTCGCACGACCTCGCGGTCGTCAGGCAGATCAGCGATGCCGTCTACGTGATCAGCGGCGGGCGGGTTGTGGAGTCCGGGCTGACCCGGAACGTGCTGAAAGCTCCCCGGCAGGACTACACCAAGCGGCTGGTCGCCGCCGTCACCCGCTGACCCGATGGCTTGCGGATGCGCTCTTCCTACCGCTGCGAGGTTCAGGTGCCCGTAACTCATGACAGCCCGCTCATCTCCGCAGGCGAGCTGCGCCAGGCAATCGAGTCGGGGGCGCCGCCGGTCGTCCTCGACGTCCGCTCGGGCGAGGACGGACGTTCCGGCTACCTGGCCGGCCACGTCCCCGCGGCGGTGTACGTCGACCTGCAAACGGAGCTGTCCGGTCCCGGCGAGCCGGCGGCCGGCCGCAGTCCGCTGCCTGAGCCCGCCGCGCTCCAGGAGGCCATGCGTGGCTGGGGCATCGGTGCCGGAAACGATGTCGTCGTCTACGACAATGTGCGCGGGCTCAGCGCCGGCCGGGCCTGGTGGGTACTGCGCTGGGCCGGGCACGCTGCCGTGCGTCTACTCGACGGCGGCCTGCCGGCGTGGGCCGAGGCCGGAGGGCAGCTCGCTACCGAGGTGCCCGCTCCGGAACGGGGTGATGTCGTTGTCCGGCCCGGCTCGCTGCCGACGTTCACCGCCGCCGACGTGATCGCGCTTCCGGCGACCGGGGTACTGATCGACGCGCGGGAGTTCTCGCGCTACACCGGCGAGACCGAGCCGCTTGACCCGGTAGCGGGCCACATTCCCGGCGCGGTCAGCCTGCCGACGACAGCGAACCTGGGCAGCGACGGGCGTTTCCTGGCGCCCGACGATCTGCGGGCACGCTTTGCTGCGGCCGGCGTGCAAGGCAGCGACCCGGTCGTCGTCTACTGCGGCAGCGGTGTCACCGCGGCACACGAGATCCTTGCCCTGCAGGTCGCGGGCCTGGAGGGAGTCATGTACCCGCCGTCCTGGTCGGGCTGGATTAGCGACCCGTCGCGCCCGGTCGCCACCGGGAGCGGCTCGGCCTAGCCGCGCTGGCTGGTCGCCCTGGTCACAGACCCGCGTCTGGTGCCGCGCCGGGACGGTGGCCGGGGGTCACGGCACCGGTGACGAGGCCAGGGCCGCCGCTGAGGTTCCGCGGCAGAATGGCTCCGAGTGCCAGCACGTCTTCCGCCGCGGGCTTCCAGCGTGTTGCCGCCAGGTTCTCGTCCAGCTGCTCTGGCCTCGTGATCCCGGTGATGACGGTGGCCACGCCCGGCTGGGCGAGCAGCCAGCCCAGCGCAAGCGCGGTCTCGGTGACGCCGCGCTGCCGCGCGAACTCGGAATAGCGGTCGAGCGCGTCCCATGGCGCCTGTTCAAGCAGGTGCGCCTTCAGGTTCGTTATCTTCGAACCTGAAGGAGCGTAGTCCCGCCGGTACTTTCCGGTAAGCAGGCCGTTCTGCAGCGGAAAGTAAGGTATGAATCCGATCCCGTATGCACTGATGGCTGGCAGGAGCTCACGTTCGGCGTCCCTCCACAGGAGGTTGTACTCGTTCGTGGCCGAGATGAAGCGAGTAAACCCGTTGCTGCGTGCCACGTGCTCCGCGTCCGCGACCTGCCATGCCGCGAAGTTCGAGCTGCCGGCATAGCGGATCTTTCCTTCTCTGACCAGGTCGTCGAGCGCTGCCAGCGTCTCCTCGATCGGGGTTACGGGGTCGGGCTCGTGGATCTGGTAGAGATCGATCCAGTCAGTCCTGAGCCGGGCCAGTGAGCCCTCGACGGCGCGGCGGATATATCGGCGCGAGCCGCGCACGCCCCAGTCCGGACCTGCCAGGCCGTCGAGCGATCCGCCAAACTTCGAGCCGATCACTACGTCGCCGCGGCGCGCGCCGAGCGCGTTGCCCAGGAGGGTCTCGCTGAGGCCCGGGCTGTCCCCGTATACATCGGCGATGTCGAAGTACGTGACGCCCAGGTCGAGTGCGCGGTGCACAATCTCGGTTACCGCTTGCTGGCTAGTGGCGACCATTCCGGTGCGCCCGAAGGTGCTTGCCCCGATCCCGAGCTCCGACACCACGAGGCCCGAGCGGCCGACAGGACGGTAGCCATCGGCGGTTCCTGCGCACATGGTGTGAATGTACTGGCCCGCTTTCTGTCGGTATGCCTGCTCAGGGAATTCGGGAAACGCGTGGTCGTGCCGGCACCGTCGTTTCCCGCGGGGGCGGATCGCGGGATCGTGAGCCTCATCGAGATGCTGGGAGATTGGGCCGTCGCCCAGGGGGAGCCGATCGATGCGTATGCCGCTGCCGCACTTCTCCGCGGATTTCACCCAGCGCCGCGGGAGCGTGCTGGCCTTGCTGCTCGTCCTCATGGCGCTACTGGGCCTGGCCGCCGCGGTGGGCCTGGCCTACCTGGCCGGGTTTGCACAGGTGCGTGCGGTGTTTGACGACTTCAACTGGGTCTGGATCTGTGCGCTACTCGGTGGCCTTGGCGTCTCCTTCGCCGGCTACTACTACGCCTACGAGGGCGTCGTCACGGTGGCAGGCGGCCCGAGGATTCCTGGCGCGCAGATCCGGACCATCGTGACGGTCGATTTCGGAGGTTTCCTGTCGGGCATCGGCGGCGTGCTTGACCGGTACGCGCTGGAAAACGCCGGAGCGAGCGAGCGTGAGGCCCGGTCACGGGTTTCCGCCCTGGCGGGCCTTGAGCTTGGGGTACTGGCGCTCGGCGGGACAGCGACAGCCATCGCGGTGCTGGCGCTCGGCAGCAGCGTGCCGCCACCCGATTTCACGCTGCCCTGGGCGGTCATCCCGGTGCCTGGCTTCCTGGTCGCGTTCTGGCTTGCGGAGCGGTACCGGGACCGGTTCCGCGGCCGGGCGGGGTGGCGCGGCACGGTCGGGAACTTCCTGGAGTCCATCCATCTCATCCGGGTGATGTTCGGCAACCCGCGCCGTTACGGGCTTGCCATTGCGGGGATGGCGCTGTTCTGGGCTGGTGACGCCTTCGCGGCATGGGCAGGCATGGCCGCGTTCGGCTTCCAGATGGGCGCGGCGGCGCTGTTTGTCGGGTACGCCACCGGGATGGTGTTCACCCGGCGGAGCGGGCCGCTGGCCGGCGCCGGCATAGTGAACTTGTGCCTGCCGCTGACCCTGTGGGGCAGCGGCGCGCCGCTCGCGGTCGCAGTCGTCGGAGTCCTCGCCTACCGGGTGCTGGCCGTGTGGCTGCCGATGCCTGCCTCGTTTGCCCTCTTGCCGGAGGTGCGCAAGATAGGTCAGAAGCACGCGCAAAGCGCTGCGAGAAGGCTGCAGCCGGCCGGAGCCAGGGCCTGCACCGCAATGCCTGATCAGGTGCGGTAGCAGCCCGGGCGGCGACGCTGCTTCAGTTGCCGGTATTCACGTCAGTCATCTGGTGCTGGCTGGAGGCAGGGCTCGGGAGGTACCGCAGGCCGCGGAAGCCGATAATCCCGCCGATGGCAAGGATCACGCCGGCCACAAGCAGGGCCAGTTCGAATCCTTGCTGGAATGAGGTCACCGCCAGGTGGAAGGCGTTCCCGCTGACGTGAGCGGCGGCAGCATGAACCTGGCCTCCGGCGACGTCGGCGCCGGCCTGTGCCGCACGCCGCTGCTGGGCCGGGGCGAGCGAAGCCGACTGGTGGTGCCAGTGGGCCAGGGTGACGCCGGCGCCGATGGATCCCAGGATGGCCAGCCCGATCGCGGTGCCGATCTGGCGGCAGGCGTTGAACAGGCCTGACCCGATCCCGGATGACCCCGCCGGAACCTCGGCCATCGCCGCAGACGAGCCGGCCGGCACCATCAGGGCGAAGCCCACTCCCACCAGGACGTAGCACAGGCCCGGCCAGGCAAACGGCGTCGCGGTCGTCAGCTGGCTCATGCCCAGCACGCCCGCGGCGGCGATGAGGCAGCCCCACCCGACCGCGAAGGCCACGGACACCCGCTGCTCAACCCACCTGCTCAGCTGGGCCACGACAAAGTACGGAACGCAGAACAGCAGCCAGGACAGGCCGGTACGCAGCGCCGACCAGCCGTCCACGTTCTGGAAGAAGAGCGTGACGTAGTAGATGAATCCTGAGAACGCCAGGTAAGCCAGGAGATAGACGGCACAGGCCCAGCCGAAGCTCCGCGTCCGCAGCAATGCAGGCGGGATCATGGGAAATGCGGTCCTGTGCTCCCAGCCGAGAAAGATCAGCAGAACTGCTACCCCGACGGCCACACAGGCGGCCACCACCGGCGAATGCCAGCTGGCATCGGCGGAGTCGACCAGCCCGAAGGTCAGGAGCAGCAGGCCGGAGGCGCTCAGCGCGGCACCGCCGATGTCGAAGGGGCGGGGCACGGGCTCCCTCGACTCGGCAACGGCGACCCGCGAGATAACCAGGGTCACCAGGCCGATCGGGACATTAACCCAGAAGATCGATGACCACGGGAACACGCTGAGCAGCACGCCGCCAGCCACGCTCCCGCCCGCGACGGCCAGGCCACTGACCGCGGCCCAGAGGCCGATCGGGCCCGTCCTTTTCTCCGGCGGGTAGGCCTCGGCGATCAGCGAAAGGGTCATGGACGACATGACGGCGCCGCCGATTCCCTGAATCACCCGGAAACCGATCAGTTCTGCACCCGAGGCCGAGAGGGCACAGCCGACCGAGGCCAGGGTGAACAGGGCAACCCCGCTCATGAACACTCGCTTGCGCCCGAAGTGGTCGCCCAGCGCACCACCTGCGGGGATGAGAGTCGCCAGGGCCAGGGCGTAGGCGCTCACCACCCATTCCAGGCTCGCTGGCGAGAGGTGAAGCTCGTGCTGCAAGGAGGGCAGTGCGACGCTCACGATCAGGACATCGAGCACCATCATGACCTGAGCGGTGCATGCCACGGCGAGGGTAAGCCGCTGCCTCAGCGTTGTACCCAGCGACATCAGTCAAGCCTGCCCAGCCCGACCGGCCGGCACGCCCGCACGGGTAGCGCAGCGAGGGGTCATACCCGGATGATCTGGACGCCCCTGCGCGGCGGGGATGCCATCGCTCCGCTCTTACCGGACAGCCGGCGCGGTCCGAGGGCAGGTCAGGGACGTGCAGCGTTCCGGCGCTGTCGCAGGCGGGGCCACCATCCGGGCACAGCCTGCAGGTAGGCCTGATACTGGGCGCCGTACCGCCGGGCCAGCGTCGGCTGTTCATACCCGTGCACGAACGCGACGAAGGCTGCCGCCACGGCAGCGGCGTAGCCGAGCAGGACCGGGCGGCCAAGCAACAGCGCCTGCCCGACGATGACCGCGAGCACCGCAAGGTACATGGGATTGCGCACGTACCGGTACAGCCCGCGCACCACCAGTTGCTCGGTAGGCGCGGGCGGGGCCGGAGTGCCCCGGCCCTGGACCGCGAACTGCGCGAACGCGCCGAGAAGCGCGACGGCGCCGGCAGCGGTCAGCACCCAGCCAGTGACTGCCAGCGGCGCGGGAATGGCCGCGCCCGGCCGCCATCCGGTGAGCAGCCAGGGCACCAGCCCGGCAACTACTCCCGGTGCGACCACCAGGAACACCGCGCTGCCGGCGCTGGCCGTTATCTTCCGCATCGACTGCCACTCCTGAGCCAGCCGGGCACCCCTGCATGCGGCGCTGTCCGCGCCGTGGACGGCAGCCAGGCCGCCGTGAGGTCGCGGATCGTCCGCGAGCCGAGGATACGCACCATCGTCCCGGCGGTGAAGTAGCGCTCCGGCGGCACGATGCCGGTGAAGGCGGAGAGAAACCGGTCGGTCTCGTGCTGGTCGGCTGCGACGGCGGCGAGGAAGCGGCGCTGGGCGCGCGAGGCGGGGGCAAAGGCGGCCAGCCGGAGGGTGAAGTCATACATCCCGCTGATCGCCCGGTCGCGCCGGCGCTGATGGTCGTGTAGCGCGGCGGCCAGCGGCCGGCTGCCGCCAAGCCCGGCAACCACGGCGGCGGACAGGGAATCGGCGTCGCGCAGCGCGCTGGTCATGCCCTGGGCCGAGACCGAGTCCATGACGACGCCGGCATCCCCGGCCAGTGCCCAGCCGGGTCCGTGCGACCAGCGGAACGTGTTGGGCTGGTCGGGCGTGGTGCGCAGCCGTTCCGCCCTGGTGCCGGCGCTGACGCGCTCGCCCAGGTCGCCGCACCGGTCGAGCGTGCGCAGGTAATGACCCTCGAGGTCGGCGCGGGCCGAGGCGAACTCAGCTAGTGGTGCCGCCACATAGACCATGGTGAGCTCATCGTTAGTGGGGAAGACCGCCACCGCGCGCCCGGGCCGCTGATAAAGCTCGCCACCCAGGACGGGAACGCCGGCCCAGTAGGAATAGCTGGCAAACGACCGCGCGGGTCGCTCCCGGTACGAGCGCGCGCCGACCGCGCGCGCGACCAGCGACCGCTTCCCGTCGGCCCCGATCACCAGGCTCGCGGTCTCGGTTACGTCCGGGCGGCTGCGGGCGGCACCGCGGATGCCGGTGACCTGGTCACCGCAGGCAGTCAGCTGCGTCACCCGGAAGTTCTCGCGGACTTCCGCGCCGGCCTCGCGCGCCGCCTCGACCAGAATTGAGTCGAGCAGGGTCCGCCGCGGGCTGTACACGGCGTCCACGCCCGCATAGGCCGGAAACTGGCCGGACATGACCACGCCGTCGGCGTCGAGGCGCACCCGGCGGGCCGGCGCGGTGCCGGCCGCGGTCAGCTTGCCCAGCAGGCCCCACTGGTGCAGCAGCGCGCCGCCCGGAACCTGCAGCTGATGCGACGAGACGGTGTCGCTGGGAAAAGAGACCCGGTCCACCGCCAGCACCCGCAGCCCCTGCCGGGCCAGCAGCATCGCCGTGGCCGCACCCGCCACGCGCGCCCCCACCACGATCACGTCGTACCGGCCAGCACCCATCGCCGCGATCCTCCGTCCTGGCTTCCATACGCTTCCGTATGTATCTTCCATACGGTAGCGTACGGTCATGGCAGAGGGGAAGACAACCGGCCAGCGCCGGCTCGGCCGTGACGACTGGATCGCCGCCGCCCTCGCCGCAATCGCGGACGGCGGTCTGGCGGCGGTGGCGGTCGAGCCACTGGCCGCCCGCCTGGGCGCGACCAAGGGCAGCTTCTACTGGCACTTCGAGAACCGGGAGGCGCTGGCCGAGGCCGCGATCAGCCGCTGGGAGAAGGAAACGACCACCGACGTGGCCGCCGAGATCACCGCCGCCAGCGACGCCCCGGCTAGCCAGTTCCGGCGCCTGGTAACGAGCGTGATCGAGCGCGCCGAGCAGGATCGGGTGGGCCCGGCGCTGCTCGCCAGCGCCGCCCATCCCGCGGTCGGCCCGGCACTGCAGCGGGTCACCGCCGCCCGGCTCAACCTGATCGTCACCGTGCTCCGCCGGCTTGGCTTCCCTCCGGCGCAGGCCCGCCAGCGTGCGCTCCTGGCCTACAGCGCCTACCTCGGGCATGGTCAGCTCGCCCACTCGACCCCCGGCGTCCTGCCGGCAACCAGGGCGGGGCGGCGTGCCTACCTCGACGACGCCATCCGCGTTCTGACTACCCGATGACGTCGCCGGAGCCGGATCCTCGCCAGCGTCGATGAGCGAGTCCATCACGATTCGGTATATCTCGGCTGACTAATCTATATGTCAGAACTTCATACTGGGTAGCCTGTGCCCGCTCCAGCCATCCGCCGGGGCTTCATCATGGGCACCAGGGCGAGCAGGGCTGGATATGAGGCGTACACGACTTGGCGCTGTCGCGCTGGCAATCACGGCAGCTGCGCTTGTCTCGGGCGGGCTGGTCGTCAGCGCTACCGCCGCTTCGGCCGGGGTGACCTGCCCCACCGTCGACGTGTCGACTGGTGCCGTTACCCCGGCGCCTAGCCCGGGCGTGGACTGGCAGGGCTGCAATCTCGATGGCGCCGACTTGTCCGGAGCAGACCTTGCGGACGCGAACTTGTCGCAGGCCGGGATCGCCAGCGCGAACCTCGAGAACGCAGACCTGTCGGGTGCCAACCTGGCGGCAGCGAATGTCGAGGACAGCGATGCGACGGGCGCGACCTTGACGGGCGCGACGCTCACGACAGCGGACCTCGACGCCGCGATCCTGCCGGGTGACGACCTGCAGGGCGCGAACCTCAGCGGGGCGGACCTCTATGCGGTCAGCATGGACGATGTCAACCTCACCGACGCGACGCTGACGTCGGACAACCTGGACTTCGCCGAGCTGTACGGGGCGACCCTGACCGGCGTTGTCTCGGGGGGCATCACGGGCACACCCGAACTGCTGCCCGTCAACTGGACGCTGGCGCCGGCCACTTCAGGCGGGGACTACCTGGCTGGTCCCGGCGCCAATCTCGCGGATACCAAGCTCGTCAGCCTGACTAACGACGACCTCGCGGGTGCCAACCTGGCTCACTCCGCAGGGGACGGCCTCACCGGGGCCAACCTCACCGGCGCGGATCTCGCCGGGGCGACCCTGCCCTACCTGTATCAGTCAGACCTGACCGACGCGGACCTGACCGACGCGGACCTCACCGACGCTGACCTGAACCTGTCCACGATTGCAGGCGCCAACTTCACTGGCGCGAACCTCACCGGCGTTTCGGGCTGGGGGACAACCGGGACGCCGGCGGTCCTGCCTGCTCCATGGGTCATCGAGTATGGCTGCATGATCGGGCCGACCGCCAATCTCACCTCCTGCTCGCTCGCCAACGCCAACCTCTCGGGGCTGGATCTGACCGGCGCCAACTTCACGAATCTCCAGTATCTGGAGGGCACGAACTTCACCGGAGCCAACCTCAGCTCCGCCATCCTGACTGGAGCGAACTTCTCCGGCGCGAACCTCACCAAGGCGAATCTGCGTGCCGCGAAGACGACGGGCGCGGCGTTCGCCAATGCCATATGGGACGACACCACGTGCCCGGATGGCACGAACAGCGATACGCATGTGGCCGGCTGTTTCAGCTCCCCGATCTACAAGATCAGCGCCGTCTCGATGCCCGCGCCAGGCAGCACGCTCCTGCGCAAGCACAAGACCATCGCGGTCACCTTTCGCCTTACCTACGCCGGCCAGGACCTTAGCAGCCCGGCTGCGGCAAGCCTGGCGGCGGATGACGATGTCAAGATCACGCTGGCTGGTCCCGGAATCGCGACCGAAGCCGCGTTCTGCAGCTGGAATACCAAGAGCCGGCACTTCCGATGTGCGCTCGCCATTCCGGGCCGTATCAAGACTGGTCGCTCGCACCGCTACAAGATCACGGTTCTTGAGAACCTCGGCACAGGATTCCTGGTCGCGCCGCCCGCCAGCCATACCGCCAACCCCGTGAAGATCTACTTCGAATAGATATCGCTGCGCGTGCGCGGTGCCGCTCTCGCGCCAAAGGCGACAATGGCATGCGCCGTATCAGAGATGTCTCTGCGGCGTCTCGCCGTCGTGATAACTACTGACAGCCCCTTGCCTGCGCACTCATGATGGAAGCGACCATTATGAAAGGGGAGGCAGTAGGTGCAAAGACACTCTATTGCGGCAGGTGTGGCTGCAGTTGGCATCGGGCTTGCCGGTGCGATGGTAGCGATCGCCCCGGCGGTGGCCGGGCCGGTCAGCGTCAGGGGCATCACGACTCAGACCGTCATCGCGACGGCGACGGCACCCGCCGGTGAGACCGGCGAGGCTGAGGCCACGTGCGGTAGCGGTGAGCTGCTGGTCGGCGGTGGTTATGTCATCAGCGGCACTTCGACCGACTGGCAGGTCTACGTCGACGCGCCGCTCAATGGCACGACGTGGCTTGTCGAGCCGGTCAACTTCGCCGCGCAGCCGCTCGACTTCTCGGCGTACGCGATCTGCGCGCTGTCGGTTCCGGGCAAGAAGGGCGTCAGCAGGTACACCACGCAGGTGGTGGAAACGGCCGTCAACGTGCCGGCCAACCAGACGGGCGAGGCCGACGCCACCTGCCCAACCGGCGAGCTGCTGACCGGCGGCGGCTACCAGGTGGCCAACGTCAGCTCCAACTGGAGCATCTATCTGAACGCGCCGACGGCCAGTGACACCTGGACTGCCGAGATCGACAACGAGGTGCCCCTCACGACGACGTACGACTCGTTCGCGGTGTGCCTGGCGAAGAAGAACTCCAAGCCGGTCACGGCCCTGACGACCAGTACGGTCAGCACGGCCTCGACCGTCGCGGGGAACTCGTCGGAGACCGCCGATGTGTCCTGCGGCGCTCACCAGCTGATGACCGGCGGCGGTCACGTGATGGACAGCATCGGCCAGGACTGGCTTATCGCGGCCAGTGCTCCGGTCGCCAGTAACGAATGGCAGGTCCAGGCAGACGTCATCGACAACGTCTCCCGCGACTTCGACTCCATCGCGGTATGCCTGTCTAAGGCCTGAGCCCCCGCAACGCTCTGCCCCGCAGCCCCTGACCCGGTCACGCCGGGCCAGGGGCTGCGGCCCGCTGGCGGCCTCAGCCGCGGCCGTAGCCGTACAGAGCCATGTGGCCCTTGATGAAGGCGAGCCCGAGCACTGAGGTGCTCGCCGGCACGCGCGCGAGATCCAGGAGTTCGGTCCCGGCGCTGAACGTGCTCACGGTCCAGCGACCAGTGCCGGATAGGTGCAGCGCCAGGTCCGGCACCAGGAGGTTGCCAGAGGTGCCGATCAGCCAGAGGCCGCCTCGCCCGTCGGAGATCGGCGGCTGCTGACCGTAGGAAGCGCCCGCATCCGGTGCGGCCACCGGCTGCCAGTGACCGGAGTGCAGGCGCTCCAGTACGGATGCCGGGCTCTGGCCCACGGATCCCTGCATCCAGACCCGGCTGCCGCTGGCGAGAACGGAGTACGGGATGAGCGAGCCGGTCGCCACCCGCTGCCAGCGGCCGCTGGTGTAGTGCTCGAGGAAGCTGCGGAGCTGGTTGTCGTGGTCGGCAATGCCGATCGCCCAGATGTCGGTCGCCGACGCTGCGCTCGCGCTCTGCACCTCGCCGCCGATGCCGTGCGTCTGCCGCCAGAAACTGCCGTTGTAGTGCCACGTACCCAAACCCGGCCGGCCGGCCGGGGCAGCGGTGGCGCCAAAGACCCAGACATCGCTCGGCCCGAGCACCGCAATGCCGGTGAACTGGCCGCCGCTGGTGAAGTTCTTCGCCACGGTCCACTTCGTGCCGGCTAGTCGCAGCACGCATCCGTCGACGCCAACCGCCCAGACGTTGGCTGCCGACGAGGCGCCCGCCGCCGCGATGGGACCACAGCGCACGCTGGCCGGCAAAGCCGACAGCGACCAGGCCGATCCGTTCCAGTACTCCGCGAGCGGGTGCCCGCTGTACGGGGCCACCTCGCCATATTCGCCGAATGCCCACGCATCACCGTGCGGCAGCGCGACGAGCACCGACAGGATGCCACCGTGCGCCACTCGCCACTTCCTGAGCAGGCGCCAGCTGCCCGCGCCGGGGCTGGCCGGTTCAGCCAGTCCCGCGGCAGGCCCGGCGGCTGCCCGGTCAGCTGCGACCAATCCGGCTGTCCGGTTCGCCGCGCTGCGGTACGCGACGCCCTGGCTGCCAGCCCAGGCCTGCGGCAACGCTGACAGCCCCGTGCCGACCGCAGCCGCGGCGGAAACCGCCACGATCGCGGCAAGCCGAATACGTCCGTTTCTCGTCAAGCTCCACATCGATCCTCCAGCTTGTCCTTAGCGCGGCCGTAGCCGTCGTCCACCTGGAGCGGCATCCGCCGCATGAGATCGATGCTGGCCGGGCAGGGCAGCGCAAGCCAAGGGGAGTCATCCCCAGACGGGGAAGGCTCCCCAGAACGCGCAGCCGCGCTGGCCCGCTGAGGGTGCCTTACTGGCCGAGCAGCCAGCGTCCAGGCGCGATGAGCGTGCGCGCTGCCGCCGGGCCCCATGAGCCGGCTGCGTAGGGCGCGATCCGCGGCGGGTCATCGAGTAGCGGGCCGGCCACCTTCCACACCGCGGCCAGGCCGTCAGGCCTGGTGAACAGCGACCGATCACCGATCAGCACGTCGTGGATGAGCCGCACATACGGTGGCAGCGGATCGGCGCCCTTCAGCCCGGACAGCGGGATCGCCGCCTTTGCCGGATCGAGGTCGAGCCCGGCGCCTGGCTTCTTCGCCACCAGCGACAGGTCGATATTCCCGTCCCCAGCCAGCGAGAACGACAGCACGTTGGAGTCGTCAGGCAGCTGGGTCGCCAGCGGGCCGCTGCCTGGCTTGCGGAGGATGAGGCTGACGCGCTGCTTCGAGGCCGCCAGCCGCTTGCCGGTCCGCAGGTAGAACGGCACGCCCCGCCAGCGCGGGTTGTCGATCCACAGCCGGGCGGCAACGTAGGTGTTCTGCGTCGAGCGCGCCGACACGCCAGGCACATCCCTGTAACCGGAGAACTGCCCGAGCACGACCTCAGAAGGGTCAAGCAGGCGGAACGATTTGATGACCTTCTCGCGGGCCGCTTGCAGGTCCGCTGCCCCGAGGCTGGCCGGCGGCTCCATCGCGACCTCCGCTGCCACCTGGAACAGGTGCGTGACGAGCATGTCGAGGACAGCTCCGGTGGCGTCGTAGAACACCGAGCGATCAGTGACACCGAGCCGCTCGGGCACGTCGATCTGCACTGACTCGACATTCCGGCGGTCCCACGCGCCGGCGAACAGGCCATTGGCGAACCGCAGCACGTGCAGGTCCTGAGTCGCTTCCTTGCCGAGGAAATGGTCGATCCGGTACACCTGCTCCTCGGCCAGCACCGAGTGCACCACCCGGTCAAGCTCCCGGAACGCCTTCGCCGAGGTGCCGAACGGCTTCTCGTACACGACCCGTGCGCCGTTGGCCAGATTGTGCCGGCCAAGGGCCCTGGTGAGCCCGGCAAAGGCGGCCGGCGGCACTGCGAGATAGTGCACGAACTGCGGGCTCGCGCCAAGCTCGCGCCCGGCCTGACCGATCACGTCCAGCAGGCTGCCAGGACTATCGGTGCTGAAGCCGCCGCCGGCGAACAGCACCCGCCGGGCGAACTCGTCCCAGGCTGGCTGCTCGGGCTT
>DASPWG010000229.1:0-7785 GCA_035621915.1 Streptosporangiaceae bacterium
GGGCCTGGCCTCGGTCAGGCCGTTGCCCGCCGCTACGCCCGCGAGGGCTACGACGTCGTCCTCGTTGCGCGCCGCCGGGAACCGCTTGAGCGGCTGGCTAAGGACCTGGCCGGCGGTGGCGCGAGGGTGCACGTCATCAGCGCCGACCTGTCCGACCCGGCTTCGGTCCCTGCGCTGGCCGGGGAGGTCCGGGCCCAGGTCGGCGGCCTTGACGCGCTCTACTACGCCCCGACCCCGGACGGAGGTTTCGTCCCGGCGGCCAATCTCACCGCCTCGCGCGCCCGGGACTACATGCCGCTCATCTTCTACACGCTGATTGACCTCGTGCAGCAGTTCCTCCCAGACATGCTGGAACAGGGCGAGGGCGCCATCCTCACCGCGCAGGGTGCCAGCACGCTGACAGGCCTGCCGAACATGAGCGGCCCTGGCCCGGCGCAGGCCGCCCAGCGCAACTACCTGCAGTCTCTGCACGCCGAGGTGGCCGGCGACGGCATCTACGTTGGCATGCTCTACATCGGTGCCGTGATCGAGAACAGCGACTTCCACACCTGGATCACCACCCCCGGCGGCGGCGGTGGCCGGGAGTGGGGGCCGACCGTCAGCCCCGACCATCTCGCGGACGTGCTCTGGAACATGCACAACGCCAGAGAGCCCTCGGAAGCCACCTACCCCGAGGCCATTCCGGGCGGCTGACACGGGACGCGACCGCGCTAGGCCTGCGCTAGCAGGTAGCAGGCGATTGCCGTTGCGGACCCGACGTTGAGCGAGTCCACGCCGTTGTGCATCGGGATCCGCACCACCTCGTCCGCCGCCGCGAGCCAGCGGCCAGACAGGCCGTTGCCCTCGCTGCCGATCAGCAAGGCGAGCCTGCCGGCACCGGAAACCTCGCCGATGGGCGTCGCTCCTGGATCGGGAGTCATGGCAAGGACGCGGAACCCGTTGGCCTTCAGGGCGTCTACGGCGCCGCGCCAGTCGGTCAGCCTGCAGTAGGGGACGCTGAACACCGCGCCCATGGAGACCTTGATCGCCCGGCGGTAGAAAGGGTCCGCGCACCGCGGCGAGAGCAGGATCGCGTCGAAGCCCAGTGCCGCCACGCACCGGAACACGGAGCCGACGTTCGCGTGATCGACAATGTCCTCCAGTACGACGACCCTGCGCGCGGCGGCCAGCACGTCGGCGACGGCGGGCAGCGGCTGCCGCCGCATCGAGGCCAGCGCACCGCGGTGCACCCGGTAGCCGGTTAGCTGCTCGGCCACGGCGGCCGGGACGATGTAGAGCGGAGCCTGGCAGCCGGCCGCCACGTCCGCGATCGTGGCCAGCTTGTCCTCGGCAACCAGCAGCGAGCGGACCGGGTAGCCGGCGGCGATGGCGCGGCGGATGACCTTCTCGCCCTCGGCTATGAACAGCCCGTGCTCGGCCTCCAGGTTGCGCCGCAAGTGCACGTCGGTAAGCCTGAAGTAATCAGCCACCCGCGGATCGCGCGCATCGGTGACCCGGAACTGCTCGGACACGCCCATCAGTCTGGCGCAGCCCGCGGACCTGCCGGAACCGCCCGCCGGCCGACCGGGAAAGGCGGACAGTATAAACCGGGCAAGTCAGCAGAATCGCCCGATCTGACGCTCCCAGTCCGATATAGTCGGCCATCGTCAACCGTGCGGCGGCAGGCGGCCTCTAGCCGCCCGATCAAGGGACGCTGAAGTGCTGGGACGCGGAGAAGGATCGGGGCCGGGCCGTCGGGTGCGGGCGCGCAGGGCCAGCACAAGAGCACTGGTCGCGATCGCGGTGGGCATCTCCGTCATCGCGATGGCCGGCATGACCGCCAGGGCCGTCATCACCAAGTCTTCCTGCACGAACAACCCGCTCATCGTCAACCTGGCCGCCAGCTACGACATCGCGCCGACAATCCAGGCCATCGCGAGGACCTTCAACACCCAGCACGAGGTCGCGGCTAGCCGGTGCGTCGAGGTCCAGGTCACCCCTGGCGAGCCGTCCGCCGTCGCGGCCCAGATTGACGGGCAGGACAGCCTGCACGGGATGACTGCCGTGGATGCCTGGATTCCCGATTCCAGCCTGTGGGTGGACGTGGCCCGCAGCTACCCCGTCGGCGCCCAGGTGATCCAGCTGACGGGCATCAGCGTGGCCAGGTCGCCGGTCATGCTCGTGACCACGCAGCAGGTCGCGGCGGAGACGGGCATCTTCAGCGGCCCGGCTAGCTGGGGCGTGCTGCTGCCGACGTCCATCGGCGGTCCGCCTACCTCAGACGGTCTCTCGGTCGACATGCCCGACCCGGAGGACAGCGCCGTCGGGCTGTCGACCCTGATCGAGATCAGCCGCTTGCTGAGCACCGCTCAGGCTGCCCAGGCCGGATTCACCAAGTACGTGCTGGCGACCGAGCCCACCGAGGACTTCGATTCAGTCTCGGCACTCGAGCAGTTCGCGGCCAGCACAGGTGCTCCGTTCTTCCGGCGGACCGTCACGGAGGCCTCCGAGCAGGCGGTGATCGCCTACGACCGGGCGAACCCGCGCCAGCCGCTCATCGCCCGCTACCCCACCGCGGCAAGCAAGCTGCTTGGCAGTCCTGAGCTGGACTACCCCTACGTCGTCACGTCAACGAACTCGGCCATGGCGCAGGCCGCGACGGCGTTCGGCAGGTTCCTGCAGGGCGGCTACGCCCAGGCCGCCATCCGCTATGCCGGCTTCCGCTCCGCCGACGGCCTCACCGACACCATGCCCGCGACGTCGGGGCTCAGCTCGCAGCCGCTCCAGGTCGCCCCTCCCCCGAGTGCCAGCGTGGCTGCCACGACGCTGGCTGACTGGCAGAAGCTCGGGCTCGGCACCAGGGCGATCGCCCTCATCGACGACTCGGCCGCGATGGGTGCGCCCTCCGGCCTGGGGTCGGCGACGCTGGAGCAGTTGCTGACCCAGACAGCTGCCCGCGGGCTGGCCCTGTTCCCCGACACTGCCGAGATGGGACTGTGGGAGGCACCCGACAGCCAGAGCTCCGCCAACGCCTACCGGAGCCTGGTGTCGATCGGCCCGCTGCCGGCCCAGTACGGGCTGATCACCAGGCGCGCGCAGATCGAGGAAGTCGACCAGACGCTGACCCCGACCAGCAAGCCCCTGCACCTGTACGACGCGATCCTGGCCGCCTACCAGCAGATGACGGCCACCTACGCGGCTAACTACTCGAACGTCGTGATCGTCCTGACCGCCGGGATCGACGCGCCAGGGGACATGAACCTGACCGCGCTGCTGGGCAAGCTGCACGCGCTCGTCAACCCGCAGCGGCGCGTGGAGATCGTGGTCCTCCAGTTCGGCACGGTCGGCAACTTCACCGCCATGCAGGAGATCGCGGCTGCTACCAGCGGCGCGGCGTATCAGATCGTTAACCCGCTCGAGGTGGGCAACGTCTTCATCTACGCGATCGCCCACACCATGTGCGCCGAGGGCTGCGGCGGCCCCTGACCGGCACCAGCGGCCGCCGGCTGGCCTGCGAGAAGATCCGTTTGAGTTAACCGCCGAATCGTGTGAACCAGATTCGGAGCTGGCGCGTCATTCTTGACAGTGGGGCCCGGCGAGAGCGGGGCGCCGGGCCTCACATACAAGCTAAGCCAGATCGGCGTCCAGCATCCTGTGAGCCCTGGCGATTAGCACCGGAACAGCCGGGCCCTCCCGCTCGAATCCTTCGCCGACGGTCTTGCCCTGGCGGAACCGGGCGTTGATGCCCTCCAGGACGACCGCGAGCTTGAAGTAGCCAAACGCCATGTAGTAGCCGATCCCGGAGACGTCCCGGCCGGTCAGCTCGGCGTATCTGGCGGCGAACTCGGCCCTGGAGAAGAACCCGGGCTGCGCGGTGATGCCAGCCCCCACGTTGATGTCGAGCCAGCTGCGGTCGTCGTCGGCGTCGGCCCAGTAGGACAGCGTAAGGCCGAGGTCGGCCAAAGGGTCGCCGAGCGTGGACATCTCCCAGTCGACCACCGCCGCGATCGAGGCTGGCTCACTGAGCCTGACGAGCGTGTTGTCCAGCCGGAAATCGCCGTGCACCAGCGTGCCGTCAGCCGACTCGGGCAGCCCCGCCGCGAGCCTCTCGACCAGGTCGTCGTAGCCAGGCACCTCGCGCGTCTTGGACAGCTCCCACTGTCGCTGCCACCGGGCCAGCTGGCGTGCCATGTAGCCTTCGGGCCGCCCGAAGCCGGCCAGCCCGACCTCCTCGATCTGGACGGCGTGGATCGTCGCCATCATGGTGGCCAGCAGCTCAGACAGCTCGGCCGCCAGCTCCGGCGTGAGCAGCGCCGCCCCGTCGGCCGCGCTCCGCAGCACCAGGCCGTCGACGTAGCGCATCAGGTAGAAGGGCGCGCCGACCACGTCGACGTCCTGGCAGATCGCCACCGGCGTCGGCACCGGCACCTCGGTGCCCTGCAGCGCGGTCAGCACCCGGTACTCCCGGCTCATGTCATGCGCGGTCGGCAGCACGTGGCCAAGCGGCGGCCGGCGCAGCACGAGCTGGGCACCGTCGAGATCGAGGCGGTAAGTCAGGTTCGATCGGCCGCCCGCGATGAGCTGGACGCCCCGCAGCTCGCCGAAGTCCAGCCCGGTCTCGTTCAGCCACGCCTGCAGCCGGGCCGGGTCCTCCACCCCCGGCACGCCCTGCACGCGGTGGATACCACCCGGAACGCTGATGTCACCTGTCAACACACACCTCATCCGACCCTGGCCACGGCCACCCTATGCGGCAATGATCCCGTATCCGCTCGCGGCCGGACAGAGGGAGTTGCGCATAGTGGGAAACGAGGGGCCCAGGAGCAGGTCAGGTACGGTATGTCCATGAATTCCGACCGGCGGCTATCGCCTACCCCGCGCACTACCCTGCATCGCCTGCGTGAACGCGGGCGTCTGGACCGCGGAGAACTCGACGCCGTGCTTGACGCTGGCCTCGTCTGCCACCTTGGCGTGATTATCGACGGCGCTCCGGTCGTGCTGCCGACGGGCTACGGCCGGATCGGCGACAACCTGTACCTGCACGGGTCTTCCGGCAACCGGTCCATCATGTCGGCTGCTGGCCAGGAGGTGTGCGTGACGATCACGCTCCTGGATGGCCTGGTCTGCGCCAGGGCGGTCTTCCACCACTCGATGAACTACCGCAGCGCTGTGATCTTCGGCACAGCCCGGCTGGTGGAGGACCCCGACGAGAAGATGGCCGGGCTGGAGGCGGTCACCAACCACCTGGTCCCCGACCGGTGGGACCATGCCAGGACGCCGACCCGCAAGGAAATGGCCGCGACGGCGGTCCTTGCGCTGCCACTGGACGAGGCGTCGGTCAAGATCCGCACTGGCGGGCCCAAGGACGACCCGGAGGACTACGACTCGGGCATCTGGGCCGGGGTGCTGCCGGCCACCCTGACCTTCGGCGCCGCGGAGCCGGATCCGGCACTGACCGGCAATGTCCCGATTCCGGACCACATCGCGGCCCTTGCCGGGCAGCCGCGCGGCGCCGCACCGGCCACCTCCAGCTGATCGGCCTGGCGCCGATTCGGGTGCCCGAAGATCTGCGAAAGATGCCCTAGGCTGAGGCAATGACTGACCGGCTCGTCTGGATCGACTGCGAGATGACCGGGCTTGATCTCACCAGCGACGCGCTCGTGGAGATCGCCTGCGTTGTTACCGACGGTGAGCTAAATGCCGTCGACGACGGGATCGACGTTGTGATCAAGCCCCCGGCCGAGGCCCTGGACGACATGGCCGATGTGGTCAGGGAGATGCACACGGCCTCCGGCCTGCTGGCAGAGCTGCCAGCAGGACTGACGCTGGCCGAGGCGCAGGATCTCGTGCTTACATACGTGCGCCAGCACGTGCCTGAGCCCAGGAAGGTGCCGCTGTGCGGGAACTCGATCGCCACCGATCGCACGTTCCTGGCCAGGGACATGCCCGAACTGGACGCTTACCTCCATTACCGGATGGTCGACGTCTCCAGCATCAAGGAACTGGCCAGGCGCTGGTATCCCAGGGTCTACTACGCCAACCCGGAGAAGCATGGCGGCCACCGCGCGCTGGCCGACATCCTGGAGAGCATCCGCGAGCTGCGGTACTACCGGGGAGCGATCTTCGTGCCGCAGCCCGGTCCTGACACAGCCACCGCGCGGGAGATTGCCGCGCGGATAACCGCTGAGGCGCAGGTCAACGGGGAATCCCGTTCTGCACAGTGACCGCTGCCCGGTATGCTCATTGAGCCGCCGGAGTCCGGCTGCATGGTGGGCGTAGCTCAGTTGGCAGAGCGCCAGGTTGTGGTCCTGGATGTCGTGGGTTCAAATCCCATCGCTCACCCCCATGCGAAACCCGCTCTGACCAGGCGCATTGTCGTCCAGCCTCGCCGCCGGACGCTCCCGGTCAGGCTCGGAGTGGGGCAAGACGCCAGGCCCGACGCTCAGCGCAGTACTTCCTTGCGCTCTTACTGGCGCCGGCAAGAGCGTTAAATCAGTCGAGCTCCGCTGTTTGCTGACCTACGCTGCCATGTCTGGCCAGCCTGGCGGTAAGGGCTGGACCCGGTTGTCCTCCAAGAGGGGTTCAAGAAGGCCAGGAAGTGGACCCGGTCCAGCCGCCAGTCCCGCTGCCCGCACGGCAGGGGCTGACGTTCGTCCTTGGCCAAGCCGGAAGGGACGAAGTAGAAGGAGCGCCTGCACTCCCAGCTAGGGTGTGCCGGCTTAGGGAGGCAACGGTGACGCGAGTCTTGCTGACCGGGTCGTCGGGAGGCGTCGGTCGTGCTACGCAGCCGGCTCTGGCGGATGCGGGCTGGGACGTCCGGCCTTTCGACCTAGTCGGCGGCCAGGACCTGCGCGACCCGCAGGCTGTCCTGGAGGCCATGCGCGGCTGCGCTGCGGTGGTCCATGCCGGTGCGCTGGCCCATGACACCGCGGGCAGCCCGGCCGACATCGTCGCCACGAACCTGCTCGGCACCTGGCACGTCCTGACGGCCGCCGAGCAGTGCGGCATCTCCCGGGTGGTCTACTTCTCCTCGGCCCAGGTGTTCGGCTTTGCCGAAGGCGAGGGCAGCCCGGCCTATCTTCCGGTTGACGATGACCACCCGGTCACTGCGTCGCGCCCGTACGGGATGTCCAAGCGCCTGGCCGAGGAGATGTGCCGGGCCTGGACCGCCCGTACCGGCACACCGACGATCGTGCTGCGCCCTGTCCTGATCCTGGACGACCACAGCCTGGCGGCATACTCCCCCGGCACGGCCGAGCTGGGCGCCTTCGTGCACGTCGAAGACGTAGCCGCCGCGGTCGTGCTCGCCATGACCGCTGAGCTTGACGGCCATCACCGCATGACGCTGTGCGGGCCCGGACCCTTCGACACTACCCGCGCCAGGACAACGCTCGGCTGGAGGGCCACCCGCACCTGGGGCAGCGCCGTCGGCTCGCCGGCAAGCGGATACCGCAGCGACGATTACCACGCCTCTTAAGCCAGTTAAGCCAGGCTCTAGCGAACGAATATCGCCGAGGTCAGCGTGCGATGACCTCGGCGATATTCGTCCGACGGTGCCGATGCGCTGACCATAACCGAGCAGGTCGGGTACCCAGTCCGCGGAACCTGCCTTGGGTGAATCGCTGGCCGGGCGCTGCTGTGCTTCCGGTAGACGACGGCTAGCTGGCGCGGTGGCAACCGTACTGGCATGTGCTTGATCCCGTTGATGAAGTTCGACCGGAGCCTGGCAACCTCGCCGTCGAGAGTCACGCCCGGCATCCGTTCGGCGATGGCCAGCAGGAGTGTCCGCAGTTCGAGCGCCGCCAG
>DASPWG010000230.1:0-4639 GCA_035621915.1 Streptosporangiaceae bacterium
CAGCGTGCCTGTTCCACCGCGAAGGCCGACATGTACTCGCGGAACAGGTCGATGGGCTCCTGGCCAGCCCGCAGCGTGCACCTGTTGGCCGCCGCGTTGACAAGCCCGGAGCTGGTGAGCTTGTCGACCCGTGCGGCCACCGCCGCGTCGAGGTCACCCGGCTCCACGACCTCGTCGCACAGCATCGCCGCGTCTGGCTCGCCGGCGATCCACTCCCGGCCCGACAGGATCGCCTGGCGCGCTGCGCGATCACCGACGAAACGCGGCAGCCGGAGGTTAGACGCGCCAGGGATGATTCCCTCGTTCCTGGCCGGCAGGAAGAGCCGTGACCCGCGGGTGGCGATCACGTGATCCACCACATGCAGGAGCTGGCAGGCGCCCCCGACCGCGAACCGCTCGACAGCGGCGATCCAGAGCTTCTCGACCGAGCCCTCGTCCGGATTGGCCGCCGTCACGGGCGAGCCAGGGTCTCGTGCGGACAGCGCCAGCCCGCGGTAGATCTTGTTCACGTAGCCGATGTCGCGCAGCAGGAAGAACAGGTAGTCGATCTGCCCGTTGTACAGGCGGGTGAGGTTGAGGCCGGATCCGAAAACCCTCATTTTCGGGAAACGGGAATGGTCCACCTCAGCGCCGCGGATCACGCCGACCTCGATCCGGGGATCCAGCAAGATCATGTCGACGGCAACCTCGGTCGGCCCGAGCGTCACGTCGTCCTCGGCGTTGAGGTGCCGTGGGTTAATGATCTCCAGGATGCCCGCCCGGCCCTGACGGGTGACGCGGACCGGGCCGAGGTCGACGCAGTCGCTGGCCGCCAGTTCGCCCAGCCGCTCCTGTGCCTCGGCGGTAGGGCGCAGCATGGCCTGCAGGAGATGACGGCCTGCCTCCGGCGCGGCCAGCAGGTGACCGAAGAGCAGGCCGTGGGCGAACTCGATGCCTTCCTTGTCCGGAAGCTTCCGTGCGCGCTCGGCTGCCATCTCCGATGCAGTCGGCACCAGGCCGGGGACGTGCGCGGCGGCCTCGACCAGGATCTCCTCCAGCCGGAGCGACCTGGACAGGTTGCCGGTCAGCGCCCGGTACAGGGCTGCCGCGTGCTCGCGCAGGAAGCTCTCCCTGGCCGCGTCGAGGCGGTTCGCGACCGCGTCGTGCGCTTCCTGCTCGGCCGGCGAGCGGACTCCCCGGCCGGGCAGCCGGGCGAGCAGGCCCTGGCCTGCCGTAACGAACCGGCTGACCGCGTCGCTCGCCGCGCCGAAGCTTGCCCTGGGGTCCGGCGCCAGGGCAAGCCAGGCCGCGCTCTGCTCCGCCGGCAGCCCGGCACGCTCAAGCACGTCGGCCGGAACGGGAGCGGTCGTCATCCCGCCATCATCTCCTAGGGCACGGTGTAGGCCACCACCTGCGGGTCGCCGCCCGATTGCGTTGACGAGACGCGCGGCCCGCCCGCCGGGACCAGTACCGTGTTGCCCGCGATGGAGATCGGGGCGTTCGTCGACGTCGGCAGCGTCTGTCGGTAGACGATCGCGCCTGTGGACCGGCTGAGGGCGATCAGGACGCCGTTAAACAGGGTGGTGAATACCAGGTTGTTGGAGACCGTGGCAGCGCCGAGCGGCATCGACGGCACCTTGGTGTCCCATTCGACCTTCCCGGTGGCGAGGCTGAGGGCCTCCACCTCCCCGGTCTGAGCGCCGCCGACAGCGCCCCCGTCTACCTGCGTCATCTTCGTCCAGGTGATCGGCCAGTCGACGGTGGCAACGTAGATGCTGCCGTCGGCGAGTGCCACGTCGGTCAGCACGCCGCCCAGCGATCCGGGCAGGGCCGTGAACGGAGCCGTCAGCGTGCTGTCGTGGTGCAGGGCCGCCACGGAGTCGTTGTCGTTGCCGTTGTGCTCCCCGACGGGCGTCTTCCAGAGCAGCTTCCCGGTCTGCGCGTTCATCGCGTAGACGTAGCCCATCTTGCCGGCGCCGATGACCGCGGGTGCTCCGCCGATAGTCGCCGCGATGGGCGAGGCCTGCATGTCCCAGTCAAAGAAGTCGTCGGGCACGGCCTGGTAGTACCACCGCAGTTTCCCGGTCGCGGCGTTCAGGTTCACCTCGGAGTCGGTGTACAGCAGCGCCGAGGGGTGCGCGATCGCGGTCGCGGGCGACTGATACGGGTTGCCAATGCCGAACGTCACCGATCCGTCGCTGCCCACGAGCGGCGTTTCCCAGGCGCCGCCCGCGCCAGCACCGGTCGCCCGGACTGCGCTGTCCTCACCGGGGACCGTGTTGAAGCGCCACAGCACGCCGCCCGTCGACGCGTTGAGCGCGAACAGCACGCCGCCGCCGGGCCCGTCGCCGTACGCGCTGGCCAGGTAGAGGCGCCCGCTGGCTACCTGCGGCTGGATCTCGAACTTGCCCTGGCCGCTGGAGAGCAGATTGCTGTCGACCCAGTACGGCTTGCCGTTAGCCGCGTTCAGCGCGAAGACGGCGGTTGAGGTGTCGCCGTACACGACCCCGCAGGCGACCGCGACGCCGTCCGGGCCCGGCCCGCTGGCCTCCGGGATCCCCACCCGGTACTCCCACTTCAGGTGCCCGGTGGCGAGGTCGATCGCGTACACGTCCGCTTCCAGGTCCTGGATGTAGACGACGCCGTCCGTCACGACCGGGTTGGCGGCCAGCGAGCCGGCGTACTCAACGTTGGTGGCTCCCTGGCCCGTCAGCCTGAACGTCCAGGCCTGCCTTAGCTCGGACACGTTTGCCGACGAGATCGTCGAGCCAGGCGCGACTCTGGCGTTGTCCAGTTCCGCGTTCGGGTACGGCCACGAGCCGTAAGGGCTCCCGCCCTTGAGTGCCGGCGCCGCGGCTGGCGGCGTCGTGCAGGCCGGTGCCCTGGCGGCGGCCGGCTTGCTCGAGCTGCACGCCGCTGCCAGTAAGGCGAGCGCCATGAGCAGGGCCGCCCCGATCGCCGCGCGTGCTCTGAAATGCGAACCGGTTGAAGTCATGCCCTGGCTCCCTTCGTCGCGGCGTGGCTGAGGTCAGACGGTGACATGGCGCATGGTGGCATAGCCGCCGGCCAGCAGGACCGCCGCGAGGGCGGCAAGCAGGCCGGTCAGCCCGGCCGCGCTCAGCGTGGTGAAGAAGTGGCCGATGGCCGGCCAGGCGCTGGCCCTGGCTGCCGCGATCACCCCGGCGACCGCCAGCGTGGCCTGCGCGGCGAAGAAGACAACCAGGCCTGGCAGGTTCCAGCGACGGTAGACCAGCCCGACCCACATGCCGTAGACGAACATGAGGGTCAGGCCAACGAACGAGGTGAGCCAGGTCAGGTACCACGGCCCGGGCAGGATGTAGTACACACGGAAGAATCGCAGGCTCACGCCCCAGCCGCCGGTGGCCCGCTCGATGACCTGCAGCACGGCCAGCGCGAGCCCGTAAACGACGGCGAGGCCGATGGCGAGCAGCGCGGTCCCGGCGTAGTAGGAGCGCCGGCTCACGCCAAGGGAGAGCGCGAATGGCAGCGCCTGGAAGATGCTCAGCGCGCCCACGACCATGAAGAACAGGTAGATCGCGGCGCACGCGCCGGTCTGGGCCGGCGCGTGCGGTGCCCGCCAGCTGGCGATCAGGGCCAGGTTCACCAGGAAGTCGAACGCCAGGATGGCCCAGGGAAGGATGATGTAGCCGGTCCGGTCGACCAGCTGGAAGCGGGCGACCTTGACCAGGGTGCTCCAGTTCATGCGCTTGTCCTTTCCGGCGTATGCATACCGGGCTGGCTGACAGCGGTGGCGCTGGCAGTGTGCACCACGACCTGCTGCAGGCTCAGCGGCTCCAGGTGCAGGTGCAGTGCCGTGGCCCGGGCACGGTCGGTGTCGTCCAGCGCCCCGGCTACTACCGCTGATTCCTGCGAGCCGACCCGCCGCCGGTCCCAGACCGTGCGCCCGGCGGTGAATTCCTGCACGGCGATGACCGTGCCGCTGACGCTGGTCGCGGCGCCGCGCACGTCGTCGGCGGCGGCGTCCAGGATGATCGTGCCGCGGTCGATCACCAGCACGCGCTCCAGCAGCCCGGCGGCCTCGTCGATGAGGTGGGTCGACAGCAGCACGGTGCGCGGATGCTCGGCGTAGTCGGCAAGCAGCCGGTCGTAGAACATCTGCCGGGCCACCGGATCCAGGCCTGCGTACGGCTCGTCGAACAGCGTCACGTCGGCTCTGGCGGCCAGGCCGACCACGATGCCCAGCGCCGACCGCATCCCTCGTGACAGCCGCATGACCCTGCGGTTTAGCGGCAGGCCGAAGTCGGCGGCCAGCGCGAAGGCCAGGTCGGCGTCCCAGTTCGGGTAGAACCAGGAGGCTGCCCGCAGCGTGTGCCGGGCGGTGAAGCGGCCTCCGTACTGCGGGTAGAGCTGGTCCTCGCGGATGAACACCATCCGGCTCAGCAGGTGATCGTCCGTGGTGGGGGCAGCGCCCAGCACGGTGAGGCTGCCCGCGGACGGAAACTCCTGTCCGGCGATGATCCGCAGCAGCGTGGTCTTGCCCGCGCCGTTGCGGCCGAGCAGCCCGGTGATCGACCCGGGCTCGATGTCGAAGCTGACCTGGTCGAGAGCGACCTGGCCGCGGTAACGGCGGGTCAGCCCGGCCACCGAGATCGCTGGCGTCATGGCCTGGTGCCTTTCT
>DASPWG010000231.1:0-9573 GCA_035621915.1 Streptosporangiaceae bacterium
CTTCCACCACCTCATCGCCATCCACCGCTGGGGCTGGCAGCTGCGCCTCAACCCCGACGGCACCAAAACCGCCACCAGCCCCGACCACGCACGCACACTCCACACCCACAGCCCACCAGGCACCACCGCCGCCTGACCGGCGCGCTTTGGCTGGAACAGTTACCCGTCAGAACCGGCAAGTAGTCTCGCGCTTATGGCGGACACGGGTGGGGAGGCGGGCGGAAAGCGTGGCAGAGATCAGTCAAGCGACTCCGCCGCTGCAGAACTGATCCCGCTGTGGCGCCTTCCCATCTTCGGTGACAAGATCCGCCAGGTTCCAGCACATCATCGCCGTCGGGAAGCGCACGATCCACAGTACAAACTGTCTGAAGCGGATCTGAGATTAGACCGAGGAAGTCCACCAGCCCCCGACCACGCACGCACGTTGCACACCCACAGCCCGCCGCCCGACACGGCCGCCGCCTGACCGTTGTGCCTGGTTAACCCTGGTCGTCGTCTCCTGCGGACCTGATGCGGATCGCGGGGAGACCGCCGCGCTCGATGCTCACGTCGAAGCCCTTGCCGCGCTTGAGCGCCTTGCGGGCCTTGTGCTTGACATCGAGCCCGCCAAGCACGCAGGTACCCACTACGCGCAGGACCGGAGCATCGGGTCCGGCCGCCTCGGCGCTCGAGGCGGAGATGTCGCGACCGCCAAGAATGGCGATGCCACCGCCGTCGACGACACGCATCTCGGGCGGCACAACGATCTCGACGCCGCCGAGGATCGCGGTGGCCCTGACTACGACCTCGCGGCCAGGCAGCACGGCGTCCCGGAAGTCGAGGTCGACCCCGCCGAAGATCGCCACGATGTCGATCACCGGCTCGGCGTGCCAGCTGCCCTTACGGCTGGCGCCACCAAAGATCGCGATGATGCGGCCGCCCCGGCCCCTCGGCGCGACCTGCCCGGAGGTCGGGGCAGGGGCCGGCACGGCGCTTGAGCCCGACGCTGGCAGGTCGGACAGCAGCGGGACCAACTCGGCATGGGTCTTGGCGGAATAGATGGCATCCAGCCGGTCGGAGTGCTCTTCGGCCGTCAGGCGCCCCTCGGCGAGCGCGCCATTGATGACCGACGCGGCCGCGTCGCGGTCAGCGTCCGAGGCCCGGAGGCTGGAATTCTCGTTGAAGCCCTGGGGGGTCATGCAGCTATTGTCGGCCATGTTTGCCAGGCATTGGAACAGGAGGCGGCTATGGGCCACGTAGAGGCGGCCCATGTGAGTCATGCGCTGCCCGACGGCAGGGTGCTGCTCGACGACGTGTCGTTTCGCGTCGGGGACGGCGCGGTGGCCGCGCTGGTCGGCCCGAACGGCGCCGGCAAGACCACGCTGCTGCGGCTGGTGGCCGGCGACCTCACGGCACAGTCGGGGACCGTGGCATCCAGCGGCGGGCTCGGGGTCATGCGGCAGTTCATCGGCGGGATCAGGGACTCCACGACGGTCAGGGAGCTGCTGCTGTCGGTGGCGTCACCGCGGGTCAGGGCCGCCGCTGAGCGGCTGGACGCGGCCGAGCTGGTGATGATGGAGCGCGACGACGAGCCCGCCCAGATGAGATACGCCAGCGCGCTTGCCGAGTGGGGTGACGCGGGCGGCTACGAGGCCGAAGTGCACTTCGATGCATGCTGCCTGGCCGCGATCGGGATCAGCTATGACCGCTGCCAGTGGCGCGAGGTCGCCAGCCTGTCGGGCGGTGAGCAGAAGCGGCTGGTGCTCGAGTCGCTGCTGCGCGGCCGGGACGAGGTGCTGCTGCTCGACGAGCCGGATAACTACCTGGACGTGCCTGGCAAGGTCTGGCTCGAGCAGCAGCTGGCCGCCACCCAGAAGACGGTCCTGCTCGTCAGCCACGACCGGGAGCTGCTGGCCGCGTGCGCCAAGCGGATCATCACGGTAGAGGACTCGCACGTCTGGGTGCACGGCGGCGGCTTCGCCAGTTACGCGCAGGCGCGTCGGGACCGCAACGAGCGGCTGGACGAGCTGCGCCGGCGCTGGGACGAGGAGCACGAGAAGCTCCGCCGGCTGATGCTCATGTACAAGCAGAAGGCCTCGTACAACGACGCCATGGCCTCGCGGTACCAGGCGGCGGTGACCCGGCTGCGCAAGTTCGAGGAGGCCGGGCCGCCCGAGCTGGCGCCGAAGGACCAGAACGTGCGGATGCGGCTGCGTGGCGGCCGGACCGGCAAGCGGGCGGTGATCTGCGAGAGCCTGGAGCTCACCGGCCTGATGCATCCCTTCGACCTGCAGGTCTGGTACGGCGAGCGGATCGCGGTGCTCGGGTCCAACGGGTCAGGCAAGTCGCACTTCCTCCGGCTGCTGGCCGGAGAGCCGGTCGGTCACGAGGGCGTCGGCAGGCTCGGCGCACGGGTGGTGCCAGGCATGTTCGCCCAGACTCACGCGCGGCCGGACCTGGCCGACCGGACGCCACTGGAGATCCTGATGACCGAGCACGCCCTGCTGATCAACGAGGCGATGTCCGCTCTGGCGCGGTATGAGCTGCAGGGCTGCGCGCGGCAGGGATTCGGCACGCTGTCCGGCGGCCAGCAGGCCAGGCTGCAGATCCTGCTGCTCGAGCTTGGCGGCTCGACGCTGCTGCTGCTCGACGAGCCGACCGACAACCTCGACCTGGCCAGCGCGGAGGCACTGCAGGAGGGCCTGGAGTCCTATTCCGGCACCGTGATCGCGGTCACCCACGACCGCTGGTTCGCCAAGTCGTTCGACCGGTTCGTGGTTTTCGGGGCAGATGGCGGGGTTTACGAGGCGGATGGCCCGGTGTGGGACGAGTCCCGCGTGCAGCGGCCACGCTGAGGGGACAGCTTGCTACGCTGAGGTGTTTCGGGCCGCCTGGGAATACGCCCTCCCCGGAAACCGGAAAGGCTAAGCGCCGTGAAGAAGCTGCTTGTAGTCGCCCTGCTCGGTCTGAGCGCGTTCGCTGTCTGGCGGAAGGTGCAGGCTGATCGCGCTGAGCTCGATCTCTGGACCGAGGCGACGACACCCGACGAGTAAGTGCGCCAGCCAGGCTGGATATGACTGACGCTCCCAGGATTACCCTGGTGTGCTTTGGCCTGGTAGGCACGCTCGTAGCCGACGCGGGCGTCATCGAGCTGGCCTTCGGCGAGGCTGTCGCCACCCAGGGCGTCGTCAGCGGCACCAGCGCCTTCGCGCGCGCGATGGCGCAGGTGCACCGGGCCCGCGGCCAGGCGCCAGCCGATGTGATGGCGGCGGTGTTTCCGGGCAACGTTGCCAGGGCGCAGGCTGCGCTGCTCGCGTTCGAGCGGTCGCTGGCCGGAGCTGTCGACCGGACCGCGATGATGCCAGTTCCGGGCGCCGGCGAGGTACTGGCGGGGCTGGCCAACGCCGGAATCCGGACCTGCGTGACCACTATGCTGCCGCGCCGTCAGCTGACCCTGACGCTCGAGGCTGTCGGCTGGGCTGACCGCATCCCGGTCGCGCTGACGGTCGATGATGTGCCACGCGGATGCCCGTTTCCCGACCTGGCGCTTGCGGCAATGCTTAGGACCGGCGTGGACGATGTGCGCGAGCTGATGATGGTGCACGGCACTGCCGCCGGGGTGGAGTGCGGACGGCGGGCCGGGGCCCAGGCCGCTGTCGGTGTGCTGACCGGTCCCCATCCGGAGGCGAGGCTGACGGCGGCGGGCGCGACGCACGTGATCAGCAGCGTGTCCGGCCTGCCTGGCGTGCTGGCGAGCATCGGTCCGCGCCGCGCTGCGCACCCTGCGGGAGGCGGCCAAGGCGAGCGGGCGACGCGGGCTGCCGTGGCCGAGCCGCCCGGCGCGGTGTTCCCGCCGCAGATGCCGGCCAGGCGCCGCAATACCGAGCTGTAGGCGGGCCTTACGGGGACTCGCGCACGACTTCGGCCGGCTCTTTATCGTCGCGCAGGCCCTGGAAACGCGGATGGCGGAGCTGGCCGTCGGTCGTCCATTCGCTGAAGCCCACTTCGCAGACAACCCTGGGCTCGACCCAGTGCACGCGCACCCTGGGCAGCTGGCCGCTATCGAACGGGGGCCGGACTCGCTCGATCCTGGCCAGCGTCGCGTGCAGGTTCCGCAGCAGTTGCTGGCTGAACCCGGTGCCTACCTTGCCCGCGTAGGCCAGCTTGCCTTCGGCGTCGTAGTAGCCAAGCAGCAGCGCGCCAAATCCGATGCGGCTGCCCTGCGGGTCGGTGAAACCGCCGATGACGAACTCCTGGCCGTTCTCGCACTTGAACTTCAGCCAGTCCCGGTTCCGGCCCGCCCGGTAGGGAGCATCGGCGCGCTTGGCGATGACGCCTTCCCAGCCCTGGGAGCACGCCTGCCGGTAGTACTGTTCGCCGTCGGTGTCGATGTGCTCGGTGTAGCGCAGCGGCCCGGCGAAGGTCAGCAGCTTCTGCAGGATCGCCTTGCGCTCGCGCAGTGGCAGCGCGCGCACGTCGCGGCCCTCGGCCCACAGGACGTCAAAGATGTAGAAGACGGCGGGCACTGCGGACAGCAGGGCCGGCGCCGGATTGCGGACCCCCAGGCGCTGCTGGAGGCGGGAGAAGCTGGTCTGCTCGCCGACGAACGCCACGATCTCACCGTCCACGATGAAGTCGTCGGCGTTCTGACCGGCCAGAGCCTCCGCGACCTCGGGATAGGTCGTGGTGTCCTCGCGCTGGTTGCGCGTCATCAGCCTGACCCGCCCCCGGTCCCGGAACGCCAGGCAGCGCTCGCCGTCGAGCTTGCGCTCGTAGAGCCAGGCCGGGTCGGAGAACCGCTCTCTGGTGAGCGTTGCGAGTTCGGGGTCCAGCCAGTCCGGCTGGCCGGGCCTGCGCTTGCCGCCAGTCGTCATGGCCGTCGGCGTCGGGCCGTGCGCTGCCGTCCGCTGTTCACGGCCCCTCCCGGTCTGCGCTCACGGAGCGTCGCCTTCCCTGAACTTCTTGCGCACGCTCGAGTCTGGCAACAGCTTGTCTATCACGTCCGCACCGAACGCGATGTCCAGGTCGCACAGCGCCTTTTCCAGCAGTTCTCTGGCCGATTCCAGCTCCGCCGGGGTTAGCTCGCGCTGGCACTGGCCGATGGCCAGGTCAACGAGCGGACCGTGCGAGGTGTCCACGGCCACCCGCACCGGCGGCTGGGTGAAGGTGGCGGGTAGTTCCCCGACATCCCCAGCGTCCTGGTGGCAGTAGCACGAGCACCGGCCTCTTGCCCTGAGCTGGTTCTCATGAGCGAACGGGCCGGTGGCATCGCCGGCCCGGCACGGGCATGTCATGACCTGATACCCCCCGACATATCAGCCTCTTGCGGTACGCCCCTCAGCTGCTCGTACCCCCATATGACGTTGTCATCCAGCGAAACTGAGCCGGCGCACGTCACAGATCCGGGGCCAGCAGGCACTTACGTAAGGTCGAAGAGATCTGTCTGGAGGCGAGCCCGTGGGCGAAGGGGACTTGGCTGCCTTGTACCGGCAGCTGCGGTCGCCGCTGCTATGGCACTTGCGCTGCCTTGGCGCCACCGAGGCTGAAGCTGCCGACGCCGTGCAGGATGCCTTCGCCCATGCACTGCGAGCTGCCGCGCAAGTCCGCGATGACAGCGCCTGGCCCGCCTGGCTGCGCACGGTCGCCATCCGGTGCTTCCTGCGCTCGGTCGCGCGGCGGGGCGGTCGCGGATCCGGTGCGGTGTCGGTCCTCGCGATGGCGGACGTTCCCGACCTGGAAGGGACAGCCGACGTGGCCGGCGAAGCCCAGCTGCGCCTGCAGGAGGAAGCCGTGCTCTCGATGCTGGCCGCGCTGCCGCCCCAGCAGCGCCGCGTCTTCGCCCTTCACTACGAAGGCTGCAGCACCGCCGAGATCGCGGCCGCGCTCTGCATGGACCAGGCCGCGGTCCGGCAGAACCTCGCCAGGGCACGCGCTGCGCTCAAGCGCTCGATGCCGCACGAAACAGTGACGCGGGAGGACTGGTGATGGCACCCGATCAGCACGACAGCGACCGCGAGTTTGACGACCTGGTCCGCTCCTGGCGCCGCTCGTTCATCACTGCGAACGACGCGCAGTTCGACTTTCGGTCCGGGCTGGCCGACGTCTACGAGCGCGCCGGCCGCGAGGGCGCGCGGGTACCGGCAGGCCCGGCGTCCGGCGGGGGCGGCCCGGCGGCTGACGCTGTCGCCGCTGCGTGCGGCCACATAGATGAGTTCGTCGCCGTGCTCGGCCAGGTGCTTTTGGCCGAAACGCCGCAGTACCTGATCGGCAGCCACGTCCAGCGGGCCGCCGAGGTATTGCTGCAGGTGCGGGAGCACGTAGCGGACGGCTCGATGTCACCTGCCGTGGTGGCCGATGTCTTCGCGGTGGCCCGTGACGCCCTCGGCCGAGCGGACCTGATCGTGACTGCCGAGCGGGGCGAGTCTCTCGACCAGGCGCTCAGCGCTAGCCGGCTGCTTGACCACCCGGACGGCGGCCTGAGCCTGGCCGCTCTGCTGCGGCGGCTGGAGAACGAGGTTGCGGACGTCCTCGCCCCGGCCGGTCCAGGTCCGGACCCCGCGGCCAGGTCCCGTCGGCAGCGGAACGACTCGCAGCCCGCTAAGCGCAGGGCCGAGGGCACCGGGCGGTGACCCGGATCGCTGTCTTGCGCAGTCGCGACTTCCGCGTCTTCTACGCCGGGTATGTGACTTCGCTGTTCGGATCCTCGATGTCGATCGTGGCGATCACGTTTGCCGTGCTGCGCATATCCCGCGACGTTTCCGATCTCGGGCTGGTGCTGGCGGCGCGCACTGTGCCGCAGGTAGTTGTCCTGCTGGCCGGCGGCGTGGCCGCGGACCGTTTCGGCCGCAGGACTGTCATGCTCCTCGCGGACTGTGCCCGCTGCGCGGCACAGGCCGCGTTTGCCGCGACGCTGCTGCTCGGCGGCAGGGAGATCTGGCTGTTCATGATCTTCTCGGCCATCGTCGGTACCGCGGAGGGGGTGTTCGGGCCGGCGCTGAGTGCGCTCACCGTCGAGATCACGCCGGCAGGCGAGCTGGGCAACGCCAACGCGATGTTCAGCCTGGCGGGGTCGACCGCCAGGATTGCCGGGCCGGCGCTGGCGGGCTTGCTCATCGCCGCGACGAGCCCTGGCATCGTCGTGGCCATCGACGCAGCGTCCTATGCGGCAAGCGTGCTGGCGCTTGCGCGGCTGCGGCTTGCCGCGGCTCCTCGCGCGCGTGACGGGTCTGTTCTGCGCGACCTGGCCGAAGGCTGGCGCGAATTCCGGGCACATGGCTGGCTGACCCCGACGACGCTTCAGTTCACCTTCATCAACATGCTCGTCTGGGGGCCGTTCCTGATAATCGGCCCGCTGCTGACCAGCCAATCCGGTGGGGGCGCTGCCGCCTGGGGCGCCATCATGGCCGGCTACGGCGCTGGCAGCGTCGTTGGCGGGCTGCTCGCCCTCGGCCGTCGCCCGCGCCGCCCGATGCTGGTTTCGGTGGCTGCCACGCTTGGCTACGGCCTGCCGTGTGCGGCGCTGGCGATGGGCGCGCCAGCTGCGGTCGTCGTTGTGACCGCAGTGCTTGCCGGAACGGGCTCGGCGGTCTCGGCGGCGTTCGCGAGCACGGCCATTCAGCAGCAGGTGCCGGCCAGCCACCTGGCCCGGGTCCGGTCGATCCAGTCTCTCGCGGCCTTCTCGGCCGCTCCGGTCGGGCTGGCCATAGCCGGTCCCGTCGCGTCGGCGGTCGGTGCCGGGACTGTCCTAGGCTTCGCCGCGGCCTGGTCGACCTGCGCGGCCCTTGCGGTGATGGCGTTTCCCAGCGTCCGGCGGCTCGGCTGGGTACCGGTGGCCGCTGCCGTTCAATGCGGAGAGGGCGCCACCCTGCCGCGGGCCCGCGCGGCCGCGCCCTAGCTGGCTCCCGCTCGTACCGGTCGTCCGGACTCTGCTCTGTCGAGCGGTCCGGATAGACGTGCACCTGTGGGTACGGCAGCCGGACGGGCTTGACCTGGCCCGCCACATTGACGCCGTGCGATCACTGGTTCCCCGGCTTGTTGCTCACCCGCGGGCTATGTGCCGGCGGTGATGTGCGGGCCACATCGCGTGCGCGCGGGGCGGCCGGCTGGCCAGGCCCTTGGTCCTTCCCAGCGCTGCGGATCCGGGTTGCCCGGTCTTCGAGTGGCTGCGCGTCCGCGGGGCGGCCGAGGTCGCGGTAGGTGGCCGCGAGGTTGCCCAGGCGGAGGGCGGTGCTGGGGTGGCTGGGGCCGAGGGCGGCCTCGGTGATCGCCAGGGCGCGCTGTTCAAGGGGGAGGGCGTCGGCGGGGCGGCCAAGCTCGGAGTAAGTACGGGCGAGATTGCCCAGGCAGGTAGCGGTGTCGGGGTGGTCGGGGCCGAGGGTCGTTTCGGTGATGTGCAGGGCGCGTTCTGCGAGGAGGAGGGCGTCGGCTAGGCGGCCGAGGTCTGAGTAGGTCATGGCGAGGTTGCCGAGACGGACGGCGGTGTCGGGGTGGCTGGGGCCGAGTGCGGTTTCGGTGATGTTCAGGGCGCGTTCTTCGAGCGGAAGGGCGTCGGCCAGGCGGCCGAGGTCTGAGTAGGTGAAGGCGAGGTTGTTCAGGCGGACGGCGGTGCTGGGGTGGTCGGGGCCGAGGGTGGCCTCGGTGATGTGCAGGGCGCGCTCAAACAGGGGCAGGGCGTCGGCGGGGCGGCCGAGGGCGGTGTGGGTGGCGGCGAGGTTGTTCAGGCGGATGGCGGTTTCGGGATGGTCGGGGCCGAGGAAGGCCTCGGTGATCGCCAGGGCGCGCTGTTCGAGGGGGAGGGCGTCGGCGGGGCGGCCAAGCTCGCAGTAAGTACGGGCGAGGTTGCCCAGGCAGATAGCGGTGTCGGGGTGGTCGGGGCCGAGAGCGGTCTCAATGATGCGCAGCGCGGACTGCCGCAGCCGCAGGGCACGCTGGTAATCGCCCTGGGAGTTGTGGAACAGTCCCATCTGGCCGCACGCGCGGCCCAGCAGGGCCGGTTCGGCGCCTTGCTGGTAGCGGGCGGCGAGGGCGTCGGCGTGCGGAGATAGTGCGCGCAGGAGCGGCCAGGCGGCGAGGTTGGTGTCCGGATCCTGGGGCAGGGCCTGGTTCAGCCAGTCCAGCGCAGTGTCCGCCGGGCTTTCACTGTCACCGGCGCCGGGGCTGGCGGGCATGATGAGGGTGACGGCCTGGACGAGGCGGTGCATGCTCACGGTGTCGGGGGTGAGGGTGATGAGGCTGTAGGAGGCCAGCAGCCCGAGCTGGCCGTCCAGGTCCGGGCCGGGGTCGGCACCGCCGGCGATCTCGCGTGGGAAGTTGTCGGGGGCGTAGCAGGCCAGCACCTGCAGCAGCCGCTCTGCGCCGGGAACCTGGGCGGTGATGGCCTGCAGGCTGATATCCCAGATCCGGGCGATGGCCCGCTGAGCGTCCCCGCCCGCAGCCTGGGCCGCGTACATCCGGGCAGGGTGCTCGCGCAGCCGGGCCAGGTAACCGCCGGGCGTGATGCGGGCGTGGCTGATGTAGGCGGCGGCCTGGTCCAGGGCGAGCGGCAGGTAGCCCAGTTCGGCGGCGATCGCGGCAGTATCGGCCTGGTCCTGCGGG
>DASPWG010000232.1:0-90097 GCA_035621915.1 Streptosporangiaceae bacterium
GGAAGCCGCGCTCATGTCCGGTCCGTACCAGGGCAGGCGGCGAGACGGCTCGATCGCCGCGAAGCCCGTCAGCAGGTGCCGGCGCGCCGCGCGCAGCCAGTCGCGCAACTCGGTGCCGGGCGTGCCGCGATAACGCGCGGCGATGTCGTCGGGGGACGCGGTGCCGGACGCGATCGCGGTCGCTGCCTCGGCGCGGAAGCGGTCCGGGTCCGTCGCCGCCAGCAGCGCGGCTTCGTCGAAGAACGCCAGGTGGCTGACCTGATCCGCGATGGACCAGCCGGCCGCCGGCGTTGGCAGCAGGTACTGGTCGTCCTCCAGCGCTGCGATGATCGCGTCAAGCGCAGCGGACTCCTCGCTCAGGTCGGCAAGCAGCGCCGCCATGTCCGCGGGCATCAGCGCCCGATCCTGGCTGGCACTCCGGCCCGCCGCAGGGAGGCTCGGCAGAATTTGTCGATAAATCTCTTTAGGGCCAAGTTGCTATTTCTGGGCCGACCTTGAACGGTGCTGGGCAAGTGACCCGTTCCGGCCAGCACGAGTGACGCGGGCGTGATGAGTCGGCCGGCGTCGTGCGGGAAGCGCGGCGGGAGCACAGGCGCACCTCTTTGATGTCTGATCAGGGTGTTGAGAACAGCGTAGCCAGTGCAAGCACGGCCGGCGTTACCGCAGGACGCGGCGATAGGCTGCTGCCGTGGCGCCGCGTTCCCTCGCGTTCATCCCGAGCCCGCCAGTCAGCGGCTTCCATGTCGGCCCGCTGTTCTTCCACTTCTATGGGCTGCTGTACGTAATCGGCATTGCGCTCGCCATTTACATCACCCGGCGCCGGGTCGCGGAGGCGGGCGGGCCGCCCGACCTCGTCTATGACATCGCTGTCTGGGCGGTCCCGGCCGGACTCATCGGCGCCCGGCTGTACTTCGACGTCACCACGCCATGGGACATCGTGCCAAGGCACGAGTGGTGGGGCCCGCTGGCAATCTGGAACGGCGGGCTGAGCGTCTGGGGCGGCATCGCGGCGGGAGTGCTGGTGGGCGCCTGGCGCGTGCACCGCGCAGGCGAGCGGGTGACTGTGTTCATGGACGCGGCCGCGCCGGCGCTGCTCGTCGCCCAGGCCATCGGCAGGATCGGCAACTACTTCGACCAGCAGTTGTTCGGCAAGCCGAGCACCCTGCCCTGGGCACTGGAGATCAGCAGGGCAGCCCGGCTGGGGGCCGGGATGCCGGCCGCCGACCTGCGGTTCAGTACCTTCCAGCCGTCGTTCCTTTACGAGCTGATATTTGACCTCGGCTGGGCGGCCGTGCTGGTCTGGCTCGGCCACCATCGCAAGATCAGGCCACCTGGCCTGTTCGCCTTGTACGTGGCTGGCTACTCCGGTTACCGGATCTTCGAGGAGACGATCAGGATCGACTCCTCGGCGTACTTCCTGGGTCTCCGGCTGAACTTCTTCGTGGCTCTGGCGGGGACGGCCGCCGGGCTGATCTGGTTCGTCCTCAGCCAGCGCCGCGGCCGGGAGGTGGCCCGCGGCTCCGCGGTCCTGGCGATCGGGCTGCTCTGCGTACTGGCGGCCGGCTGCGGTCACGGCGTCGGCCCTTCCTGACCCGGAATAGCGGTCTGGGCAGCACCCTGAGCGCCGAGGTTGCTAGCGCCGTGCGGATCGCAGATGTAATGTTGTAATCCAAGCACGGAGAGCAGCATGACATCAGATGCACCACTGGACGCTTACTCGCAGATCGTAGCTGGAGTCGCGGCCGAGCTCACGGCGCGCGTGGCCAGCCTGCGCGTGCCCCACCCCGCCGGACGTGCCCGCGGTGAGGGAATCGGCTCGGCAGTCATCTACACCCCGGACGGCTTCTTGCTGACAAACGCCCACGTCGTCGGGCGCGCCGAGCACGGGACAGCACTGTTCTCGGACGGGACGAGTTCCGCGTTCCGGGTGGTGGGAGCCGACCCGCTGTCCGACCTGGCGGTGGTGCGGGCCGACAAGCCCACACCCGAAACGGCGATCTTGGGCGAGGCCGACGACCTGGTGGTAGGCCAGCTTGTGGTGGCGGTCGGCAGTCCTCTCGGGCTGATGGGCTCGGTCACGGCGGGCGTGGTGAGCGCGCTCGGTCGCTCCTTGCCCACCAGCAGCGGCGGCAGCCGACCGGGCCTGGTCGAGGACGTGATCCAGACCGATGCCGCGCTGAATCCCGGCAATTCCGGCGGCGCTCTGGCCGACTCCCGCGCGAGGGTGGTCGGCATCAATACCGCCGTGGCCGGGGTGGGACTGGGCCTGGCCGTGCCGATCAACGCGACCAGCCGCAGAATCATCGGTGCGCTGATGCGCGATGGCCGGGTCAGGCGGGCCTACCTCGGGATCGCCGGGGTGCCGGTCCCGCTGCCTGACAACCTGCGCGCCCGGTTCGGCAGGACGCACGGCATGCGCATCATCGAGGTCATGCCAGGCACCGCAGCCGCGAAGGCCGGACTGCGGTCAGGCGACCTGCTGCTTACAGCGGGCGGCCAGCCCGTCACGAGGGCGCAGGACCTGCAACGGCTCATGTTCGGCGACGCCATCGGACGCCCGCTGGCCATCACCGTGATGCGCAACGGGGCGCTGGTCGACGTCATCGCCCAGCCGTCCGAACTCGTCGCGGCCTGACGCACAAGTACGAACGGCAGCATTAACTACATCTCGGGTTGTGCTGGCATTGATCGGGCGTCCGCCGCTATAACGGTGGCGGGGGGACTATGAACAGCACGACCGAGGCCGCGCTCTGGTCAGGCGCCGCACTTGTTGGCGGCGCGGTCTTGGGCGCATGGCTAACCGGGTGGTTCACCGTCCGAGTGAAGCGGCGCAAGCGCGTTCAGGAGCGGCGCGCCGAGCTGTACGTTGACATCCTGGCCTGGGTCGGCGCGCGAATGCCCTGGCTCGTGTGGGAGCAGGCCCGGATGAGCGGCAAGAACGGGCCTGAACCAGCCGAGGGCCAAAAGCTCCCTGAGCCAGACGCCGCGACCGCGCAGGTCAATAAGAAGCGGACAAGTTACCCCGACACCAGGTCCATAGCCGGACGGACAAGCACTGACCCAGACACGCCCTACTTCGTCAGCCTGCGGGCCCGGGTCGCTGTCTTCGCTAGCCACGACATGGCCCGTGCCTTCGACAACTGGGTCGATGCGTACGGGCTCACGCTCCCTGCCGCGGCGGAGGAGTGCTGCGAGCGGCACCAGAAGCTAGGCAAGGAGCGGATCGCGGACCCGCCAGCCGACTGTCGCAGTTCTGCGCTGCGAGCCATCGCCTACGACCGTTCGACCGGCCACGGAGTCAAAGCCACGCCGGAGGACCGGGAGCGTTACAAGAAGACTCGCTTGTTCTGGCTCAGGACCAAATTCTCGAAGGAACGTCCGGACGGGCTCCCTGGGTACCTGACCAAGGCTGTCGAGCTGTGCGCATCCGAGGAACTGCGCAAGGGCTAGGCTCTGCCAGATCGCCAAGACTGGTGGCGCGTAGACCCCGGATCGGCCACCATCGGTGCTCAGTGACCGATCGCCGCATGTGGGACATCGGCGAGCTTGGGGGTGGACAGTGGCAGAAGGCGCCGTTGAATCGGCCGACGTCAGTACCGCAGCAGGAGCGGCGGGAAAGGGCGCTGAGGTACAGAAGGCTCGAACTGCAGCGGACGCGGATCAGCGCCCGAATCCCGCGGGCGCGGCTAGCCTCATAGGGTCGTTAGCCTTTGCCTGCCTGCTGGTGTTCCTTTCCTACATCGCATGGCAGGGCCACAAGCTGACGCTGAACGCGGCGGCACCGAGCATCGTCACCGCCTTGCTGGGCGCGGTGCTCAACCCGCCGAAGGGCGAGCAGAAGGTCAACCCGCTTCCGCCGCTGGGCACCACGCTCTGGTTCGTCCTCGTGGCCCTGGCATTTGCCGCCGGGATCTTCACCGGCGTCATGACGCTCAAGACCGGTCATCCCAATGCGACAGAGGCGTTCGCGGCCTGCGTCGCGGGCCTGGCCGGCCTGTTCTACGACACCTCGAACTACTCGGTCGTGGAAAAAGCGCTCGCGGGCAAGTCCAAGGCGGCCTAGCCAACCGCAGGCCGCGGTCCGGAGCGCAGGACTCAGCCGCGGCCGGCCAGCGCGCGGGTCAGGGCCGGGCCGAGGTCGGCCAGGCCAGTCACCAGCTGGCTGAACCCGCCGCCCGCCCTGGCCAGGGCGACTCCGGCCGCGATCGACTCTGCTGTGGGCAACGGCAGCAGCACGTGCAGCCGGTCGATCCCAGCCAGCGCGGCGCCTGGATCTCCGCCTGCCGTCGCCAGGCAGTCCGACAGCAGGATGACCTCGCGGTCACCTGGTGACCCCGCCAGTTGGGCCGCCGCCGCACGCAGCGCGGCCGCCAGGTCGGTCCTGCCATGCCCGCGCAGCGCGATCAGTTCGCTGATCACGTCCGCTGGCGGCCGCCGCGCGCCCCGCTGCTGGAGCACGGTCACCGAGCCGCTGAACGCCAGCACGCCAGGATCCAGCCGGCTGTCGCCGGCCAGCACGACGCCGGCCGCCGCGATCGCCGCCATCGCCAGCGCCAGGCCGGACATGGACCCGCTGGCGTCGACCAGCAGCACGACCGAGCGCTGCCTGGCGCGCCATGCCCTGGTGGCGATCTCGTCCGAGGGCGGCGGCCAGGTACCGGACATCCGGCCGATGGTCGTCTCGAGGTCAATGTCCCCGTCGTCGCGGCGGCCCGGCCCGATCCGGCGCACGCCGCGTGACTTGTGCTGCCCGACGGCCGCGAGCTGGACGAACACCCGCGCGGCCAGCCTTCGGGCGGCAGCACGCAGCTGCGGGTCACTGGCGCGAGTCAGGTCGGCCAGCAGCCTGGCCGCGGCGTCAGGATCGGCAGACAGCAGATCGGCGACGGCCTGCTCCTCGATCGCACCGGCCTCCGGCGAGACGTCCGCGAACGCCGCATGCTGGCTGGCCAGCTCCGCACGGCTCTTCGTGCGGCGCGTGCTGCCCGCCTGCCGGTCCCGGCGCAGGCTGGATCTTGACTGAGCGTGGCCCGCCGCAGGGGACGGGCCGTCAGCTTTTCCCTGGCCGTCCCCGTTACCCTCGTCGGCGGCTTCCCTTTCATTTTCGGGAACGGGAAGGTTCGGGGCCTGTGCGTCCGCCGGCCAGATCGCGGTCAGCAGCTCGTCGAGCACGGACTCGGGTGACCGGTCGCAGCCGTCAGCGATCCTGATCCGGCCAGACAGCGCCGCGTGCACGGCATCGCGAGCCGTCTCACGGGTGAGCGTGCCCTCGCCGCGGAGCCGCGTGAGCCCGGTAAGCAGCAGCACCAGGTCGATAGCGCCGCGGACGGACGAGCCCATCCGCACGTCGGGATGGTCGCGGGTTGCCCTGGTGAGCGAGACCGCGAGGTCTACCTCCACGCCGTCCCTGCCGGTCTGCGCGGTAGTGATACGCCGCTCGCCGGACGCATCCTGGTAGCCGAGCACCACGCGGCAGATCCGGTCGGCAATGGCATGGCTGACCCGAGCCGTGCCGATCGCGTCGAACGGGTTCATGGCCGCGATCAGCCGGAAGCCAGGGTCGGCCTTCACCAGCCCGAGCCTCGGCACCGCGATCTCGCCCTCGGTCAGCACCGTGATGAGGACGTTGAGCGTCTCCTCGGGGACACGGTTGAACTCCTCGAGGTAGAGCAGTGCGCCCGCGCGCATGGCCTCGAGCAGCGGCCCGTCGGTGAAGCTGGCCGCCACGTACCCCTCGGCGAGCACCTGCGCCGGGTCGTACTGGCCGATCAGCCTGGCCGGGGTCAGCTCGGCGTTGCCCTCGACGAACACCACCTGGGTGCCGAGGTCGCGCGCGATGTGCCGCAGCAGCGTGGACTTGCCAGTGCCTGGCGGCCCTTCCAGGACCACATGCCGCCCGGCGTCCAGCGCGACTGTCAGCACCTCACGCTCCCGCCGCAGGCCGATGACCTGCGGCACGCCGGGAGAGTCAGGAGCCATACAGGATGAGACCCCGGATGTTCTTGCCGTCGCGCATGTCCTGGTAGCCCTGGTTGATCTGGTCGAGCGTGTAGGTGGCGGTGATCAGCTCGTCCAGCTTCAGGTCACCCGAGCGATACAGCTCGACCATCCGCGGGATGTCGTGGAACGGGTCGCCCGATCCGAACAGGCTGCCCTGGATCCGCTTCTCCATGAGCGTCAGCATCGAGCTGTTGATCTGGATGTTGTTCGTCACCAGGTCGCCGAGGCCGGTGACGACCACGGTGCCGCCCTTGCGGATGGTGTTGAACGCGTCGGTGACGACCTCGGTGGAGACGGTGCCGGTGGTGATGATGGCCTTGTCGGCCATCACGCCCCTGGTCAGCCCGTGGATGGCCATCGCCGCCTCCCCGGCGGTGGCGAAGCTGTGGGTGGCGCCTAGCTGCTCGGCGGACTCGCGCTTGAACGCGACCGGGTCGACCGCCACGACGTTTCTCGCTCCTGCCAGTGCGGCGCCCTGCACAGAGTTGATGCCGATGCCGCCGATGCCGTAGATGATCACCGTGTCGCCGGGCTCCACCGCGGCAGCGTGCACTGCCGAGCCCCAGCCCGTGGGCACGCCGCAGCCGATCAGCGCGACCTTGTCCAGCGGCAGGTCGTCGTCGACCTTCACGCAGGAATTCTCCGAGACCGTGGCGTACTGGGAGAACGTGCCGAGCATGCACATGCCGCCGACGTCCTCGCCTTCGGCGGTGTGGAACCGGTAGGTGCCGTCGAGCAGGCAGCCGTCCAGGATCGACGCGCCGAGATCACAAAGGTTGGACTTGCCAGTCGAGCACCACCGGCAGTGGCCGCACACGGGCAGGAACGAGCAGATGATGTGGTCGCCTGCCTTGAGCCGGGTGACGCCCTCGCCGACTTCCTCGACGACACCCGCGCCCTCGTGCCCGCCGACGAGCGGCAGTCGGCCGGTCAGGTCACCGGAGCGGGTGTGCTCGTCGGAGTGGCACAGTCCCGAGGCGACGAAACGGACGAGGACCTCGCCGACCTTGGGCGGATCGAGTTCCAGCTCGACGACTTCCCAGTCCTGGCCGATCTCGCGCAAGATCGCTGCGTTGGTCTTCATCCACTCTCCCGTGAGTTGCAGGCGCACTTTGTCGTAACACTAGAGCCGCAAGTACTTCTGGGCCAGAGTAAACCAATCGCTTGCTTGGGGAATGGGCCCGCAGGTCAGCCGAGCGCCGCAGAGGAGGCGGAGAGGCCGAAGACGGCTGCCGCGTTGCCGCCGAGCGCCGCCGCGATGTCGGCGCCGCCGCACCCGGCCTCGAGCAGGACCTTCTGCAGCGCGCGGGCGTTCCGCTGCACGCCAGGCACGCCAGGCCAGTCGGTGCCGAAGATCATCCTGGCCGCGAGCCTGGGGAGCGACGGGCCGTAATAATCGGCCAGCCGCTGCGGCGGCAGGCCGGACACCTCCAGCCACACGTTAGGGCGCATCAGGGCTAGGAACGCCGCCTGGTCGTACCACCAGCCGCGTCCGCCGTGCGCGAGGACGAGGGTCAGTCCGGGAAAGTCCCGCATGACCGGATCCAGCAGCGCGGGCTCGCCGTAGGCGTTGACGGAGCCTGAGAAGGTCGAGGTGCCGCAGTGCACGATGACCGGGAGGCGACGTTCCTCCGCCCATGAGTAGGCCGGATAGAGCATCCTGTCGGCCGGGTCGAATCCGCCGTGCACGGGATGGATCTTGCAGGCCACGGCCCCGAGGCCGACCTGCCGGGCAAGCTCGGCGGCCACCGGGTAGTGCAGGTGCGGGTTGATGCTGGCCACCGGACGGAACCTGACCGGGTTGTACTGCGCCAGCGGCAGCACGTCCTCGATGGGCTGGATGCCAGTCGCCTTCGGGCTGTACTCGGTGAACAGCAGCACGTGGTCGGCGCCCTCCGCGGCGAAGTGCTCGTCGATGGCCGCGGGCAGCGGCACCCCGGCCGCGCCGAAGAGGCGGTCGAGCGGCACGCCGTCACCGAACGTGCGCACCCACGCCTGCCAGTCGGCCGAGAGCGTCGGCAGCCGCGCGACGTGGACGTGCGCGTCGACGAGCAGATTGCCTTCGAGCATGAGCGGGGCCACCTCCCGGCCCAGGGTATCGCCGGGCCGGAAGGCGCCGCGCTCAGTGGCGGACCTGGTGCTCCCCGCCGGTCAGGGCCGGGTGGCCAGCGGCCCTGAGGCCAGAAACAGGGTTAAGAACGGCCTGTTGCGCTGCTGCGGCGGCTGGGCGTCCGGCAGCCGTTCGGGCCGCAGCCCGAAGAACATGCCGAACATGATGAGCAGGTCGAGGATCGCGATCAGCCCGCCGATGTAGGGTCCGGGACCCCCGAGCCAGGCGAGGTAACCGCAGAACGACAGCACGATCACCAGCGCGCCGAGGGCGCGCGGCCGCCCGCTCTGGGCCAGCCGCTCGGGTATCTCGTACGGGGCCCGGTCGACGTAGTTGGCGGTGTTGGCTTTCTCCTGAGCGACCTTCAGCCACAGGTCGTAGAGTTCGGGCGCCTGCTCGCGCAGCGCGATCGCGTCGGTTACCGACGGGATCTCTGGCTGGCGCTGATCGGTGGCCTTGCCGCCGATGCGGTCGACCACCGCGTCGGCTATCTCACCCGGACCGGCCGGACCGGTCTGCCGGGACTGCGTGCTCGGGGATGGCTGACCGGATTCCCTGGCCGGGCCTGACTGGCTGGGGACTGGGGTTCGGTCGGTGTCAGTCATGCGATTAACGTCTCACCGCTTTCATCTCGCGCACGGCTGACCGCATCTGGCTTCGCGGTCATGATCGTGCTCATCGCCGCGGTGAAGGGGTCTTCTTCGTCGCGCGGCGGGCTAGGCGGAAGGACAGGACGCATGGTTCGGTAGAGGGTCGCGCCGGTCAGGTCGAAGATCGCCGCAATCCCCATGGCGAGACCCAGGACCCGGCGAGCTGACCTGTTCGTCGGCATACCAGATTCGTCCCCGGCGCCAAGTGAGCCAAACTCAGGCCAGGGGACAACCCGCTTAGAACAGTACAAATAGCCAAGGACCGCAGGCGAGCCGGGCCGCCTGCGAATGGACTGGGTGGCGCTGGCGGGGTTATAGCACCGGCAGCGCCACCCAGTGTCTCCAGGTTTTTTGATTTGCCCGCTTTGCGCCGTCCGGCCGGGACACTGCCGACCCGCCTCCCGGCCGGGGCTAGGAGGTGCAGCTCCAGGAGATCAGGCCGGCCACGGCCGGCTCCTTCGCGGCGCCGTCCAGGTGCGCCTCGGAGTAGACGACCTCGCCAGACCCATCGGCATCGAGGAACAGGACCTCCTTGCCCGGTGTGGCGCCCTTGGCCGATGTCGTGATGTCGTAGCGCAGCTGGCCGGCCTTCTCGGTCACGTAGATCGAGTCCGACTTGTCGTTCTTCAGCGTGGCGGGAGGGTACGTGCCAGGGCCGCGGAAGTCGGTGACGACGATCGAGTCGGTTGGCTCGGGGGCCTGACCGGAGGGAACCAGGAAGTCGCCGTCTGCCAGGTCACCCTTTTTGGCGAGGGTCGCGCAGTTGCCGATGTCGGCCATCCGGTCCACGAAGGTCTTGATGACGTGCCAGGAGGACGGCTGGCCGTTGACCTGGCTGCTCACGTAGATGGTGCCGTGGAAGGTGTCGGTCATGCCGACGACGGCCTGGTCGGCCGGCCCCGAGCCGGCCGTCTTACCGCCAGCGGAGGAGCAGCCGGTGACGGCCAGCGCCAGCCCTAAGAGGGCCATGCCGACCCGCAGCGCGCCCCGTGCAGATGAGCTTTCAGGCTTAGTCATGATGTGTACTCCTACGACGCGGGTTCGGAGGTAGCGGCGGGCAGCGGCCCTGCCCCCGGGCGCTGGCCAGCACGAACTCGGCACGAGTAGTTAACCCTAAGTCCCTGTGCAATTACAGCGGGTTAGCAAACTGGAGCCAAGGCAGGCGTTCTGGTCAGCGGCCCGGCTGGCGGTCAACCGGGCGCTTGCGGCGGGGCCTGCCGTCTAGACTTACGTGTCCGCCTTAAACCCGCGTACCGCTAGAAGAGGCTTTCCATGCGCTGGTCACAGCTGCACATCCCGACATTGCGCGAGGATCCTGCCGACGCCGATGCGGCCAGCCACCGGCTGCTGCTGCGGGCCGGCTTCATCCGCCAGCTCATGGCCGGGCATTACTCGCTGCTGCCGCTCGGCCAGCAGGTGCGGCTCAAGGTCATCGCGGTGATCAGGGAAGAGATGAACCGGATCGGGGCGCAGGAGTTCCTCATGCCCTCGATGCACCCGCGTCAGCTCTGGGAGAAGAGCGGGCGCGTGGCCGTCATGGGTGACGAGCTGTTCCGGCTCAAGGACCGCAAGGGCGCCGACTACGTGCTGGCGATGACGCACGAGGAAGCCGTCACTACCCTGGCCGGAGAGCTGTCGTCCTACCGGCAGCTGCCGCAGTCCTGGTACCACATCCAGATCAAGTTCAGGGACGAGCCCAGGCCGCGCAGCGGGCTGATCAGGGTCAGGGAGTTCACCATGAAGGACTCCTATAGCTTCGACCTGGACCAGGCCGGACTGGACGCGTCGTTCGAGGCGCACCGCGGCGCCTACGAGCGCATCTTCGCCAGGCTCGGCATCCCCGCGATCGCTGTCGAGGCCTCCAGCGGGACGATGGGTGGCAGCGGCTCGGTGGAGTTCATCTGCCCCTCAGACGCGGGCGAGGACCTCATCGCCCGCTGCGTCGGCTGCGGCTACGCCGCGAACCTGGAGAAGGCAACCTCGGCGCTGGCGCCGATCGAGGACGGGCCGGGCAGTGCGGCCCCGGAGCGGCTGGACACGCCGGGCGTGCGCACCATCGAGGACCTGGCCACCAGGTACGCGCTGCCGGGCGACCGCCAGATCAAGACGCTGGTCTATGTCATCCGCGGCGCGCTCACCCTGGTGCTGCTGCGCGGCGACCATCCGCTGAGCGAGCAGAAGCTCATCGATGCGCTGGGCACCGGTGACATCAGGCCGGCGCAGCCGGAGGAGATCCGCGAGGCGCTCGGCGCGCTGCCGGGCAGCCTCGGCGCCGTCGGGGTGACTCACCTGCCGGTCATCGCCGACCATGCGCTCGAGGGCCGGCGTGACATGGCCACCGGCGCCAACATCGACGACGTGCACCTGATCGGGGTCGACGTGACCAGGGACATCGCCGTCGGCCAGTGGGCCGACCTCCGGGAGGTTGCCGCGGGGGAGCCATGCCCGCGCTGCGGCACGCCGCTCGAACTGGTGCGCGGCATCGAGGTCGGGCACATATTCAAGCTCGGCCGCAAGTACACCGATGCCTTCGGCGTCACGGTGCTCGGCCCGGATGGCGAGAAGATCACGCCCGTCATGGGCTGCTACGGCATCGGAGTGGAGCGGGCCATCGCGGCGATCGCGGAGGTGCACCACGACGATGCGGGCCTGAAGTGGCCGGTCCGGGTGGCGCCCGCGGAGGTCACGGTCATCCTGCTGTCCGGCCGTGACGATGCCGCGCGGTCGGCGGCCGAGAAGGTCTACGAGAGCCTGCAGGCGGCCGGGATCGAGGTCGTCATCGACGACAGGGACGAGCGGCCGGGCGTGAAGTTCAAGGATGCCGAGCTGACCGGCATCCCGGTGCGCGTAAGCGTAGGCAGCCGGGACCTGGCCGACGGCGTGGTCGAGGTCGTAACCCGCGCCACGGGCGAGAAGGAACGGGTGCCCGTCGACCAGGTCGTCAAGCACGTGCGCGAGCTGCTTGACTCGGCCAGGAGCTGACTCCGCGCAGCCAGGCGCAAGGCGCTAGGCGGCGTGGACGACGAGCCTGAAGGCTGCCGTCCCGCGCTCTGAGCTGGCCAGCTCCGGCGCAGTGGCGGCCTCAAGCAGCCGCTCCCGTTGGCTGGCCAGCTCTGCCCACTGTGCCGGCTGCGAGGCTGCCGCACTGGCCGGGCCCGGCCGCGCCACGTCGCCGGCGAGCCGCTCGTACTCACTGGCCAGTGCAGTCCAGTCCACGCCGTCACCCGACATAGCGAGCCTCCGTCCCACATCTGCCCGGCGATCGCCCCTGTATGCACCGCCCGGCCCCTCACTCCTTAGACACGTCTAAGAGGTGCTTTGGTTAGCGGTCGGGTGGTTACAACTGAATAAATTTCGCTGGGCCAGGTGACGCTAGATGCGGGTCCAGGCCTCGGTGAGGACGCTGCGCAGGATCTGCTCCATCTCGTCGAACTGCTCCTGGCCGCAGGTGAGCGGCGGGGAGAGCTGGACGACCGGGTCGCCGCGGTCGTCGGCGCGGCAGATCAGCCCGGCGTCGAACAGCGCGCCGGAAAGGAATCCGCGCAGCAGCCGCTCGGACTCGTCGTCGTCGAAGGTCTCCCTGGTCTCCTTGTTCTTGACCAGCTCGATGCCGTAGAAGTAGCCGTCGCCGCGGACGTCCCCGACGATCGGCAGGTCGTAGAGCTTCTCCAGGGTGGCGCGGAAGGCGGCCTCGTTGGCTCGCACGTTGCCGAGGAGGTCCTCCTTCTCGAACACGTCGAGGTTGGCCATCGCCACCGCGCAGGAGACCGGGTGTCCGGCGAAGGTGACGCCGTGCAGGAAGGTGGCGTGGCCGGTGCTGAACGGCTCCATCAGGTGGTCGGCCACGAGCATGCCGCCGAGCGGCGCGTAGCCAGAGGTCACGCCCTTGGCGAAGGTGATGATGTCGGGCTGGTAGCCGTAGCGCTCGGACCCGAAGTAGTAGCCGAGCCGGCCGAACGCGCAGATCACCTCGTCGGAGACCAGTAGCACGCCGTAGCGGTCGCATATCTCCCTGACTCGCTGGAAGTATCCCGGCGGCGGCGGGAAGCACCCGCCGGAGTTCTGCACCGGCTCCACGAAGACGGCCGCGACGCTGTCCTCGCCCTCCCGCAGGATCGCGCGCTCGATTTCGTCGGCGGCCCACAACCCGAAGGCCGTCTCGTCGTCGGCGACGAACTCCGGCGCCCGGTAGAAGTTGGTGTTCGGCACCCGGACGCCGCCAGCTGGCAGCGGCTCGAACGGCGCCTTGATGCCGGGCAGGCCGGTGATCGCCAGCGCGCCGAGCGAGGTCCCGTGGTAGGCGATCGACCGGCTCAGCACCTTGTAGCGGTCGGGCTGGCCGATGGTCTTGAAGTACTGCTTGGCCAGCTTCCAGGCCGACTCGACCGCCTCGGATCCGCTGCTGGTGAAGAACACGCGGTTGAGGTCGCCCGGTGCCTGACGGGCCAGCCGCTCGGCAAGCTCGACAGCCTGCGGGTGGGCATAGGACCACAGCGGGAAGTAGGCAAGCTGAGCCGCCTGGCGCGCGCCGGCCTCGGCCACCTCGGTGCGGCCGTGGCCGATCTGGCTGACGAACAGCCCCGCCAGACCGTCCAGGTAGCGCTTGCCGTGCTGGTCGTAGACGTAGTTGCCCTCGCCGCGCACGATCACCGGGACGTCATTGGTCGCGTAGGACGACATCCGGGTGAAGTGCAGCCACAGGTGGCGCTTGGCCTTCTCCTGCAGTTCCGCGATCTGCTCGTTGCTGTATGCCGAACTCATCTGGTCCCCCAGCTATAGGTCTGCTTGCACAATTTCAGGTAAACGAAGGTCTCGGTGGCCGTCACGCTCGGAATAGCCCGCACCCGGCCGAGAATCTCTAGCAGCTGCTCGTCGTCCTCGCAGACCACTTCGATGAGGATGTCGAAAGAGCCGGCTGTGATCACCACGTAGTCGATTTCTTCCATACCCGCCAGGTGGTCGGCGACTCGCTCAAGGTCGCCGTTGCAGCGGATGCCGACCATCGTCTGGCGCAGGAATCCAAGGCTCATCGGGTCGGTCACGGCCACGATCTGCATGGCGCCGACCTCGACCAGTCGCTGGACGCGCTGCCTGACTGCGGCCTCCGACAGCCCGACGGCCTTGCCGATCGCGGCATAGGACCGCCTGCCGTCCTGCTGCAGCTGCTCGATGATCTGCTTGGACAGGTCGTCCAGGACGATCCTGGTACCGTCAGCGTCCCTGGTTGCCGGTCCAGCCCGGTTACGGCTGGCCGAGGTGAGCTGCGTCCCCGGCGTATGCGCCAATGCGGTGGCCTCCTTCGGAGACTTCATGGTGCCAGGCTAACGGTATCTGTCAACTGATTCCGCAGAGCTTAGCCCCATTTGTAACTGATTCACTTGTGCAGGGCCACTTTATCTGCCAGGGTCGAAGCCGATTCAGTCGTTGCTCAGCAGGAGGAAGTCGTGGGATCAGCCGTGCCAGGTGGCGGCGAGGTACTGGCCAACTTCGTCGGCGGGAAGTACCAGCCAGCCCAGGACGGCAGATTCAGCGACGTGGTGGACCCGAGCACGGGGGAGGCGTACGTGCAGGCGCCGGTATCCGGCGCCGCCGACGTCGACGCGGCCCTGCGGGTGGCGGCTGAGGCGTTCGAGACGTGGCGGGACACCACGCCGGCCGAGCGAAGCCTCGCGCTGCTGCGGTTCGCGGACGCCATCGAGGCGAGGGCGGAGGACCTGATTGAGGCCGAGTCGCGCAACACCGGCAAGCCGGTCGCGCTGACGCGGTCCGATGAGGTGCCCCCGCTCGCCGACGAGCTGCGGTTCTTCGCCGGCGCCGCCAGGATGCTCGAGGGCAAGTCGGCCGGCGAGTATCTGCGCGGCCATACCTCGATGATCCGCCGTGAGCCGGTCGGCGTCTGCGCTCAGGTCACGCCGTGGAACTACCCGATGATGATGGCGGTCTGGAAGTTCGCGCCCGCCCTTGCGGCGGGCAACACGGTCGTCCTGAAGCCCTCGGACACCACCCCGGTGTCGACCTTGCTGCTCGCGGAGATCGCCGCTGAGTTCCTTCCGCCCGGCGTGCTGAACGTGGTTTGCGGCGACCGCGACACCGGCCGGGCGCTGGTGTCGCATCAGATCCCGCAGATGGTCTCCATTACCGGGTCGGTCAGGGCAGGCATCGAGGTCGCCACTGCCGCAGCGGCCGACCTGAAGCGCGTGCACCTGGAGCTTGGCGGGAAGGCCCCGGTCGTGGTGTTCGACGATGCCGACATCGTGCTCGCGGCCAGGCAGATCAGCGACGCCGGGTACTACAACGCCGGGCAGGACTGCACCGCGGCGACGAGGGTGCTGGCCGGGCCCGGGGTTGCCGATGAGCTGACCGCCGCGCTAGTTGACCATGCCGGGTCGGTGAAGACGGCAGGCCGCGAGGATCCTGAGGCCGACTACGGGCCGCTGAACAATCCGGCTCAGCTTGCCAGGGTGGAAGGATTCCTGGAGCGGGCACCGGTGCACGCGGCCGTCGCCGCCGGCGGGCACCGCGTCGGGGCACGCGGATTCTGCTTCGCCCCGACCGTCGTCACCGGCCTGCGCCAAGACGACGAGATGATCCAGGACGAGATCTTCGGGCCGGTCATCACCGTCCAGCGGTTCAGCTCCGAGGAGGAGGCGCTGCGCTGGGCCAACGGCGTCAAGTACGGGCTGGCAGCCAGCGTGTGGACCCGCGACCACGGCCGGGCCATGCGCGCGGCCAGGCAGCTGGACTTCGGCGCCGTGTGGATCAACACCCATATACCGTTCGTCTCGGAGATGCCGCACGGCGGCTTCAAGCACTCGGGCTACGGCAAGGACCTGTCCGGCTACGGCTTCGACGACTACACCCGGGTCAAGCACGTCATGAGCTACATCGACGCCTGACCGCACCAGCGGCTTCCGCGGCGGCCGGCCGGAGATTTATGGCCGACTTTGCTTGCAAAGTCATAAAGTCGCAGGATATGGACGTTAGTTTCTGCGACGATCCTGACTCCGACGGCGCCGTCGGCTGCCGCTGAGGAGGAGTGATGTCGCAGCGTGAGGACCGTGCGTCCGCCACGCCCGGAGTTGTCAGCGATCCATCGGTCATCCGGGGACTGACCAGGAGGAGGCTGCTCACCGCGGCCGGCGCCAGCGCCGGGCTCGCCGGGCTGGCTGGCCTGCTCTCCGCCTGCGGTGACCAGGCCGCCGCGCCCCCGGCCGTGGATACCGCCGGGACGCCGGCCTGGTGGCGCTCGCAGCGGCTGCACCACCTCGTCAACTTCGCGAACTGGCCGGACTACATCGACGTCCTGAACGGGCGGCACCCGTCGCTGGAGCGCTTCACCCAGACGACCGGCATCACGGTGAACTACACCGAGCCGGTGAGCGAGAACATGCCGTTCTTTGACTCCATCAGCCCGCAGCTCAAGCGCGGCCAGTACACGGGCTACGACGTCATCGTGACGACCACCAACAGCCCGGCGCTCGGCTCGCTGATCTCCAACGGGTGGCTGATCCCGCTGGACCAGGCGATGATGTCTAACTTCCGCCGCTACGCCAGCTCTCAGGTCAAGAGCCCGCCCTGGGATCCGGGCAACGTGTACACGATGGCGTGGCAGTCCGGGTGGACGGCCATCGGCTACAACTCGCGCGTCATTTCCGAGCCTGGCGACAGCGTGGCCCTGCTGTTCGACGAGCGCTACAAGGGCCGGGTCGGCATGATGAGCGACCCCTGGGAGCTGGGCAGCATCGGGCTGCTGCGCAACGGGGTATGGCCCGCGCTGTCGACGGAGTCGGACTGGCGCGCGGCGGCGACGACGCTGCGGGCGCAGCGAGACGCGGGGATCGTCCGCGGGTACTACGGCCAGAACTACATCGACTACCTGACGAGCGGCCAGACCGTGGTCTCGCAGGCCTTCTCCGGTGACATCTACCAGGCCAGGATCAGCGGCGCCCCGCAACTGCGGCTGCTGATGCCCCTGGAAGGGGCGATGTTCTGGACCGACAACATGTGCATCCCGCAGCACTCGCAGAATCCCAAGGACGCGATGGCGGTGATGGACTACTTCTACCAGCCGCAGGTCCAGGCGGTCGTCGAGTACTCAATCGACTATGTCTGCCCGGTGCCCGCCGCCCAGCAGGTGCTCAGGTCCCCGACAGGCTGGGCTGCGCAGACCCTCGCCGAGCTGAAGCCCAGCATCGGGGTGCCGGTAGCGCAGACGGCGTCCTCGGCGTACGTGTTCCCGACCGGCCAGATGATCGAGCGGTCCCGGTACTACTACCAGTTCGAGAACGCCGATCAGCTCGCCTACTGGACCAGCCTGTTCAAGCCGATCGCGGCCGGCCACTAGCCGGCCCGGCCTGCGGGCGCCTGCGGCAGGCCGCCCATTCACTGTGACAGGCCGGCCTGGCGATTCCTGCCACTGTGTCGCTTGTGCCGACTCCGGCGGCCTCTTAGCTTTTGGCTACCGTCCGGGGGCTAGCCGGGTTCGCCAGCGGCACGAAGGTGAGGGTGGCATGAACGACTCGGGCGTGGCGGATGCGCTAGCCGGGGCGCGGCCCGTTCCCTTCTGGCTTGACCGGCAGGATGCGCTACCGCCTGAGCCCGCGCTCGGCGGCAAGGTCAGCGCGGACCTGGCGGTGATCGGCGGCGGGTTCACCGGCCTCTGGACGGCGCTGCAGGCGAAGGAGTCCGATCCTGACCGGGAAGTGGTGCTGCTCGAAGCGCGGCAGGTCGCGTGGGCGGCCACTGGACGGAACGGCGGGTTCTGCTCCGCCAGCCTGACCCACGGCATTGGCAACGGCATGGACAGGTTCCCCGGCGAGATGGCAACGCTCGAGCGCCTGGGCCGCCAGAACCTGGACGAGATCGAGGCCGCCGTTGCCAGCTACGGCATCGACTGCGACTTCACCCGCAGCGGCGAGATGACCGTGGCAACCAGCAGCTGGCAGCTGGCTGACCTGCGCGAATCGGCAGATGCCAGCACGCGGCTTGGCGGCAGGGCCGTGCTGCTCGATGCCGCCGCGACACGGGCGGAGCTGAACTCGCCCTCTTACCTGGGCGGGATGTGGGACGTCAAGGGCTGCGCGATAGTGGACCCGTTGCTGCTGGCCCGCGGGCTGCGCCGGGCATGCCTGGAGGCGGGCGTCCGGATCTTCGAGGAGAGCCCGGTCAGGGCCATCGTGGCGGAGCCGGGTCCGGCGGGCGCCGCCCTGGAATTGCGTACCGCTGGCGGCACTGTGCAAGCGCGGCGGGTAGCGCTCGGAACGGGCGCGTTCTCGCCGCTGCTGCGCCGGCTGCGCTACTACGTCATCCCGGTCTACGACTACGCGCTGATCACCGAGCCGCTGTCGGCCGCCCAGCTGGACAGCATCGGCTGGCGGCGCCGGCAGGGGACCTCGGACGCCTCGAACGAGTTCCACTATTACCGGCTCACCAGTGACAACCGGATCCTGTGGGGCGGGTACGACGCCGTGTACTACTACGGCAGCAAGATCACTGCGGCCCAGGACCAGCGCCCGGTTACGTTCGCGATGCTCGGCAGGCACTTCTTCGAGACCTTCCCGCAGCTGGAGGGCATCTCGTTCACGCACTCATGGGGCGGCGTGATCGACACCTGCTCGCGATTCTGCGCGTTCTTCGGCACGGCCATGGGCGGCCGGCTGGCCTATGCCGCCGGTTACACGGGCCTCGGCGTCGGAGCCAGCAGGTTCGGCGGCCGGGTGCTGCTTGACCTGCTCGACGGACAGCCGACCGAGCTGACGGAGCTGGAGATGGTGCGGAGCCGACCGCTGCCGTTCCCGCCGGAGCCGGTCCGCTCGGCAGGGATTCAGCTCACCCGCTGGTCGATGGCGCAGGCCGACCGGCACCACGGCCGCCGCAACCTGTGGCTGCGGACCATGGACCGGATCGGCCTGGGCTACGACTCCTGAGGGCCGGGAACAGGCTCGTCACGGGCGGCCGGGGCGCGCGTCCACGGCCGCAGCGCCATGGCGGCGGCGGGAAACAGCAGCACCGATGCCAGCGCCGCGCCGATCAGCGCGGCGGACGTCGCAGGCGTGAGCAGCCCGAGGCTGCTGCCGACCTCGGCGACGACTACCGGGAACGTGAGCGTCGTGGCCTGCAGCAGGCCGGCCGCCAGGGCCGGCCTGACGCCGAGCCTGCGGCGGTACATCAGGCCCGGCACCGCCCGGGCGATGAGGATCGCGGCCACGATGGCCGGCGTCAGCGCCAGCGACGATGCGCTGGCGAACAGCGACCTGACGTCAAACTGCACGCCCGTCACCACGAAGAACACCGGGACCAGGAAGCCGAACCCGATGGCGTGCAGCTTGCCCCGGTAGCGCTCCCTGGTGGGCCGGTCGTCGCGATCGGCGATGTTGAGCACGATGCCGCCGACGAACGCGCCGAGCAGCGCGTCGACGCCGAACTCGTGCGAGATCGCGGCAAAGGCGAGAAGGATCACGAAACCACCGCGGACCCGCAGCTGCGAGGTGCTCTGGTCGGTGGCGAGCAGCGCCCGGCGCAGCCACGGCGACTGCCAGAGCCACCGCAGCCCAAGCGCGCCGATCACCGCGGCCGCCCCCAGCGCGAGCACGTAGGCCACCTGCACCCAGGTTGGCTCCGGCTGGGCGGAGAACAGCACGGTCAGCAGGAGCAGTGCCGCGAACTCGCCGACCGAGCCGGCGATGATCACCAACTGGCCGAACTCGGTGCCAGCCTCGCCCGCGTCCCGCAGCACCGGCACCATGACGCCAAGCGAACTGGCGGTCAGGGCAAGGGCCAGCAGCCGGACGTCGGCGCCGTGGGCGATCTGCCGCAGCCCGATCGCCAGCGGGACCGCGATCGCGACGCTGACGGCGAAGCTGGCAGCGGTCAGCCGGAAGACTGGCCCGCGGAATCGCTCGATCTGGATTTCCTGGCCGGCGAGGAATAGCAGGAATCCGAAGCCGAGCAGGTACAGCAGGTAGACGCCGCCGGTGGGCTGCACGAGGTCGAGTCCCTGCGGGCCGACGGCCAGCCCGGCCAGCACCTCGAACACCACCGGCGGCACCAGACGTGCCGGGACGAGCCTGGCCAGCAGCGGCGCGGCGAAGGCCGCGACGGCAAGCGTGAGCAGCCCCCCGAACTGAATGCTCACGGACAATTCCCCCCGCGGCTTCCTACCCTGGCGGCCGCGGGGTCAAGCTGGCAGTGTCTTAGTGCAGGTCAGGCCTGGTGCGGCAGGCTCGCCAGCCAGGCGGCGTTCACCGAGTCCAGGTCGATCTGGTCCGAGGAGTTGTCGATCGTGCCAGCCGTCCCCTGGATATCGGTACAGCACTGCTGCTGCTCGACCTGCGCGTCATAACCCGACCAGCCGCCGAACGCGTAGGGCATCGCGACCACGGAAGGGAAGCCGGCCGGGTAGGCGGCCGGGAACTGCGCTCCCCAGTTGGGGACCACGCCGTCCTGCAGCGGCAGGGTGCTGAACGCCGTGCTGCTGCCCATGACCGCGTCCCAGCCTGCCTGGTAGCTGTAGACGACCGGGGTCTGGCCGAGCGCGGTGACGCCGTTGACCAGCGACGTCGTCAGCTGGACGCTCGGGTCGGGCTCGATATCCAGGACCGCGAAGCTGAGGTGCGCCTGCAGGGTGCTTGACAGTCCCTCGATCGCCGCGGTCAGGCAGTTCACGTTGCGCGTGTAGACGGCGTAGTCGATGCCTGCGTCATAGGCATCCTGGATCTGCGCCACGGCGGCAGCGTCGATCGTGCACGTGTTGACGGGGTCGGTGCAGTTGCCGTCCGAGCATTCCGACGACCACTCGATGGGATCGGTGATGAAGAGCTTGAAGCCGTCCGCCGCGATGGTCGACCATTGCGCGGCCGAGAAGTCGTCACCAAGGCCGGTGGACACGCCGGCCTCGTCGAAGCCTTCGACGGCGGCCGGGGCGCCCGCGCTGGTAGGAGTGGGCGACGCCGAACTGGACGTCGACGGGCCCGGCTGCGACGGGGACGGCGAGGGGCGGCGCGGCCGGAAGCCGTCTGCCGCCGTGCGCGCCGCCGAGCCGCGATTCCCGCCGCTGTGCGCGACTGCCATGGCCGCCGGGACGCTCGCGGCGACCAGAGCCAGGGCAAGCACGACCATGAATCGCAGCCGCGGTATCCGTATACCGCTTTTCCGCGAAGCTCGGCGTGACTTCATCTCGGGAGCTCCTTAAAACCTGAGGACGCGGAAACTAAGCAGATTAGTGACGACCATCACATGCGCTCTCAGCCTCAGGTCTAACTCGCACCGCGGCCCGGCGTCTGCGCTTCTTCGATTTGCCCATCTAAGTAACGCTGGGCGCGGCCGACGATATTCACGCTGAACCGCCTCCGCCATGTCGTCCCAGGTCAGAACCGATATTCCCGGCTCGCGGCACCGTGACAAGGCCCATATTCGGCGCCCTGCGGATGGCACGCGCCCGCGGCTGGAGTTGGAAGTGGGGATAGCAATGCGCGCGATATGCGCGCTCGATGAAAGGAGGCCGCCGGGCCCGACGCAGCACGAGTGACCAGTACCCCTGACCATGACCATGTCCCCCAAGGCCATGGCCCTCAAGTCACGCCCGACAACTGTGAGTCGCGGTTACCGCGAAGCGCTGAGGACGGACGGAGAAAGGGTTAGATCCCCCGTGAAGATCACTAAGAAGATCGCAGCAGTCTCAGTGGCGTCGGCCGCGCTCGCGGGCGCCGGCGTCTCCGCCGGCATCGCCCTGGCCTCGCCGGGCACGCCCGCGCATCACGTCGCGCATCTCACCAGCCAGCACGCGAAAGCCGCCCACCCCACGGCCACGGCGGTAGCCCGCACCCACGTCGTGCACAAGGCGCATGCTGTCGCGGCAGTCAAGCTGCAGGCCCCTGCCGGACAGGCGCAGGCCCAGGCCCAGGCTAACGACGACCAGGCCAGCGGAGCCAGCCAGACCAGCCAGGCGGCCGGGCCCGTGCCGGCCGGCGCATCGGCTTTCGAGCAGTGCGTGGCATGGCGGGAGAGCACCGACACCCCGACCGACCCGGACGGGCTGTTCGGGATCCTGCCGTCGACCTGGGCACAGCTTGGCTACTCAGGCACCGCTGGCCAGGCGCCGGTCTGGCTCCAGCAGATCGCCTTCAACCGCCTGTACGCCGAGTACGGCGCCCAGCCGTGGGCACCCTCGGACGGCTGCTGACGCTGCAGCCGAAGCCAGGCCGCATGAGCTAATGCCCTGGCGTCCTTTCCTGCCGGAGGACGCCAGGGCGTTGCGGTGCCTGGCGGCTAGCTGAACTCTGCGATCACGTCGGCTGCGCTCATGGGCCTGGAGAACATCGGGTAGTCGTAGCTAATCGCGTTCTCGTGCTCGGGCACCGACGTCGCCGCTGTGCAGTCGGTCAGCGTGATGACCTGATAGCCGTTCTCGTATCCGGTTCTCATGGTCGACTCGACGCAGCAGTTGGTGAGGAAGCCGCCAAGGATGATGGTCTTGATGCCCTTACTGCGCAGGATGAAGTCAAGGTTGGTGCTGGCAAAGGTGTCAAGCCCGCGCTTGCCCTCCACCACGATGTCGCCTTCCTCCGGCGCCAGGGAGTCCACGATCTCGGCTCCCCAGGTGCCCTTGACGAACGCGCTGCCGTCCACGACGCCCTTGAGGATGCCGTAGGGGTGGTTGCTGAGCTCGTTGTAGCCGGGTGCGAAGGTGATGGGCGCGTGCATGATCGTCGCGCCCGCCGCCCGCGCCGCCTCGACGACCTGCGCGGTGTTGGCAAGCATGTTCGTCTTCTCCATCACCTCGGAGACTGCGCCGTGCAGCACGCCGCCGTCGGAGGTGAACTCGTTCTGGTACTCGATGAGCACGACCGCAGTGGTCGCCGGATCTAGCGGCATGGTGATCCTCCTCGGCGCAGGCCCTGTAGTAACAACGTTAATACCGCGCCCGCCAGAACGAGCTCCGCACCCTAGAGCGCTGCGGCGGCGCGCGCGAATACGTCCGCGACGTTGTCCCAGAAGGCGCCGACGTCGATCCTGACCGCCACCAGCGCGTTGCAGGCCTCGGGCGGCGCAGCGAAGTCGGTGACCGTCATGCCGGCGGTCCAGCGGCCGGCCGTCTCGACCTCGACCCGCGCCGGACGATAGCCGATGAGGTCGGGCCGCGCCACGTGCGCGACGGCGCAGACGTCGTGCACCGGCTTTCCGGAACCGGGCGCGCCGAGGGCGCCGTTCGCGGCGTGAACGCTGTCCCCGTATCCGCGCAGGCACGGGACCACAAGCTGGTCAGACAGCGGTCCGAGGCCCGACAGCCTGGTCAGCACCTGGCCCGTCGTGACGGCCTGGAGCGTGACATCGAGCCCGACCATGGTCACCATCCAGCCCGCAGCGAACACGGCCGCCGCGGCCTCAGGATCGGTGGCGATGTTGAACTCGGCGGCCGGGGTCACGTTGCCGCGGGCGCTGGACCCGCCCATGATCACGAAGTCGCGCACGCTATCGGCCAGCGCGGGCTCGCGGCGCAGCGCGAGCGCCACGTTGGTGAGCGGGCCGGTTGCGACCAGCGTGACCTCGCCAGGCGCGGCCATGACGGTGTCGACGATGAAGTCCGGGCCGAACCCCGGTTCCGGGCTCGCGGCCGCCGGCGGCAGCGGCGCCCCGCCGAGCCCGTCCTCGCCGTGCACGTGCGGCGCCGACGACGGCGGGCGGACCAGCGGCGCCGCGCTGCCGGCCGTGACCGGCAGGCCGCCGGCGTTCAGGAACTCGCGCAGCCGCAGCGCGTTGGCGGTGGTCTTGTCCAGGCCGACATTGCCGGCCACCGTGGTGATGCCGACGAGGTCAAGCTCGGGCGAGGCCAGCGCGTACACGATCGCGAGCGCGTCATCCACGCCGGGATCGCAGTCGAGGATGATCTTCTCCGGCATGAGCTCACTTCCGGTGTCGGGGCCGGCTCTTATAGTGGCCCACGGCGATCCGGCCCGGTCACGGAGCCCGCCGCTGTCACGTTCCGCGTCCCCGGCGTGTCAGACAGGGCAGGAGCGGCCCTGGGGAAGGCCGCCAGTGAGGCTTGCCGCGAGGCGAGCTGAGGAGGCGTCGTCATGAGAGTCCTGGTCGTCGGGGCAAGCGGGGCGATCGGCACCCGGCTAGTGCCGCAGCTTGTCGATCAAGGCCACGAGGTCACCGGTAGCTCGCGCACCCCGGCGAAGGCCAGCCTGCTGCACTCGCTCGGCGCGGACCCGATCACGCTGGACGTCCTGGACGCCAGCGCGGTCCGCGCGGTGGTCGCCGCGGCCCGTCCGGAAGCGATCATCTACCAGTCGACGGCGCTGGCCGGCGCCCGCTTCGGCCGCAGCCTGGACCGGACGTTCGGGGCGACCAACCGGCTGCGGACCGAGGGCACCGACAACCTGCTGGCGGCCGCAAGCGAGGCGGGGGTCGGGAAGTTCGTAGCGCAGAGCTTCGCGCCGTACCGGTACGCGCACGAGGGCGGCGCGGTGAAGACCGAGGACGACCCGCTCGTGACGGTGCCGCCCGTATCGGCACGGCAGACGTTCGCGGCGATGAGCCACCTGGACGAGGCGGTGACCAGGGCCGGCGGCATCGCGTTGCGGTACGGCGGGTTCTACGGTGACCCGGATGGATTCGCCAAGCTGGCCCGCAAGCGCCAGTACCCCGTCATCGGTGACGGCGCGGGCGTCATGTCACTGATCCACCTGCATGACGCGGCCGCGGCGACCGTGCTCGCGCTCGACCACGAGGGCCCGGCCATCTACAACATCACCGACGACGAGCCTGCCGCCATGCGGGACTGGGTGCCGGTGCTGGCGGCGGCGGTCGGCGCCAAGCCCCCGCGTCACATCCCCGAGTGGCTCGCCCGGCTGGTCATGGGCGAGGGACTGACCATGATGACGCAGTGCCGCGGCGCGTCCAATGCGAAGGCGAAGAAGGAACTCGGCTGGACATTGCGCTACCCGACCTGGCGCGAGGGATTCACGGCGGCCGGCTAGCCGGGCTCGGCAGTCCTGAAGGTGAGTGAGCTTGAGGCTGGCACACCTGGCCTCCGCAGGAGTTAGCTGTCCTAGACGGACGCGGAGGGCCGGATGGGACGCAAGGTCGGGTACTGGCTGGGCGTGGCCGGCGTCTGCGCTGCCGCGGCCTGGCTGGCATGGCGTAGCTGGCACACCGGGCCGCCCCGTGACGTCGAGAGCCTGACTGACCGGTTCCGCGTGCTCGTCCTGGTCATGGCGCTGGCAGTGCTGCCGTGGCTGGGCCGGGGCCGTGGCGTGTTCGGCCCGGTCGGCGACAGCGTCGCGGCGCGGCTGGTGCGGGTGGCCGCCTGCGCGGCGCTGTGCGGTGTCGGGCTTGTCATCGTTCGCGCGGACAGCCACGCGCGCCACGGCGGGATCGGCTCCGGTCGGTTCAGCTGGCCGCACGAGATCGCGGGGCTGGCGCTGCTGGTCGCGCTGTTCGCGGCGCCGTTTGTCGCCTACTCCCGCTGGCCGAGGGTCGAGGCCTCCACGCTGTGGTGCCTGATCGGAGTGGCAGGCATGGTGGTGGTGGCGGTGGTGCCGCTCCAGGCGCTGGCGCTGGCGTACGTGGCCGGCATCCTGTACGCGACATCGGAACGGTCGCCGCTGCTGCCGTCAACCCTCGCCGTCGGCGCTGACGCCGGCCTCGCCGCTGCGCCGATCATGAGCGCGCTGGCAGGCATCCTCGTCGGCAGCGGACTCGGCCCGGTGCTAGGGCTACTCGCTCTGGTAGTCCCGCTCTTCACGCTGGCAGCGGTGGCCGCCATGGCCGCTGCGTGGCTTGGTGTCAGCGGCGGAACCGCGCATAACCGGCGGGCGGCGCGGATCCGGCAGGGAGTCCTGGCCGGCCTGGTCAGCGGGATGGCTTGCGGTCTGCTGGCCCCGCTCTTCGGTCCCGCAGTGCTCATGCTGGTCGTGCTGCTAGCCGGACCGGTTGTCGGCCTGGCCGGAGGCGCGCTCGGCGCGGCCATCGCCGCTGACCATCCGCGCACCCGCCAGCCCGCTGCACCAGTGGGTCATGCCCCGTTCGCGGCCAGGTCAGGACGCGCCTAGTGGGGCAGCCGGATGCGAGTGCGCCCGGCCGGGTGATAGTCGTCGGCTCGATCAACGTCGACCTGGTGATGCGGCTGCCGCGGCTGCCTGCGGCCGGGGAGACAGTACTCGGCGGCGTCCTAGCCCGCCACCACGGCGGCAAGGGCGCGAACCAGGCGGTGGCTGCCGCCCGGGCCGGAGCGCGCGTCCACATGGTCGGCGCGGTCGGGGGGCAGGACGGGGACGATCCAGTGCGCGACCTCGCGGCCGAGGGGGTCGACGTGACGCAGGTGACGCGCCGCGAGGGGCCGACCGGCCTCGCGGCCGTCCTGGTCGACGCGGCCACCGGCGAGAACCAGATTGCGGTCGCGCCGGGCGCGAACGACCAGGTGACCGTTGACTTCGTGGACGAGGCCATGGAGTCGCTGGGCCCGCGCCCTGGCGACGTCGTCGTGCTGTGCTTCGAGCTGCCCGGCACGCCGCTGCTGCTGGCGGCCGACCTCGCCCGTTACTACGGAGCGCGTCTGGTGGTCAACCCCGCACCCGCCCAGCCGGATTACGCAGCGGTGATGGCGGGCGCGATCGTGACGCCCAACCAGCACGAGCTAGCCGCCTACGCCCCTGGTGCCGGCCTCGACACGGCCGCGCGGGCCGTGCGGCTGTCGCGGCAGACCGGCGCGCCGGTGGTCGTGACGCTCGGAGCCGACGGCGCGCTGCTCGCTGACGGCGAGGTAACCGAGCGCTTTCCCGGCCACCGGGTCGATGCCGTGGACACCACGGGCGCGGGCGACACGCTGACCGGAGTGCTCGCCGCGAGCCTGGCCGGCGGGCGCCCGCTGCGGGAGAGCCTGCAGCGCGCCGTCGCCGGCGCCGCGCTCGCGGTGACCGCGCCCGGTGCGCGCACCGCGATGCCCACCGCCGCCGCCATCGACGAGCTGGCAGGCGAAGGCTGGGCGAGCGAGGGCTAGCGTGCCGGCGATCAGCTCGCGCCGGCGGCCTGCAGGGCGAGCAGCGCCACGTGCAGCGACAGGCGCGACTCGGCAGGCTCGAGGTCGACGCCGAGCACCTCCTCGATCTGCCGCAGCCGCTCGTACATGGTCGGCCTGGCCAGGTGCGCCTGCTTGGCCGCCTCGGCCTTGTTGCCGCCGGCGCACAGGTAGGCGCTCAGCGCGGCCATCAGCTGGGTGCCGCCGGCGTCATCGTGCACCAGCAGCGGGCCAAGCTCACGCTCGGCGAAGGCGTGCACCCGCGGGTCGTCGCGCAGCAGGTGCAGCAGGCCGCGCAGGCGCAGATCTGGCAGCCGGTAGAACGGCAGCCCCGCGCCGGATCCCGGGGCCGCCTCCGCCACGTGGTCGGCCTCCAGGAACGACCGTTGCACGCCGCCGACCGAGTCCACGCCCGAGCCGACGCCGATCACGTCGTCGTCCGACAGCCGCGGCCTGATCTGCTCGGCGAGCCTGGTCAGCGCCGCCTCCACGTCCGATCGCGGCGGCAGCGCGAGCAGCACCCCGACGCGGTCGTCATCGAGCGAGCCGACAAGCGCGGGCACCCGCTGCCGCCTGCACACCTCGGCCAGCGAGTCCGCGATGCTCGCCGCGCGCGCGTGCGAGGCCAGGCCCGCGCCGATCTCCTGCCCAGGGTCGCCGAGCCGGACGACCAGCGCGACCAGGCATCGTCCGGTCACCGGCACCCCCACGGCCCGCGCCCGCGCCTCCGCCTCCGCCTGGTCGGCGAAGCCATGCCCGAGGAACGCCGCCAGGATCGTCCGGTGAGCCTGGCGCTCGAGGCTCTCGGCCTGATGGTCAAGCAGCCGGCACAGCGCGAGCGTGGTGGCCGCCCGCTCGATCAGCGTCACGTCGCCCGGCGCGGGCGCGCCGCCGCGCAGCATGATCAGCCTGCCCCAGTCCTCGCCGCGCGCGCCGACCACCGTGACGAGCCAGCCGGACGCGCCGTCATGGCCGGTCCGGCCTGGCACCTGAGCAGCCCGCGACCGCGCCGCGAACCCGGCGAGCAGCGCCGCCGCGTCCTGGGTCCCCGGTGCGCAGGCGAGCACCTGGTGCGCGAGGTTCTCCAGGATCACCGGGCAGCCGGCCATGGTGGCGGTCTGCGCCACCACGTCGCTGGCCGGGGCGCCCGCCACCGCCAGGTCGGTGAACACCTGGTGCAGCCGCTCGGCCGAGCGCAGGTCCGTGAGCTGAGCGTCGATGATCCGGGCGTGCACGGCCTCGGTAATCTCGATGAACTGGGTCTCCCGCTCCAGCATGATCAGCGGCAGCCGGTGCTCGGTCGCGGCGCTGACCAGGGCCGGCGGCAGGCTGCGCGAGTACCGCGAGCCGAGCTCGACCGCCAGCGCGCTCACCCCGACGGCGGCCAGCTCAGCGACGTAGCGCTGCAGGCCTGCCGGGTCGTCGGGCAGCGCGATGCCGGTGGACAGCACAAGCTCGCCGCCGCGCAGCAGATGCGCAGCCTGGGTGAGCTCGATGACGTGGACCCAGCGGACCGGTCCGTCGAGTCGGTCGGCACCGGCCAGCACCCGCGGCGCGCCGCTGCGGACCGGGTCCAGCGCCAGCACCTCGGCCACTGTCGGCAGCATGACCGCCTCCTTTTTGCGGGAACGGGATAGTCCGGCCGGCTCCGGTCTCGCCAGGCGGGCCGGACACGCCGTAAGGCGATAGCGGCGTCCAGATTACACTCTGTCGTCTGCCAGGCAGACTTACAGGGTGTAGCAAGGACCGCGGCGTTTCCTTACGGATCGTAACTTGGCATACCGCGGGTCTGGCGACACACTGAGCCCAGGGGAGAGCATGGTCAGCGAGGCAGCATGAATGGACGCTGCGCCGCTGGCGGCAGGCAGCAATCGGAAGGCACGACCATGGATCAGCACCGCACTCACTGGATCAACGGCAAGCCGTGGACGGGAGAGGCGGCGACCCGTGGTGATATCTACAACCCGGCGACCGGCAGGGTCTCCGGGACCGTGGACTTCGGCGGCGCCGCCGAGGTGGCCGCCGCGGTCGCCGCGGCTTCCGCTGCGTTTCCAGGCTGGCGGGAGACCTCGCTGGTCAAGCGGGCCAGCGTGATGTTCGCCTTCCGGGAGCTAGTACGCAAGCACGCCGCCGACATCGCCGCGGTCATCACCGCCGAGCACGGCAAGGTGGCCTCGGATGCGGCCGGCGAGGTGGCGCGCGGGCTGGAGGTCGTCGACTTCGCCTGCGGGATCCCGCACCTGCTCAAGGGCGGCTTCAGCGAGAACGTCTCGACCGGCGTGGACGCGTATTCCATCCGCCAGCCGGTGGGCGTGGTCGCCGGGATCACCCCGTTCAACTTCCCGGCCATGGTGCCGATGTGGATGTTCCCCATCGCGCTGGCCTGCGGGAACACCTTCGTGCTCAAGCCGTCCGAGAAGGACCCGTCGGCGTCGCTGCTGCTGGCTGAGCTGCTGGCCGAGGCGGGCCTGCCCGACGGCGCGTTCAACGTCGTGCACGGCGCCAAGGAGGCTGTCGACTCGCTGCTCACCCACCCGGACGTGCGCGCGGTCAGCTTCGTCGGCTCGACCCCGGTCGCGCGGTATGTGTCCCAGACCGCGACCGAGCACGGCAAGCGCGTGCAGGCGCTCGGCGGCGCGAAGAACCACATGGTGGTGCTGCCCGACGCCGACCTGGACCTGGCCGCGGACGCGGCGGTCAACGCTGGCTTCGGCTCGGCCGGGGAACGCTGCATGGCGATCTCGGTCGTGGTCGCCGTGGACCCGATCGGCGACGAGCTGGTCGCGAAGATCTCCGAGCGGATCACCGGGCTCACGGTGGGCCCAGGCGCGGAGGAACGCTCCGAGATGGGCCCACTGGTCACCCGCGAGCACCGCGACAAGGTGGCCGGCTACCTCGAGTCGGGCGTCCAGGACGGAGCCACGCTGGCCGTCGACGGCCGCGAGCACCCGGTGACCGGCGATGCCGCGGACGGCTTCTGGCTCGGCCCCACCGTGCTTGATCACGTCACGCCATCGATGCGCTGCTACACCGACGAGATCTTCGGCCCGGTGCTGTCGGTCGTCAGGGCGCACAGCTACGACGACGCCCTCGGCGTCATCAACGCCAACCCGTACGGCAACGGCACCGCGATCTTCACCAACGACGGCGGTGCCGCGCGCCGCTTCACCCACGAGGTAGAAGTCGGCATGGTCGGCGTGAACGTGCCGATCCCGGTGCCGATGGCGTTCTACTCCTTCGGCGGCTGGAAGGCCTCCCTGTTCGGCGACACACACGTGCACGGCACCGAGGGCGTGCACTTCTACACCAGGGGCAAGGCGGTCACCTCCCGCTGGCTTGACCCCAGCCATGGCGGCGTCAACCTCGGCTTCCCGGTGAACCAGTAGGAGCTCGCGCGATGAATGCTTACACCCCCGACCCGAAGCGCGGCGCCGAGGTCTACTCGCTGGACCGGGCGCATGTGTTCCACTCCTGGTCCGCGCAGGCAGCGCTCAGGCCGATCCCGATCGCGGCCGCCGAGGGCAGCTATTTCTGGGACTACGAAGGCAACCGCTACCTGGACTTCTCCAGCCAGCTGGTGAACACCAACATCGGGCACCAGCATCCCAGGGTGACCGCCGCCATCGCGGCCCAGGCGGCGAAGCTCACGACGATCGCCCCGCAGCACGCGAGCGAGGCGCGCAGCGAGGCAGCCTTCCGGCTGGCTGAGCTGGCACCGCACGGATTCGAGAAGATCTTCTTTACCAACGGCGGCGCGGACGCCAACGAGAACGCGATCCGGATGGCCAGGCTGCACACGGGCCGGAGCAAGGTGCTGAGCTTTTACCGCTCCTACCACGGCAACACCGGCGCGGCGATTACGTCCACCGGCGACCCGCGGCGCTGGCCGAACGAGTTCGCCATCGGGCACGTGCACTTCTTCGGGCCCTACCTGTACCGGTCCTCCTTCTGGGCCACCACGCCGCAGGAGGAGTCGCAGCGCGCCCTGGCGCACCTGGAGCAGGTCATCCAGATGGAAGGCCCGCAGACTATCGCGGCGATCCTGCTGGAGACCATCGTCGGCACCGCGGGCGTGCTGATCCCGCCGCCCGGCTACCTGGCCGGCGTGCGGGAACTGTGTGACCGCTACGGCATCGTGTACATCGCCGACGAGGTGATGTGCGGCTTCGGCCGGGCCGGGCGATGGTTCGCGTTCGACGATCACGGCATCGTGCCTGACCTGATCACCTTCGCCAAGGGCGCCAACTCGGGCTACGTGCCGATTGGCGGCGTCCTGATCTCCGACCCGATCGCGGCCACCTTCGACGAGCGGGTCTTCCCCGGCGGGCTGACCTACTCCGGGCATCCGCTTGCCTGCGCATCCATAGTCGCGACGATCGACGTCATGAAGGACGAGGACATTATCGGGAACGCCGCGCGCATCGGCGAGACCGTCCTCGGGCCAGGCCTGCGTGACCTGGCCGGACGGCATCCGGTGATCGGCGAGGTACGCGGGACCGCGGTGTTCTGGGCGCTCGACCTGGTCTCCAACCGCGAGACCAGGAAAATGCTGGCCCCCTACGGCGGCTCCTCGGAGGCCATGAACGCGCTGGTTGCAGAGTGCAAGGCGCGCGGACTGATGCCGTTCACCAACTACAACCGGCTGCACGTGGTACCCCCGTGCACGATCTCGGAGTCCGAGGCCAAGGAAGGCCTGGCCATCCTGGACGAGGCGCTGGCCGTCGCTGACCGCTACTACGAGGGCTAGGGTTGACGCCCTAGCCGGGCGGGTCCCTGATTGATATGAGGACGGCCACCCGCCACCTCATGGGCGCGGCCATCGGGCTGTGCGCCGCGGCCGCGGTCTGCGTCCTGCTGGCCTTCGGGGAGTGGCGTGCCCTCGGCGTGCAGGTCTGGGCACAGGTGCAGTACCCGGCCGGCCCGCGGGTTGCCGGGCCGGAGCTCATCGCCCCTGTCGGCGCGACAGCCGCCGCGCTGGTCGCGGCCGCAGCCATCCTGGTCGGCTGCCTGTGCGGCTGGCGGGCGCTGTCCCCGGCCGGCCCGCTGGCCGCCGGCGTGGCGCTGTTCGGCGCCGGGATGTTCGCCGCCGCAGACTTCGTGCAGGCCGCTCGCGTGCTCCGCAGAGGCGAGCTGACCGACGGCTGGCAGAGCCTGGTGACCGACCATGTCCTGCTGGTCGTCGGCGGTGTCCTGGTCATCGCCGCGCTGATGCCCGGCCGCTGGCGAGCCGTCGGGCCGGCGCTGCCGAGGACGCGCAGCAGCCCGGCCATGAGGGCAGTGGCGGTCCTGGCGGGCATCGTGGCCATCCCGGTTGCGTGGTACCTGGTCCAGCTCAGCAACCAGGGCTTCTACGCCTACCCCAACCCGACATGGCTCGGCTTCCGGCCCACGGCGGACCTGGAGAACGCCACAGTGGCAGGCGTCGTAGTGGTGCTGGGGCTGCTGGCCGCCAGCCGGCCGGTGCCGCGGATCACCGGGGTCATCGCCGGGACTCCCATGCTCGCCATGGGCCTGGCGGGCCTGCTGGCACCCAGGCTCGCCAGCGAGGCAATCCGGTCGCTCGGGTTCTCGCCATCCTGGCGCTACGCGATCTTGCAGGCGCTGGCATCATGCCTGACTCTGCTGTACGGCGGCATCCTGGTGGTCTCCGGCCTGGCGCCTGAGTCCTGGCCGTCGGCCGGGCTGCTGGCAGCCCTGGCCGGGTCCGCTCAGGCCGGCTCGGCCGAGACCGCCGTCCCGTCCTGATGTTCTGGTTTGGGGCTAATCGGGACGGACGTTCCCGTCGCGGCATTAGCTTTGGCCCTCGCTGGCGGCGGGTATGGCAGCGCTTGCTGCTGAGTTTCAGGGGCACCAGGTGCGCGCTCATGGGGCATGGGCGCGGCTATGAAGCACAAGCCAGGACAGCGCAGCTGACTCGCCGGGGGGATGACGACGCGCCCGCGCGGTGATGGCGTGCGCTCCGTGTCAGCGTGAAGGAACCATGACCGACTCCGACTCCGTCCGGCTCACCCCGCTTACCCGGCCAGATCAGACGCAGCCGGAGCAGCAACAGCCCGACAGAGCGGAGCAGTCCGACGGCTCCGACCCGCTTGTCGTCATCGGCTATCAGCCTGATCGCGCGGCCGCGCCTCGCACCCGGGTGCCCGGCTGGGTGGCGGCTGCGTGCATCGGCGTCTCGCTGGCGATCATGGTTGCGGCCGAGGTGGTCAGGCAAGACTGGCAGTACCCGCCGCTGCGGCTGCCGGCCGGCGGCTTCCCGTTCGACGCGACCAGCGTGCACGTCAGCATCAAGGTTGTCGCGGTGGCACTGTGGCTGGCCTGCCTGCTGGGCGCGGCCGGGGTGTTGGCCGGGCTGGTGGCGGCCAGGCGCGGTGCCAGGCCGCCGATGCGGTTGATCCTGATACTGGCCGGCGTCGTGATAGGCGTGCTCGCGGTGCTGCCGCCGGGAGGCTCGACCGATGTGCTCGACTACGCCGCCTACGGCAGGCTGCTCTTGCTCGGGCACAATCCGTACGTCGTGCCGCCGTTCTTCCTGCACGTCACCGATCAGGGCTTCGGCAGCCAGGTGCCGTGGCGCTGGCAGTTCCAGGTCAGCCTGTACGGGCCAGTCGCGACCTTCGAGCAGTACGCGGCAGCCAGGGTGGGCGGCGACTCCGCATCCAGGGTGGTGTTCTGGCTCAAGCTATGGAACGCGCTCGGCTTCGCGCTGGTGGCCTACGTTGCCGACCGCATGCTGCGGTCCGACCCGGCGCGGCGGCTGCGGGCGCACCTGCTGTGGACGCTCAACCCGCTGCTGGTCTGGGGCCTGGTCGCGGCCGGCCACCTGGACGTTCTCGCCGCCGCCGCGGGGCTGCTCGGGCTGCTGGCCGTCGGCCCCTGGTCGCCGACGGCACGGCCTACCGTCGGCCGGGCCCTCGCGGCCGGCGCGCTGGTGGGCGTCGCGGCCGATATCAAGATCAACTACATAGCGTTCGGCGTCGGGCTGGCCTGGGCGCTGAGGCGGCGTCCAGCGGCCATCCTCGCCGCCGGGATCGGCGGCCTGGCGGTGCTCGCTCCCACCTACGCGTGGTTCGGCTCGCCTGCGGTGTCCGCGCTCTTCGCGCGGCGCAACAAGTCAACAGTCGACAGCTTTTACCGGCTCACCGACCTGAACGCCTACTACCCCTACCTCGGCGAGGTCGCGGTCATCCTCGCGATCGGGATGGCGCTGCTGCTGCTCGCCAGGCTCCCGGCCGGTGATCCGCTGCGGCCGGCGCTGCGCCCTGCGCTCGCCCTGAGCGTGGCCTGGCTGGTGATGTGGCCCTACCAGCTGCCCTGGTACGACGCGATGGCGTTCTGCCTGCTGGTGCTCTACCCGGCGTCGCGGCTTGACTGGCTGCTCATGATCAGGCTGACGGCCGCGACGCTGGCGAACACGCCAGGCAACCCGCTGCCGCCGCCGGGTCCGGTGCTGGGCAAGCTGGATCAGCTCACGGTGCACACACTCGCTCCGGGCGTACTGCTGGCGTGCGCGATCGGCCTGGTGGTGCTGTGCCTCACCGGTTACTGGCGGGCCGACCCACCAGGCACGCTGGCGGGCCTGACCGGCCAGGCCAGGGCCGCACCGCTGGCGGCCGGCGACCTGACCTAGCGGCAGGCGCGGGAGCGCTGGGCCGGCCGCCTTGTCGCTGCGTCCCCCGACACGGCAGCATGGAGCCATGCCACTCCAGATCCAGCGGCTGAGCCTCGCGACACTGCGGGGCCTGGACGGCGGCACATGGCCGGTGCACGGCTTCGTGGTGACCTACCCGGGAGGCGCGCTGCTGGTCGACACCGGCGTGGGCGGACCCCAGCAGTGGCTAGCCGACTGGCGGGTCGTCAACCGGTCCGTCGCGGACGCGCTTGACGAACTGGGGATGACACCGGGAGACATCGGCCTGGTGATCAACACTCACCTGCACTTCGATCACTGCGGCCAGAACGCGGTGTTCAAGAACGCGGCGTTCTACGTGCAGCGGCGGGAGCTGGACCGCGCCCGGCGCGAGTCGCCTCAGCTAGCGGACTGGTTCGACTTCATGGGGGCGCGGTTCGAGCTGCTGGACGGCGACACCGAGATCCTGCCGGGGCTGTCGGTGATCGCCACGCCCGGCCACACTGTAGGGCACCAGTCCGTGGTAGTTCGCACAGCGGACACGGGAGAACCGGGGGACGGCGGGGAGGACCTGCTGATCGGCGATGCCGCCTACACGCCGCGCCAGTATCGCGAGCCGGAGCGGGACGACCTGCCGGACGGGCAGGCCAGCGACCTGGACGCGTGGCGGGCGTCGGTGCGGAGGATAAGGTCAGCCGGGCCGGGCAGGGTGCACTTCTGCCACAGCACCGACATCGTGCACTCCTAGCCGCAGCCGGGCCAGGCTTACAGCCCGCTGAAGGCGTCCTCCAGGATCGACAGGCCCTCGTCCAGCAGGTCCTGACCGATGACCAGCGGCGGCAGGAACCGCAGCACGTTGCCGTAGGTGCCGCAGGTCAGCACGATCATGCCGTTGCCGTGACAGGTCCTGGCGACCTTCGAGGCCGCCGCCGAGTCCGGCTCGAGGGTGCCGGGCCTGACCAGCTCGACGGCGATCATCGCACCCCGCCCGCGGACGTCGCCGATGACCGGGTGCTGCTCGGCCAGCCTGCGCAGCCGCGGCAGCATCTCCGCCTCGATGGCCCGCGCCTTGGCCGGCAGGTCCTCCTTGAGCATCGTGTCGATCGCACCGAGCGCGGCAGCGCACGCCACCGGGTTGCCGCCGTAGGTGCCGCCCAGGCCGCCGGGATGCACCGCGTCCATCATCTCCGCCCGGCCGGTCACGCCGGCCAGCGGCAGGCCGTCGGCGAGCGCCTTCGCGGTGGTGACCAGGTCGGGGACGACACGCTCGTGGTCGCAGGCGAACCAGTCGCCGGTACGGCAGAAGCCGGACTGGATCTCGTCGGCCACGAACACGATGCCGCTGGCCCGGCAGAACTCGGCGAGGCCCGGCAGGAACCCGTCGGGCGGCACGATGAAGCCGCCCTCGCCCTGGACCGGCTCGATGACGACGGCCGCCACGTTCTCCTCGCCGACCTGGGCGTGGATCATGCCCGTGATGACGTCCAGCGCCTCGGCCGCGCACGCATCGGGGCCGCCGGGCCAGCGGAACGGGTAGGCCATCGGCACCCGGTACACCTCGCCCGCGAATGGCCCGAAGCCCTCCTTGTACGGCATGTTCTTGGCGGTCATGGCCATGGTCAGGTTCGTGCGGCCGTGGTAGGCATGGTCGAATACGACGACCGCGTCCCGGCCGGTGGCGTGCCTGGCGATCTTCACGGCGTTCTCGACCGCCTCGGCACCCGAGTTGAACAGCGCCGAGCGCTTGTCGTGCTCGCCAGGGGTCAGCTTGTTGAGCTGCTCGCAGACCTCCACGTAGCCCGCGTAGGGCGCGACCATGAAGCAGGTGTGCGTGAACTGGGCTACCCGCTCGGTGACGCGGTCGACCACGAGGTCCGCGCTGTTCCCGACGGAGGTCACTGCGATGCCGGAGCCGAAGTCGATCAGTGAGTTACCGTCCACGTCCACGACCACTCCGCCGCCGGCCGCCGAGACGAAGACCGGAAGCACGTGGCTCAGGCCCCTGGCGACGCTGCGCTGCCGGCGCTCAAGCAGTTCGCGGGATCTCGGGCCAGGAATCTCCGTGACCAGGGCGCGGTGCTGCGGGAGGGATGGCCCGCCGTGGACAGTGGTGTGCTCGCTCATACCTGCAGACAATAGCTGTTTGTCCCCGGTGCGCTCGGTCAGGGCCTGAACCAGGTCTGCGGCCTGCCGCCGCCGCAGGCGGCCGCGGTAATCAGCAGGCCAGGGCCGTCACCGCCGCTCGAGTCGGACAGGCACAGCCCGGCGGGCGTGCGCAGCTGCGATCCGGCATCGGCTAATGATGCCGGGAAATCCCGGTCCCTGCCGCCGGTCTGCGCTTCTCAGCCAAGCCAGTCCCCGGCCAGCGGGATCACGTCGCCCGAGCCGAACCTGAACGAGTAACTGGCCGGGCCGCGGGTCAGCCTCGAGCGCAGGTGGAACCAGCCGGTGCGCGGGTTGTAGTAGCCGACGCTCGTGGCCGGGCCGCCGGCCCAGTTGCCGACCACGGGGATCATGCCAGGCAAGCCGAAGGAGAAGGCGTAGCTGGGCCTGCCCGGGCTGAGTGAGTTGCGCAGGTAGAAGCGCCCGGTGCGCGGGTTGTAATACCCGACGCCATCGGTGCCCTTGCCGTCCCAGTTCCCGACCAGCGGGATCATCCCGGCCGGGCCGAAGGCGAAGGTGTAGGTAGCGGGGCCGGTGCTGAGCTTGTCGCGCAGGTGGAAGGTACCGGTGCGCGGGTCGTAGTACCCGACGCCATCGGTGCCCTTGCCGTCCCAGTCGCCGGCTAGCGGGATCATCCCTGGCGGGCCGAACCTGAATGCCCTGGCCGAGCGGCGGGACCCTGGCGCGCTGCGCAGGTAGAACCAGCCGGTCCGCGGATCGTAGTAGCCGATGCCCGTCGCATCGCCGGCCCAGTTGCCCACCAGCGGGATCATTCCCGGATTGCCCAGCCGGAAGGAGGAGCTGGCCGGGCCCGTGCTGAGGGAGTCGCGCAACTCGACCACGCCGCGGCTCGAGTCGTACCAGCCGACGTAGTCCTGACCCTTGATCGGGAAGTGAATAAAGTTGCTTGGCCACTCCTCCCACTCGCCGGCCGGGAAGCCTGCGTTGATCCTGGTCCAGTCGTAGCCGTCGACGTCGGTGTAGATGTTCTGCTGGGAGATATCGATGTAGCTGTCGGCCGGACCGACCTTCTCCACGACAGCCACGTGGCCAAGCGGACCCATCCCGAAGGTGCCGCCGTCCCACTCCGCGACCGCGCCGACGCTCGGCACCTGGTTGACGACGATGCCGTTGGCGGCGGCGGTAGCCGCCCACTGCCCGGCGTTGCCGAGCAGGTAGCCGGGAGTGGGCGCGTGAAAGACCTTCGACTCGACATAGGCGACGTAGTTCGTGCACTCGTCGCCCGGGCTCATCTCCCAGTAGGACTGGGCTGCGTTGCTGCCGTAGTCGTAGCTGTCATAGCCAGCGCCCGCGCAGGCAGCCCAGCCCGAGCACAGGATGGCGGAGGGAGCCCCGCTGACTGACGGGTTAGCCGACGCCGCTAGGGGGAAGACCGCCGCCGCCGCGGCGATGACGCATAACTGCAGGGCAGCGCGGGGTAACCGGCGCTTGCCGCGCGAAGGCCTGCTTGCACCCCGCCTGCGTCTTGCGGCGTGTCCATGCGACATGGCTATTCTCCTCGAGCCGGCCGCTATCCAAGCGGCACCCGGCGGTGGCTAGCAATGTTGCGAACAGGTGTCACTATGGCCCGGCGGCCGGACGGATGCGCGGTTATTCGGCGCGGCGCGCCGAATAACTGGCCAGAACCGATCCCGTCTTGAGCCCATAACCAGGCATTACTCCGGCAGTCTGAGCGGTTCGCGGGCGGGCAGCAGGGCGCTGGTGACGCCACCGGCCAGGCTGACATGATGGGCCAGTGACCGATACGCCCCCGTCAAGCGCGGCGCCGGGGACGGGTCCGCGCACCGGTCCGCCGGCGCGCAGGCCGGTTCTCGCCGGCCTCGGGATGACCAGGCTCGGCAAGGTTTACGGCCGCACCCCGGCTCAGTTCGCCGCGGAGGCGGTCGCACTGGCCGCCGCCGACGCCGGGATCGAGCTGGCAGCGGTGGACGGGCTGCTGACCTCATCGGGAATGACCGGTGGCATCTCCATCGACCTGCAGCGTGACCTGCGGCTGGCCGACCTGAAACTGCTGTCGCACGTGCAGGCCTACGGCTCGACGGCGGGATCGATGGTAGCTATCGCGGCCATGGCCGTGCAGTCGGGCATGGCAGACGTGGTCGCCTGCGTCTTCGCCGACAGCCCGCTGCAGCCAGAGCGCCGCTCGAGTGCCGTCTATGGCACCCGGCGGGCAGGTGCGGGCTGGTGGGGGCTGCTTGGAGCCAGCGGCATCGTCGGCGCGAACCCCATGTACGCGCTCGCTGCGCGCCGGCACATGGAGCGGTTCGGCACCACGAGCGAGCAGTTCGGCCATATCGCCGTCGCGCAGCGTGCCTGGGCCGCGCTCAACCCGGCGGCGCAGCTGCGCGAGCCCATCACGCTGGCCGACCACCAGGCGTCCAGGTGGATCGCCGAGCCCTTCCACCTGCTCGACTGCTGCCTGGTCTCTAACGGCGGGATCGCGGTGCTGGTGACCACCGCGGAGCGGGCCCGGCACATGGCCAGGCCGCCGGTGCACGTGCTCGGGTGGGCGCAGTCGCATCCTGGCCGCTACCTGCGCAGCAACCCGGATTTCGGGCTGGTGTCCGGCGCCGCCACCGCAGGTCCCGCGGCGCTGGCCATGGCAGGCCTGCGCATCGCCGACGTGGACGTGGCAGAGCTCTACGATTGCTATACCTTCACCGTCCTGCTCACCCTGGAGGACTACGGGTTCTGCGCCAAGGGCGAAGGGGGCCCGCTGGCAGCCAGCGGCGTGCTCGGCCCTGGCGGCAAGCTGCTGGTCAACACCGGCGGCGGTCAGCTGTCGGGCTACTACATGTGGGGGATGACGCCGCTGTCCGAGGCGGTCATCCAGGCGCGCGGCGACGGCGGCGCCCGGCAGGCCGAGCGGCACGACGTCATCTTGGTCTCCGGGAACGGCGGCGTGCTGGATCACCACGCCACGCTGGTTCTCGGCAGCCAGCAGGCAGCGGCATGAGTGTCGGCCCGGTCGAGCGCGATGCGGCCACCGCCGAGTTTTTCGACGCGGCGGCGGCGGGCGTCTTCCTGCTGCGGCGCTGCGCAGGCGGCCACTACAGCGAGCCGCCCGCCGCGCGCTGCACCACCTGCGGCGACGCCGACCTGCACTGGGCACCTGCGGCAGGCGGCGCGAGCCTGGTGAGCTGGGCGGTGACCTGGACTGCGGCCGAGCCTGGCGCCGAGGCCGGCGCTACCGTGCTGGTCATCGCCGAGCTTGACGAAGGGCCGTGGTGGTGGTCCCGGCTGGCCGGGTCCGACACTGTTGCGCTCAGCACAGGCGCGCTCAGCGTCGGCGCCCGCCTCGTGCTGAGCTTCGCCCGCGCAGACGGCGAGCACGAGGCCGTGCCAGTGTTCCGGCTGGCGGGGCAGCCCGCCTAAGCCAGCAGGTCGCGGGCCGCCTCCTCGATCGTCTCCTGGGACAGCAGCACCGCAGCGGCCGCGTCGCCGAGCGGGATGAAGCTATCGTGGCTGGCTACCCTGGCCATCCTGCCGGTGAAGCCGGCATCGATGAGAGTGGTGAGCACCGCCTCGGAGACCCCGCCGGTGCGCCGGGTCTCGTCGGCCACCAGCACCCGGCCGGTCGCGGCGGCGGCGCGCAGCAGGTCCTCGAATGGCAGCGGCGCGAGCCAGCGCAGATCGAGCACGCGGCAGCCGATCCCCTCCGCCGCCAGCGTCCGGGCAGCGCGCAGGCTCAGCCGCACGCCGTTGCCGAACGACACGATCGTGAGATCCTGCCCGTCCCCGTAGGACCTGGCTCGCCCGACCGGGACGTGCGCCCGCGGCCAGCGCTCCGGCGGCTCATAGCGCGCGAGCCATCCCCCATCGCCGGCCTCGTGCAGGTCCCGCTCGTGGTACAGCGCGATGGGCTCGACGAACGCGCAGACGCTGCCGTCGACGTCAGCGGCGGCCAGGCAGGTGCGCAGCATCGGCGCGGTGTCGTCGGGCCTGGCGGGGCAGGCGATGATAAGGCCGGGGATGTCGCGCAGCGCGGCCAGCGAGTTGTCGTTGTGGAAATGACCGCCGAAGCCCTGCTGATAGGCCAGGCCCGCTACCCGCACCACCATCGGATTGCAGTACTGCGCGCGGGAGAAGAACGAGAGCGTGGCTGCCTCGCCGCGGATCTGGTCCGCGGCATTGTGCAGGTAGGCCAGGTACTGGATCTCGGGCACCGGCAGCAGGCCGGCCAGCCCGGCGCCGAGCGCGACGCCAAGGATCGTCTGCTCATCCAGAAGGGAGTCGAAGACCCTGCCCGGCCCGAACGCCCGCAGCAGGCCACGGGTGACCCCGTAGACGCCACCCTTGCGGGCCACGTCCTCGCCGAAGACGATCATCCCGGGCCGGAGCGCCAGTTCGTCGGCGAGCGCGCGGTTGATTGCCTGGGCGAGCGTCAGCAGTCCCTCGTCCTCGGGCAGCTGAGCGCCGAAGACGCGGTGCCGTGGCCAGTCGCTGACCTGGCCCGCGCGGGAGGCGAGGTTGGCCGCCACGGTGGCAGGCCGGCGCGGCGCGACCGGCGCCATGATCTCCGCGGCAGTCCCCAGCCTGGATGCCCCGGCGAGACCGTCGGCGAGGGCCAGCACCCGCGCCTTGACCGCCTCGTACCGGTCGAGCACGTCGGCAGGGGTCAGCGCCCCGCTCTCGACGAGCAGGCGCGCCGTGCCGAGCAGCGGGTCGCGCTCAGCGTCGGCGGAAATCTCGGCGGGAGAGCGGTAGGCCGACTCGACGTCGGAGCCGGCATGGCCGCCGATCCGGACCGTGCGCAGGTGCAGGAAAGCCGGGGCACGCCTGGCCCTGACGTAGCCGGCTGCGGCCAGCGTGGTGTCGTAGGCGTCGGCCAGGTCCGCCCCGTCAGCGGTGAAGTACCGCAGCTGGGAGCGGCCGGACTGGGAAGCCGCGATCCAGCCTGGCGGGGTGCGCACGCTAATGCCGATGCCGTTGTCCTCGCACACCAGTAGCAGCGGCACGGGAAGCCGCTGGAACGAGGTGTACGCGGCGGCGTTCATCGCCCCGGCCGCCGTCGAGTGGTTCACCGAGGCGTCGCCGAAGCTGGCGATCACCAGGCAGTCCTCGGGCCATGGCGTGCGCAGCCCAAGCTTGGCGGCCCTGTCCACGGCGAACGCCAGGCCCAGGGCGCGCGGCAGGTGCGAGGCGATCGTCGAGGTCTGCGGTATCACGTGCAGCTCGGGGTGACCGAATACCTTGTGCCGGCCGCCGGCGATCGGCTCGGCGGCGGCCGCCACGAGGCCGAGCAGCACGTCGGTAACGCCGTCCCGCGGCGGGCTAGCCTGCGCCGCGCGCACCAGGTAGAACGCCCCGGATCGGTAATGCAGCAGCGCCGGGTCGGTCAGCCGCAGCGCGGCGGCCACGCCGGCGTTGCCCTCGTGGCCGGACGAGCCGATGGTGTAATAGCCGGCGCCGCGTGCCCGCAGCCAGCGGGCGGCCAGGTCAAGGTGCCGGCTCGCAAGCTGGGCATCGAACAGTTGCAGGCAGCGTTCTACGGTCAGGGAACTGCCTGGCCTGACCGGCTGAGCCGGATCGGGATGCCGGCCCGCCTGCTCGCCGTAGGGGTCGCTGCCCGGCGCGCGCAGGGCGCGGACCGACTCGAGGAGCCGCTGCTCGGCCGCGTCCGGCCCGGACGCCGCGGGTCCCGCCGACGGCAGCGAACCCGGCTGGGGTGGTTCCTGGCCTGCGGGCACGGCGGTCATCTAACGACGGTATGCCCGCCGGACTGGATATGCACGGCAGGTTGCATTGATGGCAGGCGAAACCGGGATGACGAAACCAAGATGGCACTGCCTGCGTCGAAGTGGCATGAAGCCGATCGGAGTGATCGCCGGCGCCGTCGCCGGCGCCTGCATCGCCGTGCTCGGAGCCGGCTGCGGCACGGGCCCGGCCGTCCAGCCCGCTGCGCCGCGGTTATTGCGCGGGGCCGTCACTGCCGAGCCCGTCGTCAGCGCCGTGCCGTACGCAGCTGCCGACCTGCGGTTCGGCCTGGCCCTGCTGCACGAGTGGTGCGCGCAGGACCCGACCGCGAACATCGTGCTGTCGCCCGCCAGCCTGGCCAGCGGCCTTGGCATGGCCTACCTCGGGGCGCGGGGCGCTACCGCGCAGGCGATGGCCACCGCGCTCGGCCTGCCGCCAGCCAGCGCCGGGCTCCGGGAGGCTGGCCTTCGGGCCAGGGCGCTAGCGCTGCGCGGGCTCGACGGCCCAGGCGTCACTGTCGCCGCATCCAACCAGGTCTGGGCCGATCCCCGGCTGCTGCCGCTGCGCGGCTACCTGGACGCGGTCGCGACCGGCTACGACGCGGGCGTCGGCCGCGCGCCGCTGCTCACCCAGCCGGCGAAGGCCGCTGCGCAGATCAACGCTGCCGTATCGGCAGCCACCGACGGGCACATCAGGCAACTGCTGACGCCCGGCCAGGTGGGCAACGCGGATTTCGTGCTCACCGACGCGGAGTACCTCAGCGCGCGTTGGGCCAACCCGTTCCAGCGGGCCGAGATCTCGGCCGGGGGATTCCTTACCGCGGCGGGCCAGCAGGCCACTGCCAGGTACCTCAACGGCGCTGGCTATGCCGCGGCGACCGCGGCCGGCTGGACCGCGGTCGCGCTGCCCTACGAGGGCGGGCGGCTGGCGATGACCGCGCTGCTGCCGCCCGCGGGAGCGAGCCAGGCGGGCTGCCCGGCACTGACCGCGAGCGCGGTCGCCAGCCTGGAGCAGTCGCTGGCGCGCCAGCCAGCCGACGTGTCGGTGTCGCTGCCGGAGGTGAGCCTGCGCAGCAGCGAGGTCATGAACGGGCTCCTGGCCGGGCTGGGCATGGGCGTTGCGTTCACCCCGGCCGCCAACTTCACCGGCCTGAGCCCGGCTGCCGGCTACCTCGGCACCGTCGTGCACGCGGCCACGCTGCGGGTCGACGCGGCGGGAACGGTGGCCAGCGCCGCGACCGGCGTCACGGTGCTGCCAGGGGCCGAACCGGTCCTGCGGACTGTTGCCTTCAACCGGCCGTACCTGCTGCTGATCTCCGCTGCCGGGACCGGCGAGCCGCTGTTCCTGGCCAGGGTGGCCGACCCGGACCTGCCGTAGCGGGCGCCCGGAGGCGATGGTGTGATGGGGACTTCGACATCACCGCACCGCGTCCTGGAGGGATCATGCTGCCCTGGTCTGCCGATCTGGCGGGAGCCCTGAACGAGCACGTGATCGAGAGCAGCCTGCTGCGCGGCAACCCGCTTGGCGATCCGGCGAAGCGACCGCTCTGGGTGTACACGCCGCCCGGCTATGCCGATGATGCCGACCGCAGGTACCCGGTCGTGTACGTGATCCAGGGCTATACCGGCTTCCTGGCGCTGTGGCACAACCGCGCGCCGTTCCGGCAGCCGTTCACCGAGACTGCGGACGCGGTCTTCGCCTCCGGCGAGGCGCCGCCCGCGCTCGTGGTGTACGTGGACGCGTGGACCTCCTATGGCGGCAGCCAGTTCGTCGACTCGCCCGGCACCGGTAACTACCACTCGTATCTGTGCACCGAGGTCGTGCCGTGGGTGGACGAGCACTACCGCACGCTGGCCAGCCGCGAGAACCGGGCGATCATGGGCAAGTCGAGCGGCGGATTCGGCGCGATGATCACGCCGATGCTCCGGCCCGACCTGTTCGCGGCGCTGGCCACGCACGCCGGCGACACCCTGTACGAGTACTGCTACCTGCGTGACTTCGCTCCGGCGGTGCGGGCGCTGCGCGGGTACGACAGCGACATCTGGCGCTGGTGGGACGACTTCCGCTCCAGGGTGGCCTTCACCAAGGACGAGGACGCGCTGCTCATCGGACTGCTCGGGGTGGCCGCCGCCTTCTCCGCTCGCGCGGACGGGACCGTGGACCTGCCGTTCGACACGCGCACGGGCGTCGTCGATGAGTCTGTCTGGCAGCGCTGGCTGGCCTGGGACCCGGTCCGGATGGCGCCCGGCCATGGCGACGCGCTGCGCTCGATGCACTCGGTCTGGATCGACGCGGGGACCAGGGACGACTACTGGCTGGATCTGGGCGCCTCGGCCTTTGCCGCGGAATTGCGCAAGATCGGACTGGGGGAGGATGTTGTCCGGTTTGAGCTTTTTGATGCTACTCACGCCGCGATCGAGTACCGGTACCCGATGTCCCTGACCTGGCTGTGCCAGCGGATGCCGGGCTGACTTCCCGGCTGAACGCTCCGTCGCGGAGCTACGTAATCAGGGACAGGGAAGGTCTCAGGTAACAGGGACGGAGATGGAAACGATGCGCAAGCATGGGTGGCCGATGTGGGCCACAGCCCTGCCGGCTACGGCCGGCGCAGTCATGGTGATCGCTGCCTGCGGCACCAGCGCAGCGCCGACGGCGAACAGCCACCCGAACACGAGCCCGGCGGCGCAGGCAAGCTCGCCGGCAAGCGGCACCGCGGTGATCGACACCCGCAGCACGGGCATCGGCACCGTGCTGACCAACGCCCAGGGACACACCCTGTACTGGTTCTCGATCGACACGCCGACCTCGTCGAAGTGCAACGGCTCGTGCGCCTCGTACTGGCCGCCCGTGATCGGCAAGCCGGTGGCCGGATCCGGCGTGTCGCTGCCCAAGGGCTTTGGCACCATCACCAGGTCCAACGGTCAGGTGCAGGCCACCTACGACGGGCATCCGCTCTACACCTACGCGGCCGACACTTCGCCGGGCATGACAACGGGTAACGGCAGCAACCTCTCGGGCGGGCTATGGTGGGCGATGACTCCGTCCGGCGCGAAGCCAGGGGCGGCCGCGTCGAACCCGTCGCCGTCGAGCACCAGCTCCGGCTCGGGCGGCGGCTGGTAGCAGGCCGTAACCTAGCGGGTTTGCCTCCGGCCTCGGCGGGCCGGGGCAAACCCGGGAGACCGGGGGGCTTTCCGGGTAAGAAGCCCGCATGGCGGACACCACGCAGGATCGGGCCGAAGCCAGGCCGCAGCAGGGACTGCTGATCATCTTCACCGCCCTGATGCTGGCCATCCTGCTGGCGGCGCTTGACCAGACCATCGTCGCGACCGCGCTGCCGACGATCGTCGGCGACCTCGGCGGGCTGAGCCACCTGTCGTGGGTCGTCACCGCTTACATCCTGGCGACCACGGCCTCGACGCCACTGTGGGGCAAGCTCGGCGACCAGTTCGGGCGCAAGACCCTGTTCCAGGCATCGATCGTGATCTTCCTGATCGGCTCCGCCCTGTGCGGCCAGTCGCACAGCATGATCGAGCTGATCGCGTTCCGCGCGCTGCAGGGGCTTGGTGGCGGCGGCCTGATGGTGCTGGCCCAGGCCATCATCGGCGACGTGGTCCCGCCCCGCGAGCGGGGCAAGTACCAGGGCGTCTTCGGCGCAGTCTTCGGCGTCGCCAGCGTGGCGGGGCCACTGCTCGGCGGGTTCTTCGTCGACAACCTCAGCTGGCGCTGGGTGTTCTACATCAACCTGCCGATCGGCCTGGTCGCGCTGGCGGTCATCGCCGTCGCGCTGCCCGCTACCGCCAACCGCGACAAGCACAAGATCGACTATCTCGGATCCCTGCTGCTCGCCTCCAGCGCCACCTGCGTGGTGCTGCTGACCTCCTGGGGCGGCACCCAGTACGCGTGGGGCTCGCCGGTCATCATCGGCCTCGGCGTTCTCGCGGTCGTACTGGCGTTCGCCTGGTGGGCGTCGGCCAGGCAGGCGGCCGAGCCGGTCCTGCCGCTGCACCTGTTCGCAAACCGGGTCTTCGCCGTCTGCGCCGGGATCAGCTTCGCGGCGGGCTATGCCATGTTCGGCGCGCTGTCCTTCCTGCCGCTGTTCCTCCAGGTGGTACGCGGAGTGTCGGCCACAATCTCGGGCGTCTACCTGCTGCCGATGGTGGTCGGACTGCTGATCACCTCGGTCGGCAGCGGTCAGCTCATTGCCCGGCTCGGCCGCTACAAGGTCTTCCCGGTCATCGGGACCGCGCTGCTGGTGATCTCGCTGGTGCTGCTGTCGCGGCTCAGCCAGCACACCTCGTCGCTGGTGCTGAACGCCTACTTCTTCATCCTCGGCCTCAGTCTTGGCCTGATCCTGCAGGTCCTGGTCATCGCCGTGCAGAACTCGGCCGACTACGCCGACCTTGGCTCCGCGACCTCCGGGATCACCTTCTTCCGGTCGATTGGCGGCGCGTTCGGGGTTGCCATCAGCGGCTCGATCTTCTCCAACCACCTGGCCAGCGGGCTGGCGCACGCGCTGGCCGGAGTGCCGCTGCCACCGGGCTTCAACATCGCAGCCGCGCAGGCCAACCCCGCTGCGCTCAGAAAGCTGCCCGGCGCGGTGCACGCGGACGTGGTGACTGCCTATGCCCACGCGGTCGACCGCATCTTCCTGTTCGCCGCGCCCATCGCGGCGGTGGCGTTCGTGCTGTCCTGGTTCCTCAAGGAGTTGCCGCTGCGCCAGACGGCGGGCGCGGCGGACCTGGCGGAGGGGCTGGGCGCCGCCTCAGCGGAGCGGACGTCGGTCGGCGAGATCGAGCGGGCGCTGCTGCGGCTGGCCGACGGCGACATGCGCAGGCGCGGCTACGAGCGGATCGCGGAGCTGGCCGGCCTTGGGGTGCCGGGCGGCAGTTGCTGGGTGCTGGCGCATCTGGCCAAGCACGGCAAGATCAAGAGCACCGACCTGGCCGCGGAGGCCGGCGTCACCGTCGAGTACGGGCGCCCCTACGTCGACCGCCTGGTCGAGCGCGGCTGGGTCAGGCGGGAGGACGGCACCCTGGTCCTGACCAATGCCGGGTACGGCGCTGCCGACCAGGTTTTCGCGGCGCGCCGGGAGGGACTGGAGCGGCTGCTAGCGGGATGGTCGCCGGAGCAGCACGCCGACCTCGCGCACATGCTCGACCGGCTGTCCCGCGCGCTGGTGGGCGAGGATGCCGACCGCCGGGTGATCGCGCGACCTGAGCCCACCCCGCTCAGCTAGCTCCGGCCGGCTCGTCCTCAGCCGGCGACGGAGCGATGACGGTCAGCGCAGAGCGAAGCACCCTGATGCGCAGCGGGGTGCCGGCCGGCAGCGGCGCTGCGAACGGCAGCGTCTCGCCGTCGGCCGCGACCGGCATGTCCTGGCTAATGGTAAGCGTGACCTCGGTGTCGCGATCCAGGCTGACCTGCTCCAGGCTGACGTGCGAGCCGTCCTTGATCTTCGCCAGAGCCCGCAGGAACGCGAGCTTCGGCCCGTGCCGCATGAGCACCAGGTCGAGGATCCCGTCGTCGATCCGGGCGGGCGGGGCGACCTTCATGCCTGCCCCGAAGTACGCAGAGTTGGCGACCACGACGGCGTAGCCGGCGAACTCACGCGGCTCACCAGCCGCGCCCTGCACGCCGAACGTGACCGGATGCCAGCGGGCGACTGCCCGGAGTGCCGCGAGCGTGTAGACCGCCGAACCCCGTACCCATCTCGTTTCGTTTGCGATCGTGTTTGCCACCGACGGCACGCCAGCGTAGACGCTGCCTGCGACGATGACCTCGGGCTGGCCAGGCACGCTGACGCCGATGAGATCAACCTGCCGGACGGGCGCGCCATGCGCCAGCAGCCTTGCCGCCTCGGCCGGGTCCGACGGGATGCCCAGCACCCTGGCCAGGTCGTTGCCGCGCCCGGCGGGCACGATGCCGTAGCAGCCGGCCAGGCGCGACGCCGCCGCGGCGAGCGCCCCGGCCATGCCGTCCCCGCCGACCGCCACGATGACCCGGCCCTGCGCGGCCGCCGCCGCGGCCAGCTGCCCGGCATGCGCCAGGCTGGCGGACTCGGCTATCTCGTAGTCGGCGCCGGCGGCGTCGAGGGCCGCGGTCGCATCCGGCAGCAGCTGGCTGGCGCGGCCGCCGCCTGCAGTGGGGTTAACGATCAGGGTGAGGCCGGGCATGTGTGGCTCCGCTGCCGTGCGCGGGACTTGTCCCGGCTGATGGTCGGCTCAGGCTACCGCGCGCCGGCGCCGCGCGATAGCGTCCAGGCTGGCCAGAACGCGCTGCGGGCGTAGCATCGGCGCATGCCAGCGCAGCAGCGGTCAGCAGATACCAGCCCGCGGTTTCTCCAGGTGCAGACGACCACCGACTCGCGGGCAGAGGCCGTGGAGCTGGCGCAGGCCGCGGTGCAGGCCAGGCTAGCGGCGTGCGCTCAGGTAGCCGGGCCGATCGCGAGCACCTACTGGTGGGAGGATGGTGTCGAGCGAGCCGAGGAATGGCTCATCATGCTCAAGCTCCCCGCGGACCGCTTCGACGAGCTCGCGCAGTTCCTGACCGACCGGCACAGCTACGACGAGCCGGAGATCATCGCGACGGAGATCGTGGCCGGATCGCCGTCCTACCTCAGCTGGCTCACCGACGAAACCCGCCCCCGCTAGTCACGCGCAGTAACGGTCCGTAAGCTGTCATAACGGGCGACTGCCGGGAAGGTCCAGGGGGCCGGGGAAGCGGCCCTGGGGCTTTCTCAGGCGCGGGAGGGAGGCTGCACATGCCGGACTTCCAGCGGACCGCGGATGGCGTCGCTGGCCAGCGGGAGGCGCGCGACTACGGCCTGTTCGGCCCCGGCTCCGTCACCTGGCGGATCATGAGCGAGCCGGTGATGTGGGTCGCCGGGGTCCGTGCCCTCTACCTGCAGGCCCTGCATCCGCTGGTGATGCGCGGAACCTGGCAGAACAGCTCTTTCACCCAGTCCCGCGAAGCCTGGGGGCGCTTCACCCGGACCATCGAGTTTGTCCGGGTACGCACCTACGGGACGCTGCCGGAGGTCGAGCGTGCCGGCCGGCGGCTGCGGCACGTGCATGCGGCCCTGCGCGGCGTTGACGAGCAGGGCAGGGAGTTCCGGCTTGACGAGCCGGGCCTGCTGCTGTGGGTGCACTGCGCGGAGATCGCGTCGGAGGCCGAGATCGCGCTGCGTAGCGGCATCCCGGTGACCGCGGCTGAGCTGGACACCTTCGTGGCCGAGCAGCGGCGCAGTGCCGCTGTCGTCGGCCTGGACCCGGATCTCGTGCCGGCCAGCATGGCCGGGCTTGCCGCCTACTTCGAGCGGATGCGGCCGGAACTGCACGCCTGCCCGGAGGCGCGGCGCGCGCTGCGGCTGTCGTTCACGCCCCGGCTGCCGCTGCCGCTGCTGCCGCTGCGCCTGGTAGTGCCGCCGCTCAACATGCTGGCCTTCGCGAGCCTGCCGCGCTGGGCCAGGCGGCTGTACGGGGCGCCGGCGCTGCCGCTGACCGACACCGCCGTGACCGCTGCCCTGCGCGCCACCTTCGAGTCGACGAGCCGGATACCACCGCGGCTGCTGTACGTGCCCGGTGCGGCGGCAGCGCGGCAGATGGTGCGCACTGCGCCCGCACCCGGCTAGGACATCGCGGGCGGGCCTGGCTAGTCCTCGCCGTCCGGGCCGGCGTCAGCGCCGGCCGGCGGCACGTTCCAGGAGGAGACCACCGGCTCGTCATGCTCGGTGCCGAGCGCGCTGAGCGTGCCGGTGTCGAGGCGGAACAGCCGGCCGCCCACCGGCTCCAGGCCGAGCCACCGGGCCGTCAGCACGCGCAGCAGGTGGCCGTGCGCGACCAGCGCAACGTCGCCGCCGGCCAGCAGCGGCCGCACGCGCCGCAGCACCGCGTCGGCCCTGTCACCGACCTGCTGCACGGTCTCGCCAGGGTGCTCGGCATCGCCGGGTATGACTCCGTCGCGCCACAGGTACCAGCCGGGTCGCTGCTGCCTGATCTGGTCCGAGGTCATGCCCTCGTAGCCGCCATAGTCCCATTCCTGCAGGTCAGGATCCGGCAGCGCGGCGGTGAGGCCCACCAGCTCGGCGGTGCGGCTGGCGCGGCTGGCCGGGCTGGTGAAGGCCGCCACGATCGGCCGGCGGGCCACGGCGGGCGCGAGCACCTTGGCCGCTGCGACGCCCTTGCCGGTGAGCGGGATGTCGGTCCTGCCGGTGTGCTGGCCGGACCGGCTCCACTCGGTCTCTCCGTGCCTGATCAGCAGCAGCTCGCCCATTCGGGGACCATAGCAGGCACCTCTGCGGCCTGCCTGCTCCCGCACCGGACGGCAGGGCGGTCCTGGCACCCGCTGATTGACAGTGCCGGCCTTCACATGTAAGTTTCATCTGACAGGTGAAAGACCATGCTTTCTGAGCCTGAGTTTCGGAGCCAACGCTGACCACAGAGGCCGAGCTGATGTCCGTGCTGACGGCGATCGCCAATCCGCTGAGACTGCGGATCGTCGCCGAGCTGGCCGGCGGCCGGGTGCACGTCAGCGAGCTGGCGCGCCGGCTGGGGATCTCCCGGCCGCTGCTGTACATGCACCTGGACCGGCTGGAGAAGGCCGGGCTCATCACCGGGCACCTGGAGCTCTCGGAAGACGGCAAGGCCATGAAGTACTTCGAGCTGGCCCCGTTCGAGCTGAGGCTCACCGCCGCGGACATAGCGCGGGCCGTCCGGGCCGGCGCAGATCACGACGAGGACGACGTCCTGATTCCCGAGGAGCAGGAAACCGAGATGAAAGAGAGCGATAAATGAGCGGGATCCTGGCATCCGGCGGCAGTGCGAGCAACGTCAGCGGAGACATCGTCATCCTCTGGATCGGCGTGACACTGGTGATCTTCGGATCCCTGGCCGTCATCCTGCGGGCGTGGTTCAACCTGCAGGCGCACCGCAGCGACGCAGTGGCGCTGGCCAGCTACCGCAAGCTGGCCGAGGAGTCCGTCGCCAACCAGCAGGAACTGGCCACCGAGCTGACCCGGCTGGCCAAGAAGGTTGAGGCCGTCGAGAAGCTCATGCGAGACGTCGGATGAGCGCCACGGGCGAGCCGAGAGCAACCAGAAAAGACGCGGCCAAGCTGACCGCTGCCGACCGATAGCTCGAAGCCCTCGCCCGCGAGTGCCAGCTCACGGGCGAGGGCCACTACACGACCAGCCGCACGACACCCAGGAGAGGTCCCCATGCGCCAGCCGCAGAGTCCAGTATTGCCCGGATCCGGACCGCATGCTGCTGCCGGAGGCAGTAGCGCCACCGAAGGAGAGGGAACGCGGCGCCGCGCGCCGACTGTTGAACGGATCGCCGGGTGGAGCGCCAGGCACCGCAAGACCGCCGCCTTCGGCTGGCTGGTCATGGTGGCGATCGTGTTCGCGGCCGGGACGAGGATCGGCGCCAGCAACGTGCCGCAGTATGACGCCGGTCAGTCCGGTGTGGCGGAGCGAGTGCTGCAGCGGCTTGACTTCGCCGGCCCGCCGCCGGCCGAGGCCGTGCTGGTGCAGGCCGGCCCCGGCAGCGCGGCGTTTCTGGCAAATCCGCGGCTGCGGAACGCCGTCGGCGAGGTCGTCGCGGCGCTGCGCACGCTGCCGCACGCGACGGCCAGCGACATCCAGTCGCCGCTCGCGCCGGGCGGCGGCCACCTGGTGTCGGCCGACGGCCGGTCGGCCCTGGTCACGTTCAACGTCACCGGCGGCAACGAGGACCAGGCGGTGCTGCCGGCGCTGCGTGCCGTGGCGGCGGTACAGGCCAGGAACCGCGGCCTGCTGATCGCCGAGGCGGGCGACGCGAGCGAGGACAGGGTGGCCAACGCCCTGATCAGCCACGAATTCCGGCAGGCGGAATCGACCTCGCTGCCGGTGACGCTGGTCCTGCTGGTCGCGGTGTTCGGCGCGCTAGTCGCAGCCGGGATCCCGCTGCTGCTGGCGGGCACCGCGGTCATCACCGCGATCTCGCTGACCTCCGTGATCGGCCAGTGGCTGCCGACGGGCCAGGCCACCTCGGAGGTGGTGCTGATCATCGGCATGGCGGTCGGCGTCGACTACTCGCTGTTCTACCTGCGCCGCGAGCGGGAGGAGCGGGCCCGCGGCCGCAGCACTGCCGAGGCACTGCGGATCGCCGCCGGGACCTCGGGCCGTGCCATCGTCGTCTCCGGTCTCACCGTCATGATCGCGCTGGCCGGGCTGTTCCTCACCGGCTACTCGGTGTTCACCGGGATCGGCCTTGGCTGCATCGCCGTGGTAGGCGTGGCGGTGGCCGGATCCCTGACGTTCCTGCCGGCGCTGCTTTCCTGGCTCGGCGGCTGGGCTGAACGCGGTGCAATCCCGTTCCTCGGCCGCCGCCGGGCCGCCTCGCGGCCAAGCAAGCTCTGGGCCGCGCTCGTCCGGCAGGTCGTGCGCAGGCCAGCCGTCTGGGGAGGCGTGGCCGCGGTGGCCATGCTGGCACTAGCGCTCCCGGCCGCAGGGCTGCGCCTCGGCAGTCCGCCAGACGGCGGCTTCCCGGCCAGCCTGCCGATCGTCCAGACCGCCGACCGGATCCAGCAGGCGTTCCCGCAAGCACCCTCGCCGGCGCAGGTCGTGGTAACCGGGACGGACCTCGGCAGCCCCGCAGTTGCCAAGGCGCTGGCCGCGCTCGAGCGGACGGCCTCCGCTGCCGGCCCGATCCGGCCGCCGGTCACGGCCGGGAGTATCGGCGGCGGCCGGGCGCTGGTGATCAACGTGCCGCTGGCGGGCGATGGCACCGATGCGGCCTCCAACAGCGCGCTGCTTGACCTGCGCGACCGGGTGCTGCCGGCCACGCTCGGCACTGTGCACGGAATCAGCTACGCCGTCAGTGGCCAGACCGCGAACAACTACGACGACATCGCGGACCTGCACTCGCGAACCCCGCTGGTGCTTGGCGTGGTAGCGCTGCTGGCGTTCCTGGTGCTGCTGGTGGCTTTCCGGTCGCTGGCGATACCGCTGATCTCGGTGGGCATGAACCTGCTGTCGATCGGCGCTGCCTGCGGCGTCGTCACGCTGATCTTCCAGGACGGCCACCTGCAGTCACTGCTCGGCTTCACCAGCTACGGCGCGATCGTGTCGTGGATACCGCTGTTCCTGTTCGTGTTCCTGTTCGGCCTCAGCATGGACTACCACGTCTTCATCCTGAGCCGGATCCGCGAGCTGCGGCAGCACGGCGCAACCACCAGGGACGCGGTCGTGGGCGGGATCGCGCGCAGCGCAGGGGTAGTGACCAGCGCCGCCGTGATCATGGTGGCGGTGTTCTCGATCCTGGCCACCCTGTCGATCATCGCGCTCAAGATGCTGGGCGTGGGGCTGGCAGTCGCGGTGCTGCTCGACGCGACCGTGGTCCGGGGGATCCTGGTGCCAGCCGCCCTGACGCTGGTCGGCGAGCGCAGCTGGGCGCTGCCGAGGCTCGCGGGACGGAAAGCGCGCGGCAGCGGCTAAGGGAAAGCTCCGGGTTCGCTGAGAAGGCGCGCAGGTTCACCGCGGATGGCCGAATCACCGCTGGCTTCGGGCTACAGTTGCGCTAATCAACACCGGCCCGGCGCCCCTGGCACATGGCGCGGCCGGCTATATCGCCGACCAGCCCCTAGCCAGAGAGCGACCCATGGGCCTGCTCCCGCGTGCTGCCGCGCCCTCGTCCCCCCGGTCCGACAGCACCCCCCGCGTCAGGCGACCCGCCGTCGAGCGGATTGCCTGCTGGAGCGCCAAGTACCGGAAGACCGCCGTGCTGGCCTGGCTGGCCCTCATGGCGGCCGCCTTCATCGGCGGCCAGTTCGTGACCGGCCCTGGCGTGCAGCAGTACGACCCCGGCCAGGCCGGCCGCGGCGAACAGGTGCTCACCAGGCTCGGCGTGGTCACGCCGCCGAGCGAAACCGTGCTGATCGAGGCGCGCTCGGGCGAGCGGCGGCTCGAGAGCGAGGCCGCAGGCCAGGTGCGGCGGGTCGCCCGTGACGTCGTCCTGGCGCTGTCGGCGCTGCCCAAGGCGGCCGACGACATCCGGGCCCCGTTCGGCCCGGAGGGGCGAAGCCTGCGGTCCGACCACGGGCTGGCGGCCCTGGTCACCTTCAACGTCGCGGGCCCGAATGCGAAGGCCGACTCGACCGTGCTCGCCGACCTCGCGGCGGTCAGCAAGATCCAGGCTGCCCACCCGCAGCTGCTGGTGCGCGAGGCCGGGGACGCGAGCACCGACCGGGTCGCCAATGCACTGCTCAGTCACGACTTCCGCCAGTCGGAGTGGACCTCCATCCCGCTCACCCTGATCCTGCTGATCGCCGTATTCGGGGCCCTGATCGCGGCGGGCATTCCGGTCCTGCTGGCCGCGACCGCCGTGGTAACCGCCGTATCGCTGCTGAGCATCGCGTCGCACTGGCTGCCGGTCGGCACCGGGACCTCGGAGCTGGTGCTGGTCATCGGGATGGCAGTCGGAGTCGACTACTCGCTGTTCTACCTGCGCAGGGAGCGCGAGGAACGAGCCGCCGGACGCGACAGCGAGTCGGTGGTCAGGATCGCGGCTGCCACCTCAGGGAAGGCCATCCTGATATCGGGCCTGACCGTGATGATCTCGCTGGCCGGCCTCTTCCTCACCGGGATTGACGTCTTCACCGGCATTGCGGTCGGAACGATCATGGTCGTCGGGGTGGCCGTCGTGGGCTCGGTCACATTCCTGCCGGCGCTGCTGGCGTGGCTGGGACCCTGGGCCGACCGCGGCAGGCTGCCGGGTCTTGGCAAGCTGAGAAACCAGGCCAGGCCGTGCAGGTTCTGGGCGGGTATCGCGCGCCGCGTCGTAAGGCGGCCGCTGATCTTTGGCGGCGTCGCCGTCGCGGCCCTGCTGGCACTGGGCGCCCCGGCGCTCGGAATGCGGATCGGCACGCCGGGCATCGACCTGCCGAGCAACCTGGGCGTGGTCAAGGTCCTGACCGACATCCAGCATGAGTTCCCCGGCCGACCCGCGCCGGCGGATGTCGTGGTGACCGGATCTGAGCTGCACAGCCGGCAGATGGCACAGGAACTGGCCGCGCTGCAGGCTAGAGCCACCCCGTCGGGCCCGATCCGGGGGCCCATCGTGGCAACCGAGGTGGCCGGCGGTCGCGGCCTGGTTGTCCAGGTCCCGCTGGCGGGCAATGGCTCAGACCACGCATCGGTCAATGCGCTGCTCGCGCTGCAGAACCGGATACTGCCCGCGACGATAGGCCGGGTGCCAGGCACCAGTTTCTCGGTGACCGGGAACACCGCGGCTAACTACGACTTCGCCTCCACGCTGGACGCGCGGACTCCGATCGTCTTCGCGGTCGTGGCGCTGCTGGCCTTCGTCCTGCTGATGGCGGCGTTCCGCAGCGTGACCATCCCGGTGGTGTCGATCGGGCTGAACCTGCTGTCGGTCGGCGCCGCCTACGGGCTCGTGACGCTGATCTTCCAGGACGGGCACCTGCAGTCGCTGCTCGGCTTTACCTCGTTCGGCGCGCTGGTGCCCTGGGTGCCGCTGTTCACCTTCGTCATGCTGTTCGGGCTCAGCATGGATTACCACGTCTTCATCCTCAGCCGGATCAGGGAGACCTGGAGCGGCGGGGCGAGCGCGGCCGACTCGATCATCGAGGGCGTCGGCCGCAGCGCCGGAGTGGTGTCCAGCGCGGCCGTCATCATGGTCGCGGTGTTCTCGATCTTCGCAACGCTGTCCATGATCGACGTCAAGATGCTCGGGGTCGGGCTGGCGGCCGCCGTGCTCGTCGACGCCACCCTGGTGCGCGGCGTGGTGCTGCCGGCCGCGCTGGCCCTGCTCGGCGAGCGCGCCTGGTACCTGCCCGGCTGGCTGTCGTGGCTGCCGGGCCGGAGCCTGGCGTGCGAGGTATCGCACCCGGAACCGCGCGGCGCTGCCCGGCGATCAGGTCACCCGCTGCCGGAGGTCACCGGGCAGCCGAGCGCGGAGCCCGCCGCCGCATAGCCGGCGACCGCGAGCGCTGCCGTCAGGGCAGGGTAAGGATCTCGTAGCCGTCCTGCGTGACCACGAGCGTGTGCTCAAACTGGGCCGTGCGGCGCTGGTCTGCGGTGACTACGGTCCAGCCATCCGGCCAGATGTCGTACTCGATGGTGCCCAGGGTCAGCATCGGCTCGATGGTGAACGTCATGCCCGGCTCCATGACCTCCCTGACAGCCGGGTCGTCGAAGTGCGGAACGACCAGGCCGGAGTGGAACGTAGTGCCGATGCCATGCCCGGTGAAGTCACGCACGACGCCATAGCCGAACCGGCGCGCGTAGGACTCGATGACACGCCCGATGGCGTTCAGCGGACGACCTGGCGCCACCGCGCGGATGCCGCGCATCATGGCTTCCCTGGTCCGCTCCACCAGCAGCCGGGACTCTTCGCTGACGTCGCCTGCCAGGAATGTCGCGTTGGTGTCGCCGTGCACTCCGCCGATGAATGCGGTGATGTCGATGTTGACGATGTCACCGTCGGCGATCACGGTGTCGTCGGGGATGCCGTGGCAGATCACCTCGTTCAGCGAGGTGCAGAGCGACTTGGGGAATCCGCGGTAGCCGAGGGTGCTCGGGTAGGCGCCGTGGTCGCACAGGAATTCGTGCCCGATCCGGTCAAGCTCGTCTGTGCTCATGCCTGGCGCGACGTGCCGGCCTACCTCCGCCAGGGCCTGGGCGGCGATCCGCCCGGCGACGCGCATCAGCTCGATCGTCTCTGCATCCTTGACGTCCCGCTCACCGCCGCGCGGGGCACGCCTGCCCACGTACTCAGGGCGCGCGATCTCCGCGGGCACGTCGCGCTGCGGGGAGACCCGGCCGGGCTGGAGGATAGTTGCCATCATCTGCAAGTCTAGTGGTCATGGACGATGACAAGAGCTGGTGGTATTGCCTGAAAGATCACCGGGTGGAGCAGGGACCCGGTTGCCCCGGCAAGGATCGGCTCGGGCCCTACCCGACACGGGAGGCCGCGGAGAACTGGCAGGAGACTGTCAAGCGCCGCAACGAGGCGTACGACGACGATGACGATTGGGGAAACTAGCCTGTCGCCGGGACTGTCCGGGCGGCACCTCGCCGTGGCGCAGCGGCGGGTCCGGGGTGGCACGAGGCCCCGGGGATGATGGTCTTGTAAGGTAGGTTGCGCGCCAGAAAGCGCAGCAAGGGGGCACAATTTGACTGTGGACCCTGGCGGCGGCCTCCCGCCTGCGGCGCAGGCCAGGATGGCCGAGATCCGCCGCAGCGGCACGTGGGGCTCGGCGCTGTCGGTGGAGGAGTTCGCCTCCATCAGGAGCACGGGCTTCGAGCCCGTCGGGCAGGTGCTCGGCGCGGCCGTCTACAACGTCGGCTACACCGGGGGATACGGCTGCCCGTCGTACGGCACCGGTTATGGCATCGCGCGGATGGGGGCGCTCGGCGTCACGCCCTATAACAGCGTCACCGTCACCTCGGGCAGCGGCCGGTACAACGCATACGGCCCCCTGGTGCAGACGCTGTACGAGGCACGCCGCAGCGCCATCAGCCGGATGACAACGGAGTGCCGGGAACTCGGCGGTGACGGCGTCGTCGGTGTCCGGCTCACGGTCGGCCCGTTCCCGGCCGGGGGCCTGGAGTTCAAGGCGATCGGGACCGCGATCAGGGCGCCCGGCGGCCAGCGGCTGCGCGAGCCGTTCACCTCCGACCTGACCGGCCAGGACTTCGCCAAGCTCATCCTGGACGGCTGGGTGCCGGCTGGCCTGGTCCTCGGCATCTCGATCGGCGCCAGGCACGACGACTGGCTCACCGTCAACCAGACCAGATGGGGATCAGGCAACACCGAGGTGAGCGGCTATACGGAACTGGTCAATGCCACCAGGCACGACGCCAGGCTCCAGCTCGAGCGCGACGTGGCCAGGCATGGCGCTGACGGCGTCGTCTTGCAGGACATGACCGTCCGGATCGGGGAGCACGAGTGCCCGATGCAGGAGGGGCGCCGCGACCACGTGGTCGAGGCGATGATTATCGGCACGGCGATCGCCCACTTCGGCCGGCGGAGGCACCCAGAGCTGCCGCCGCCGCTGGCGATCATGTCGCTGGACCCGCAGCGGCGGCAGGCGGCGCGCGTCCGCCTGGGCGGCTGACAGGCCGGGCGACGGCAGGCGCGGCACAAGCACAGGCAGACGGCAACAGGGAGCATCGATGAGCGAGCAGCAGGGCACCGACATGCAGGTCCTGGGAGTGCCCCAGGACGCGATGCGCAGGCTCGCCGAGCTGCGGCCGGGGCAGCCAGGCGCGATATTCACGTCGGACCTGTCAGTGAACGAGTTCCTGCTGGTGCGCGAGGTCGGGTTTCGTCCGGTGGGCCTGGTGCTCGGCAGCTCGATCTACCACGTGGGGCTGCAGATTGGGCGGTGGGGCCAGAGCCAGGAGCTGGACGTGCTGTCCCAGGCCATGTACCACGCGCGCGAGCTGGCGATGACCCGGATGGAGGCCGAGGCGCAGGCGCTGGGCGCCGACGGCGTGGTCGGCGTCCGGCTCGACGTGGAGATGAAGGAGTTCGGTGCCGACATCGCCGAGTTCATCGCGGTCGGCACCGCGGTGATCGCGGAGCCCGATGCTGGCGGGGGCGGCGTGACCAACTGGCGCAACAACAAGGGCATGCCGTTCACCTCCGACCTGTCCGGGCAGGACTTCTGGACGCTGATCCGGGCCGGGTACGCCCCGCTCGGCATGGTCATGGGCTCGTGCGTCTACCACATCGCGCATCAGCGGCTCGGCAGCAAAATGAGCAACATCGGGCGCAACGTCGAGCTTGACCAGTTCACCCAGGCCCTGTACGACGCGCGTGAACTGGCGATGACCCGGATGCAGGCCGAGGCGGAGGAACTGGCCGCCGAGGGCATCGTTGGCGTCCAGCTGCGCCAGCACAGCCATACCTGGGGCTCGCACACGACGGAGTTCTTCGCGATCGGCACGGCTGTCCGGCCGCTGCGCGACGATCACGTCATCCAGACGCCCACGATGGTGCTCAGCCTCGACGCCTGACGCCGATGACCAACGGGCCGCAACCCGCGCAGGGCTTGCCGCCTGCCGCCGCAGCCCGGCTGCAGGAAATGCGGAACGCGCGCACCTGGGGCTCGTCGCTGGATGTTAACGAGTTCGCCGCGCTATCCAAGGTCGGCTTCCAGCCTGTCGGCCAGGTGCTCGGCGCCGCGGTTTACAGTGTCGGCGACGCCGGCGATGAGGAGTGCCCGTACGGCCGGGCGATGCGTCCCGGCGAGGGCGGCCTGCCTTACCGGCCCGCTGCCACTGGCCGGGTCCTGCCGGTACCGCCCACCGGCGCCGCGGCGATCGGCTCCGCGCGCCCGCTGGTCTCGGTGCTCTACTCGGCCCGCCGGTCCGCACTCGGCCGGATGCTCGCGGAGTGCTCCGCGCTCGGCGGCCTTGGCGTCATCGGGGTCACGCTGACGATCGGCCCGTTCGCCGGGGACGAGGACGTGCTTGAGTTCCGCGCCTTCGGGACGGCGGTGCGCGCCCCTGGCGTGGTCAGTCACGCACCGCCGTTCGCTTCCGACCTGTCCGGCCAGGACTTCACCAAATTGGTCGCGCACGGCTGGATACCAGTGGGCCTGGCGCTCGGCGTCGCCGTCGGCTATCGCCATGACGACTGGGCAGTCAGGAACCAGACAGGCGTCTGGTCGGGAAACGTCGAGGTCGACGGCTACACCTATCTGGTCCGGCAGGTGCGCACCGACGCGCGGAACGAGCTGCAGCTTGACCTGGTGCGGATGGGCGCTGAGGGTGTCGTGGTGCGCGAGATGCAGACCAGGATCTCGCACCGGCGGTGCCCCATGCTGCCGCTCGGCAAGGACCACGTTGTCGAGGCGACGATCGTCGGCACCGCGATCACCAGCTTCGCCAATCTCCCGGCGCCGCCGATCTACGGGATCCGCAAGCTAGACGGCCGGCGTCCGGTCCAGGCTCCCGAGCGGCAGGTCTCGGTCGGCCTCGGTGGTGAGCCCGAGCCGCCTGCCGAGCCCGGCGGCGGCCCGGACGCCGGGCAGCCGGCCGGCCCTGGCGACGGCAATCCGGACTGAGCAGGCCGGCCGCAGGCTGCCCGAGGCACTCCGGGAGGGACATGGACATCCAGTCAGCGCAGCAGCTGGCCTGGCAGAACAAGGTCGCCAAGGGATTCAACACCACGGATGTGCCGCTGGAGTTCTGCCTGCTGCAAGGCGAGCTGGCCGAGGCATTTGAGGCCTGGCGCACCGGCAGCGCCGGCCTGGGCGAGGAGCTTGCCGACATCGCAATCTACCTGTTCGGGCTGGCCGAGATGACCGGCGTCGACCTGCAGCACGAGGTCGAGGCAAAGATTGCCAGGAACGCCTCGCGGTCCTACCGGCGGCTGCCGAACGGCGTGCTGGCTAAGGACGGCGGTGACCCAGGGAAAGAAGGGTGATCGCGTTGCCGCTGAGGATCGCAGTCAGGTCCGCGGCGGGCAGGCCGGCTGCGGCGGCCCGCTCCACCGGGTCGGTGGCGCCCATGTCGAAGGGGTAGTCCGTGCCGAGCACGACCTTGTCGGCACCGGCCGCCTCGATCAGGTGACGAAGCGCATGCGGGGTGTAGACGAGGGCGTCGTACCAGATGCGGCGCAGGTAGGTGCTTGGCGGGTGCGCGCAGCCGCGCGCATCGGGACGCTGTGACCAGGCATGGTCGGAGCGGCCGATGTAGGTCGGCAGGAAGCCGCCGCCGTGGGCGGCCAGCAGCTTGAGGCCGGGATGGCGGTCCAGGGTGCCGCCGAAGATCAGGTGAGACAGTGCCAGGGCCGTCTCGGCGGGCTGGCCGAAGGTGTTCCCGAGAAAATGCGCGCCGAGGCGCGTCCCCAGGCTGCACCCCCACGGGTGGATGAATACCACCGCGCCCAGGTCGGCAGCCGCCTCCCACACCGGGTCGAAGGCAGCATCGGCGAGTTCCCGGCCGTCGACGTTAGTGGACACGCTGACGCCCTTGAGGCCGAGGTCACCGATGGCGCGGTCAAGCTCGCGGACCGCAAGGCCGGGATGCTGGAGCGGGAGGGTGCCAAGGCCGTACAGCCGGCCCTGGCCCTGAGCGCAGTGCGCGGCGACGGCCTCGTTGATCGTCGTGGTGAGCTTGCCGGCAAGCTCGGGCTCGGCCCAGTACCGGTGCATCGGCATCGGACCGACAAGCTGGACGTCCACGCCGATGGCGTCGAGGTCGGCCAGCCGCCGCTCGACCGAGGTGAGCTGCGGCCATACGCGCCTGATCTGGGCCTGGTTGGCCGCGATGCTCGCCTCGGTAAAGGCTGCCCGCTCGGCCGCCGCGTCTGCGGCCTCGCGCGGGTGCCACTCGGCAAGCGCGTTCGCCTCGGGCACGAGCAGATGCCCGTGGGCGTCGATCACTGGCTTGGCATGCCGGAGCCGTCGTGTCGTCACTGCTCACGCCTCCGCGGTCGCGAGGAAGCCGAGGGTCGAGCTCATCGTGCGCGCGACATCCGCCTCGGTGTGCGGTTCAAGGCCCATTTCCCAGCGGACCAGCTGCAGCGAGTTGCGCACGACAAGCTCGACGCGCGGCAGGCGGCGCGCCATGAACGCGGGCAGCGCCTGCTCGAGCGGGAGGTCGCCGGTGACGAGCCCGGCAAGGACGACGGCGTCCTCGGCGCACATGGCTGCGCCCTGGGCGATCAGCGGCGGGCAGGCATGCGCGGCGTCGCCGATCACGATCGCGCGGCCCCGGTGCCAGGGGTCGTCGACCAGCAGCCATTCGATCCGCGTGTGCGAGACATCGGAGTCCGGGCCGATGGTCTGCCGGATCTTGCCCCAGGTGCCGCCGTAGCCGTCCGACCTGTCGTACATGAGCTGCCAGGGCGGCTCGGCGCCGAAGTCGGGGAGCCTGCCGTCGACGTCGAGCAGATACGCATAGCACTTGGCGGCCGAGATCGGGCTGTAGCCGGCCTTGTACCGGGGTCCGCCGTAATAGACCTCGGCGCATTCCATCTCGGCTGGCCGGTCCGCGACCACCCGCCAGATCGACATGCCGGTCGGCTGCGGCGTCGTGGTGATGCCGAGCAGCGCGCGGACTGCGGACCTGATGCCGTCCGCGCCGACGATCAGGTCGTAGCTGCCGGTGCTGCCGTCGGTGAACTCGGCGTGCGCACGCTGGGCGTCCTGGCTGATAGCCCGAACGCTCAGCCCGAGCCGGACGCTTACGCCTGCCGCGTAGACCCGCTCGCACAGCACCGCCTGGATGTCGGAGCGCAGCGCACCGAGGGTGGCGGGCAGCCGCTCGCCGCCGGTGCGCGGCGTGGGCACCTCCGCGATCAGCGAGCCGTCGGCCTGCCGCATGCGCATCTGGTTGAACGGCACGCCGCGCCGCAGCACCTCCTCGAGCACCCCGACCTTGGCGAGGGCGGCGAGCGCGTTGCCCTGGACCGTAATGCCATGCCCGACGCCATGCCAGACCGGGCTGATCTCCACCAGGTCGACGTTCACCCCGCGCTGGGCGAGGGCGACCGAAAGCACGCTGCCGGTGATGCCGCCTCCGACGACCAGGGCCGACGAAACGGTCACGATGCGCTCCTCACAACTGGTTCCCGCGTCATGGCTCAGGCCGGCGCGATCATGCCTGCGGACAGGTCGATGTCGGCGCCGCACAGGCCCGGCATGCGGAGCATCGCCAGCACCGCGAGCGCCACCTCGTCCTCCTCGACAAGCCGGGACAGGGCGGCGCGGGCGACGAATGTCTCCTCCGCCTGGGCGTAGGAGGTCCCGGTGGCGGCCGCCTCGGCGGTGAAGTTCCGCGTCATCCGGTCACCGCGGCATGGTCCCGGCGACAGGCTGTTGACCCGGACGCCGAGCGTCCCGGCCTCGAAGGCAAGGGTCCGGGTGAGGCCGAGAACTGCCATCTTCGCGGCCGCGTACGGGGTGCGCCTGGTCAGCGGGCGCTTGCCGGTGACCGAGGCGATGTTGATGACGTCGCCCTTACCCCGCGCGTACATGGCGGGCAGAAACGCGCGACACATCAGGTAGACGGACCGCACGTTCGTGCCGAACACGCCATCCCACTCGGCTGGCTCGATGTCGGTCAGGGCCTTCACCGGCCCGCCGATGCCGGCGTTGTTGACCAGGATGTCGATGTGCTCGGCGGCGAGCGAGTCCTGCAGGGCTCCGACGGCCGCGGGCGAGGACACGTCGCAGGGTTCCACCCGCGCCAGGTCCGCGTCGCCGATCAGGTCAGCCGTCCCGCCCAGCGTGGCCGCGGTGCGACCGACGAGGATCACCCGAGCGTCAGCCCCGGCCAGCGCGAGCGCGATCGCCCGCCCGAGGCCATTGCCCGCGCCGGTGACCAGTGCGGTGCGGCCGGCCAGTTCGCCGGACAGGCCCGTTTCCGTGAAAGTGACCATCAGAGCTGGTCCAGGGCCTGCGCGAGCCAGTCAGGGCGGGTGCCGCGGACCTTGGCGGCGCGGATGTCGCCGGAACGGGCATGGCCCTCGAAAAGCTCGACCCGGGACGCGCGGCCGCAGACGTCGCCGAGCAGCGCGCTCGACTCGGGGTCGCGCACCTCCTGGTAGGTGACAGTCTTCAGGTACTTCCCGACCCACAGACCGCCGGTATACCGCGCCGCGCCCCTGGTCGGCAGTACGTGGTTGGTCCCGATCACCTTGTCGCCATAGGAGACGCAGGTGCCCTCGCCCAGGAAGAGCGCGCCGTAGTTGCGCATCCTGTCCAGGGCATCCCGTGGCGATGCGGTCAGCACCTCGACATGCTCGGCCGCGAAGGAGTCCGCGACCGCGAACGCCTCGTCGACGCCGTCGGTGACGATAACCTGCCCGTGGTCCCGCCAGGCCTGCCCGGCGAAGTCGTTCGTGGGCATCGCCGGGAGGATCGCCTCGATATACGCCAGCACGGTCTCGCCCAGCGACCGGGACGTCGTCACCAGGATCGCCGGGGAGTCCGGGCCGTGCTCAGCCTGGGACAGCAGGTCAACCGCAACGACCTCCGGGTCGGCCGTCCCATCCGCGATCACCAGGATCTCCGTCGGCCCGGCAAGCAAGTCGATGCCGACCTCGCCGAACAGCTGCCTCTTGGCCTCGGCCACGTAGGCGTTGCCCGGTCCGGCGAGCAGGTCGACCTTGGCGATGGTCTGCGTTCCCAGGGCAAGCGCCGTCACCGCCTGGACGCCGCCCAGCAGGTAGATCTCATCCGCGCCGGCCAGGTGCGCCGCCGCCACCGTCGCGGCAGGGATCTGGCCGCGGATCGGCGGCGTGCACGCGACGACCCGGTTCACCCCCGCAGCCTTGGCCGTGAGCACGGTCATATGCGCCGAGGCGGTCAGCGGATAGCGGCCACCGGGGATATAGGCGCCGGCCGAGGAGACCGGCAGGTGCCTGTGGCCGAGGAAAACGCCGGGCAGCGTCTCCACCTCGATCTGCGTCATCGACGCCAGCTGCGCCTGCGCGAAGCCGCGCACCTGCGCCTGGGCGAACTGGATGTCCTCGATCACCTGGTCAGGGAGGCCCTCGACGATGTCCTTCACCTGTCCCTCGGCGAGCCGGAAGTCGTCAGGGGACCAGCCGTCGAATCTGGCCGAGTACTCGCGGACCGCCTCGTCGCCCCGCGCCCGGATGTCGGCTATGACCGAGGCGACGGTCGCCCGCACTTCCGCCAGGTCCTGCGCGACCTGCGCGGCGGGCACTGCTTCCTTCAGGTAGATGCTGCTCACTGCTCTGCCTCCGGGTAATCAGTCAGTCGGTCATGGCCGGGTGGCCGGCCATGACGTTCAGCAGGGACTCGTCGGCGACGTCGTAGCCGGCAAACAGCAGGCCGGGATCACGTGCCGCCCGGATCTGGCGGAAGCGGTCCCACGCCGGGGCGCTCATGAACCGGCCTGGCCGCACCGCGAGATCGCTGTCGCCGAGATAGCACCCGGCGCAGAACGGCTCGATACTGCGCATGGTCGCGGACAACCACGACCGGCACGTCTGGTCCTGCGATGGCGACTCGCACACCACGTAGGTAGCGAAGTAGAGGTCGGTCTGCACCGACAGGGCCATGTCCGGCAGCGGTCGGGCCGGCAGGTGCGCGAGGTCGAACCAGAGCGAGAACGACTTGGCGGTGGGCAGCTGCGTGAACGCGGGCGTGATGGCCGGGATCAGCGAGTCGGCCGGCCCGGCCAGGTAGGCATTGTCGACGACGTAGCGGTGTCCCTCGGGGTTAGCGCGCAGCTGCTCCGCACGGAGCTCGCCGATTGTGACCGGCTCGGCGACCCTGCGTACCAGCGACTTCGCCGCGACGGGGCAGGTGTCAAGCGCCGCTAGCGCGCCGTCCTCCCCGTCGAAGCTCACCCCGTCCACCACGAGCACTGGTCCGTCGTGGCTGACCTCCGGCGGCAGCGGCGGGGTGATCCCGACCGCGACCAGCTCGACCGACGGCGGCACGTCGTGCCGGGCCCGGTGCAGCCAGCCGAGCACGTCGGCGGCCGCGGCGGCCGGGTAGACGTACGTGCTCTGCATCAGCTCCCGGTACCGTGGCCTGGTCCGCAGCCGGAATGCCGTGACCACGCCGAAGAAGCCGGGCCCTGAGCCACGGGCCGCCCAGAACAGGTCTGCGTTCTCGGCCTCGTCGCACCAGACGACATCGCCATCGGCGGTCACTACCTGGATGGCCTCGATCGCCTCGGCAGCCCAGCCCCAGCCACGGCAGTTCCATCCCATCCCGCCCTGGAGCAGGAAGCCGCCGAGCCCCACCGAGGGGCAGTGCCCGGCGGCGAAGAACCGGCCGCGGGCGGCCAGGAACGGGTCGAGGTCGAGGCCGCCGCGGACCGCCGGGCCAACGGTGACGGTCCCGCTGCCCGAGTCGTAGCTCATGCCGGTGAATGCGGCGAGATCGATGAGCAGCGCGTCCTCGCGTAGCGACCAGGCGGCCCAGCTGTGCCCGCCCGCGCGGACCGCGACGCGCAGCCCTTCGGCCCTGGCGAGCCGCACCCCGGCGGCGACATCGGCGATGCTGGCGGCGTGCAGCACCGCGGCGGGCCGCCGCGATGGCCGGCGGTGGTTGAAGATGCGGCTGACCGCGGCAAGCTCGAACCCGGCATCGCCGCTGCGGAGGAACTGGCCAGCGAACGGGCCAGTCATTGGCCCGCCACCAGCTCGATCAGGTTTCCGTCCGGGTCGGTGACGTAGGCCATCCGCATCCCCGGCTCTGGCGACTCGCGCGGGTCCCAGACTCCGACCGCGCCGTGAGCGATCAGCCGGGCGTAGGCGGCCTCCAGGTCGGCGACCTGGAAGCACACATGGTTGTAGCCGTGCACCGCGTTGGCTGTGGGCGGGTCGGTCTTCGCGACGCCGGGCACCGACCCGGTCACCTCGATAAGCTCTACGCCGCTGCCATCGTCCCCGACCGCGAACCCGCCGCGCAGCCCGAGCCGTGGCACCTCGAACCGGAACCCCGGCCGCAGGCCGAGCGCCGCGCAGTACCAGGCCAGCGAGCGGTCCAGGTCAGGGACGCTGATCCCGGCGTGGTGCATTCTCATCGATTCGGTGTCCTCGCGAAGTCAGTCGGCATCTGGTTACACGCGGTCACGGAGCCTTCGCTCCCGCCCGTACAGGGCGACGGTGAGCAGGATGATCGCGCCGAAGACGACCTGGGCGGCGGCGGCATTGACGTTCAGCACCGAGATGAGGAAGTTCAGCGCGGTGATGATGAGCGCACCGAGACACGTCCGCAGGTAGTCGCCGCGGCCGCCCATCATGGTGCCGCCGACGATCACCGCGGCCAGTCCGGGGAACAGGTAGTTGTTCCCCACGTTGGTGTCGCCGCCGGTGCTGAACCCGGCCAGCAGGACTCCGGCCAGGCCGGCCAGCACCGCACTCGTGGCGTAGACGCTGGTCCAGACCCGCCGGGTGGAGATGCCCGCAAGATCGGCGGCCTTCGGCCCGGAGCCCGCCAGGTAAAGCCGCCGCCCGAGCGGGGTCTTGGCGAGGATCACGGTGATGATGGCCGCGAGCACGATCCAGGCGGCGACGATCGGCGGAAGCGGGATGCCGAAGGTCTTGGACGACTGCGCGGTGAAGGACTGGAGCCAGCCGGGGCCAGCGCCGTTAACCAGGGTCGAGTCGGTGCCGAGGAGCACGCCGACCACGACCGAGCTCATCCCGAGCGTGACGACGAGGGGCTCGAGGCCGAAGCGATGACACAGCCAGCCGGACAGGCCGCCGCCGGCCAGGCAGATGGCGAGCACGATCAGCGCGCAGAGCGCGAAGTTCCAGTGCTCCAGGCCGGTCAGGTGAGTGGTGAGCAGGTTCCCCGCCACGATGTAGGCGGCGATCGAGAAGTCCAGGCCGCCGACCAGGATCGCCAGGGTCTGGCCGGCCGCGGCGATGCCGAGGAACGAAGCCTGGAGCAGGATGGGCGCCCACAGGTCGCCCCAGGTGAAGTCACCGTCGGCGGACCCGACGTAGAGGACGAGCGCGATCAGCACGACGATCTGCAGCACCGGGATCCTGCGCTGCACCACGGCGATCCGCCGCGCCGCGCGCAGTGCCGTGTCGGCCCGCGCCGGGGCTGATGCGGGAGCGAGGCTGGTCATGCGTTCGCCCTCCTTCTGGTGCGGCCGGTGCGGGCAACGGCGAGCGCGGCGAACACCACCGCGGCGATGAGCGTGGCGCCGTAGACGGCCTGCGACCAGAACGAGGACAGGCCGAGCACGCCGAGCAGGTTCTCGATCAGGAAGATGACTGCCGCGCCGAGCAGCGCGCCGAGCAGGCCGCCGCGCCCGCCGGTCATGGAGACGCCGCCGATCGCCACCGCGGCCAGGGCCAGCAGGATGAACGGGATGACGAAACCCGAGTCGGCTTCGGCCTGGTGGAGCTGGGCTACGATCGCCACGCCCGCCAGGCCGGCGATGGCGCCGCCCAGCGTGTACGCCAGAGTGCGCACGGCCGCGACGTTCACCCCTGCGGTGTACGCGGTGGTCTCGCTGCCGCCGACGGCGAGCAGCGTCTTGACGAACGGGGTGCGGCCCAGCCCCCACCAGGCCAGCAGCGGGACGGCGAGCAGGATCAGCCCGCCAGGCACGCCGCCGGCCGTCGAGCCGAGGTCCGTGAGCCAGCCCGTTTCCCCGGAAACGGGGGAGGGCGCGTAGCCGAGGGCGAATCCGGACAGGATGAAGTTCATGCACAGCGTCGCGACCACGGCCTGGTACCTGCCGTAGTTGACGAGCACCCCGTTGACCGCCCCGATCAGCGCGCCGGCCAGGACCGCGACGGGGATGACGACGAAGGCGCTGGTGATGCCGTGGCCGAGCAGTGCCACCTCGATGATCACTGAGACCAGGGTGAACAGCGGGGCAAGGGAGATGTCGATACCGCCGCCCAGGATCGCGGGGGTGGAGGCCATCGCCAGCAGCGCCGGGGTCGCCAGCTCGGCGAACGTGATCGGCCAGGCCGACCAGGACAGCAGCGAGTGCTGCGCGATGAAGTTGGCGGCAAGCAGCACGACCGCCAGCACGGCCGGCAGTTCCCAGGCGCGGTCACGGCGTGCGCCGAGACGAGCGGGCACGCGGCCGGCGCCGCGGCGCTGCCCGGCTGGACCCGGCCCAGAGTCCGGGCCGGCCGCCTGGCCTGGCGCCGGACCCGCCGGACCCGGCCTAGGAGCCGCGGTGGTGCCGAAGAACTCAGTCACGATCGCGGTGCGGCTCAGCGCCGCGCGGCCCAGCTCGGCGGCAGGCTGGCCGTCGCGGAAGACCAGAACGCGGTCCATGAGCTCCAGGTGCTCGTCGACCTCGGTGGACAGCATGACGATCGCCATGCCGGAGGCAGCCAGTTCGCGCAGCAGCGCGTAGATGTCGCGCTTGGCGCCGATGTCGACGCCGCGCGTGGGGTCGTTGAGCAGCAGGACCTTGGGACCGCTGGCCAGTGCGCGGGCGATGACGACCTTCTGCTGGTTGCCGCCCGACAGCGTCGTGATCGCGTCAGTGTCGCGGCCCAGCCGGATCTTCAGCCGGTCTGCATAGGCGGCGAACCGTGCCGCCGCCCGCCGGGCGGAGATGAGCCACCCCCGGCTGTCCTGCGCGAGCGTTGCGGCGGCGAAGTTCTCCCGGACGGACAGCGGCGGGAAGATTGACTCCTCGCGGCGGTCCCTGGCCACGTACGCGATCGGGACATCGGCGGACGCGACCCGGAGCGCCTTCAGGTACTCGTCCTGGCCCTGGCCCTCCAGGCCCGCCAGGCCGACGATCTCGCCGGCCCGCAGGCTCAGCCCCGCGACGGCGAGCACGGCGTCGCTCGCCTGCGCCGGCCCGGCAGCCGTGGATGGCGCCGCCGCGGCCGCGTCGGCCTGGGCCTCGGCCTGGACCAGGTGCTCGCCGCCGGTCATCAGTTCGACGAGGCGCGCCGGAGATGCCTCGGCTCGGCCCAGCGTGGCGATGGACTCGCCGGACCGGAGCACGGTCACCCGGTCGGCGATCTCGGTCACCTCGTCCATGCGGTGCGAGATGAACAGCACCGCGCCGCCAGCGGAGGTCAGGCGGTGGATAACCGCGAACAGCCGGTCCCTGGTCGCGATGTCGAGTGCCGAGGTCGCCTCGTCGAGGATCAGCACCTTGGGCGACCGCAGCAGCGCACGCCCGACGGCGACGGCCTGGCGTTCGCTCAGCGACAGCGACCTGGCCGGCGCGGCGAGCAGGGCCTCCGGGCAGCCGCCCAGCAGCTCGGCCAGCACGGCCTGCGCGCGTGCCCGCCGGTCGGCCGGCGACGCCGAGGACGGCGCCCGCCGCACGATGCCGTCCAGGCCGAGCCAGAGGTTGTCAAGCACGGACTGCCCCGGCACGGTCTGGACTTCCTGGAACACCGTGGCGACCCCGACCGCCGCCGCTGCGCGCGGGCTGCCCGCGCGCAGCGGCGACTGCTCGATGAGCACCTGACCGCCGTCCGGACGGTGCACCCCGGCAAGGATCTTGACCAGGGTGGACTTGCCCGAGCCGTTCTCTCCCATCAGCGCGTGCACTTCGCCGGCCCGGAGCTCAAGCGAGCAGCCGCGCAGCGCGGTGGTGGGGCCGAAGGCCTTGGTCACGCCCTCGATCCGGAGCAGGGTCGAGGGCGGGGCCGTGGCCGCGGTTTGCGGGGCGTGAGTCTGGGTCATCGTCACGTGGCAGTCGGGGCGTGTCAGCCCAGGACGACGGCCAGCTCCGAGCTCGGCAGCACGTTGAGGTTCGACGGGCCGCTCGCGTTCCCGGTGGAGGAGGTGGTCATGCCGGACGCGTACCACTGCGCGACGTTGGCGTTGGTGACCAGCGGGGTGTTCAGCACGATGGCCGAGATCTCCACGCCCTTGCCGGCGAACAGCGCCTGCACGATGTCCAGGGTCGCCGTAGCGAGCTGCGGCGGGGTTGTCGTGATGCCAACTCCCTTGTAGGTGGAGGCGTGCTGGTACCAGTACGCCAGCTCGCCATCCTCCATTGAGTCGTTGGCGATCTCGGGGACGGCCTTGCCTGCGGCCTGGAAGCCTTCCATGACGCCGGTCGCACCCGCCCCCGAGGTGATCGCGGCGGCGATCTTCTGCGGGTGGGTCTCCAGGTAGGTCTGCACGTCGGTCTTGGCCGTGGAATCCGCGAACTGGTCGTAGATCGTGTCGTTGGTGGAGATGCCAGGGCACCGCGCGAACACGGCCTTGACGCCGTCGAACGCAGCGGTATCGATGGCCACCCCGGCGATGCCGTGCACGTCGAGCACCCTGCCCGAGCCGCCGATGTCCCTGGCCACCTGCGCGCCAAGCTCGGCGCCCTGCAGCCAGTCGTTGGCACCGACCGAGATGGTGTCTGCGGAGGCGACGGAGTTCAGCACCGAGATGGACGGGATGCCCGCCGCCGCGGCGTTGGCGGCGGCGGTGGTGAAGGCGCTCGACGACAGCGGCTCGTAGACGATCGCGGCGACCTTGCTCTCCACCATCTGGTTGAAGTCGGCCACCTGGTCGGTCACCTCATCGGAGGAGGTCACCTGGTCCACGGTGTAGCCGGCGGACTTGAGCATGCCCGCGAGGATCGCCTGCAGGGCCAGCTGGTAGCCGTTGTTGGTCTCAGACAGCAGGAAGCCGATGGTCTTATTCGAGGCGGACTTGGGCTTCCAGCTGGCGAACGCGCTCTTGTAGACCGGGACCGGGTAGCCGTTGTAGAGGGCGCGCACGCTGGCTGGCAGGGCAGCCAGCGCCCCGTCCGGGTCGGACGGCAGCGTGGCAGGAATCGTGCCGCACTTGCTCGAGGACGCCGCCGTCGCGGCCGGCGAGCCCGAGCCCGACGAGCACGCCGCCAGGCCAAGGCCCACGGCGAGGGCGAGGGCAGCGATGCCGCCCGTCTGGACAGCTCTCATCGATGTCTCCTTCGATGGATGTGCGTGGTTTAGGTTATTATTTGATTTTTGTTACGTGGCGGGGATGGCCCGAATCCGCTCCCGGCGAGGGGCGCGGCTTCAGACCGGCGGCGCTGCGAACAGGCCAGGATCCGGGTCGTTGAATGACTCCCTGGCGACCAGCTCGTTCATGGGGTTCGCGGTTCCCCACTGGTCCTGCACCGAGTCGTCATGCATGTCGTAGACGTGCGGGTGCCAGCTGTCCTCGTCGAGCTCTTCAAGCTCGGTGGTGTACTCGACCGTGTTCTGCTGCGGGTCGAGGAAGTAGGCGAAGGTGTTGGAGCCCGCCAGGTGACGGCCGGGACCCCAGACCATCCGGGTGCCCGAGCGGAGCACCCGGCCGGTACCCCGCATGAACTCGTCGATGCCGCGCAGCTCGAACGAGACGTGGTGCAGGGAAACGTGCGGGCCGCGGGCGAAGGCGACGGAGTGATGGCGGGGGCTGCAGCGCATGAAGTTCATGACCGTGCCGATGTCGTGCCCAGCCAGGGTGTCGGATAGGCGGAAGCCGAGCACGTCGGCGTACCAGCGTGCGGTCCGGTCGGGGTCGGTCCCGTTCAGGACCACGTGCGAGAGCCGGACCGGGATCGACTCCCGCTCCTCGACCTTGCGGTGCTCCCTGGTCGCGACGTTGGCGGAGACCTCGACGGTCCGGCCGTCTAGGTCGAAGAAGCGCAGGCCGTAGCCTCCCCCCTCGGTGCCGAGCTTGCCCGGCTCCTGGGCGAGCTGGACTCGCCTGGCGATGAGGTGCCCGGCAAGTTCGTCCACGTCCGCCTCGTTCGCCGCGCCGAAGGAGACCAGGTCCAGTCGCTTGCGCGGGTCCTTGCGCAGCCGGATGACGTACCGCTCCGGTGACCCTTCGGCGGCCAGGAAGGCGATGCCGGTGTCGTCCGCGACCGTGGTGAGGCCCCAGGTGCCTGTGTAGAAGGCAAGCTGGCGCTCGTAGTCAGGGATCGCCAGATCGACGTGGCGCAGGTGGGTTATGAGGCTCTCTGTCATCGCTCTCGGTCCGGTGAGGTCGGGGCCGGCTTGCCGGGCTTAGTGACGCAACGGTTGCGCTGGGTGCCGAGGCCGGTGATCTCGCCCTCGAGCAGGTCGCCCTCGGCGAGGAAGACACCCCAGTGCATGCCGTTTCCGGCCGGGGAGCCGGTGAGCACGAGGTCGCCGGGCCGTAGCTCGGTGATCTCGGTGATGTAGGCGAGGATGGCGGGCAAGTCGAAGAGCATGTCGGCGGTGGTCTCGTCCTGGCGGACGATGCCGTTGTGCCTGAGCGTGATGCGCAGGTTCGCCGGGTCGCTGATGAACTTGGCCGGGACGAGGAACGGGCCGGTGGGCAGGAACGTGGGGGCGTTCTTGGCAGCGAGCCAGTCCGTCCCGATGGCCTTCAGGTCCGTCCGGTAGACCAGCGACCGGGTGGTGATGTCGTTGCAGATCGTGTACCCGGCAACGTGGTCGAGGGCGTTGGTCCTGGTCAGGTACCTGGCCGGCTTGCCGATGACGGCGGCCAGCTCAAGCTCCCAGTCGTGGTTGGTGCCCCGGTCGGGCAGGACGATCTCGTCGTACGGGCCGGTCAGGGCGCTCGGCAGGCCAGCGAAGACGTACGGGGCACCGGCCCGGGCGCGCTCGTCCATCATTTCCTCGGCCCACCGGCGGACCTCGGCCTCCGGTAGCCCGGGGTCCTGGCCGCTCGCTGGCTGACCCGCGCGGCGCTCGGCCATCACGATGTCCACGACGTGCTTGCGGTAGTTCGCGCCGCACTGGAGGATCTGGGCGGGACTCACCGGGCAGCGGACGTCGAGCCCGCTCAGGTCAGTCCACTCTTCGCCAGTCACGGCCGCGGCAGCCAGCTCGTCGAGCCGGAGCTGCGCGTCGTCCCAGCGGGCAAGCAGGTCGTTGACCGTGCCGAGCCCGGAGACGTCGCGCACCCGGCCGCCGCAGACTAGGCCGGCGAATGCCTCAGCCTTGGCACCGTGGCCCCGGGCGGCTTCCGGCCTGCTGAAGACGCCGAGCGCGTACGGAGCGGCTGTCATGCCGCAGACCCTAAGATTGCGGGCGGCGATGCGGAAATACTTGTTCGCTATGCCAGGCATCGCCTGGCTGATACCTCGCTGACCTGAGGAAACGCGCCTTCTTAGAGCTCGCCTGCCGCCTGCTTCAGGGTGCTCAGCAGCCAGCGGATGGCCGGGTCCCCGGTCCTGCTCGGGTGCCAGTAGGCGGCCTCCACGAGTTCCACCAGGCCGAACGGTGGCTCCAGGATGGCCAGCGGTGCGGTGCGCATGGCCCGCCTGGCCATCCGCTCCGGCATGATGGCCAGCATTGCCGTCCCGGCCAGCACGAACGGGACCGATAGCCAGCCGAAGACGGTCACCTGGACGTGCGGCCTGATGCCGAGTTCCTCAAGCACCCGGTCCACCGGGGTGAAGGATCCGGGCTTGAACGTCGGCGCGACATGCGGCATCCGGGCCAGGTCGTCCAGAGTGAGGGTTGCGCCCGCGGCCAGGCCGCAGCTCAGCGGGTCGACGACGCAGACAAACCGGTCGCGGAACAGCTCGACGTGGCTACCGGGGAAGTCGTAGCCCACCGGCCCTATCAGCACGTCGTCCATGGACAGCGCCTGGCTTGCGGTGGGCAGCCCGGCCGGGAGCGGATGAAGGTTCAGCCTGATGCGCAAGCCTGCCCGCTTGACCAGGCGCAGGAGGGGATCCGCGAGGACGCACACCGCGTAGTCCGAGGCGGCAATGGAGAACTCGCGGTCTGAGTCGGCCGGGTCGAACCGGGGCGAGCGCTGCATCGTCGCGTCCATCTGCCGCAGCGCCTCGCGCACCGTGGGCAGCAGCTGCTCGCCAAAGACCGTGCGCTTGTATCCGCGCCCCTCGCGCTCCAGCAGGTCGTCGCCGAAATGACGGCGGAGCCTGGCCAGTGCCGCCGACATGGCCGGCTGGCTCATCCCGATCCGCTCGCCCGCCCTGGTGAGGTTCCTGTCCTCGAGGAGCGCGCCGAGCGCGAGCAGCAGGTTGAGGTCGATTCCCGGATCGTCGGCCACCACCCCTGGCTCCTCTGCTCAGTCCACTGGCCCAACGGTAACGGGTAGCCCGCCGCGCACCGGACGTGGGAATCTGGCCAAAAAGTAACAATGCTGCAACGAGAGCGTGACGACCTGCGGTTTTATCGATGACCATAGGCTGATCACGGCCGGGTTAACCACGACCAGGGACGGAGCTCGCATGTCTCTTGGCGGGACTGACCTCAACCTCATGGTCGCGCTGCGGGCGCTGCTCGAGGAGGGCAACGTCACCAAGGCCGGCGCGAAGATCGGCAAGAGCCAGCCTGCCATGTCCACGGCGCTTGCCCGGCTCCGCCGCCACTACCGGGACGAGCTGCTCATCCGGGTAGGGCGGGACTACGAGCTCACCCCGTTCGCGAAGGCCCTGGTGCCCTCGGTCCAGCAGACGATGCAGTTCGTGGAGCTGGCGCTGGATACCGGCAGCCGCTTCGACCCCGCGACGAGCCGCCACGCCTTCCGGATCGACGCGACCGACTACGCGATCACCGTCCTCGCCGAGCCGCTGCTGCGGCTGGTGGCCGAGGTCGCGCCGGGCATCCGCATCGACTTCGACGCGATCCCTGACGACATGCACGAGTCCGAGCACGGCCTGCGCAACTGCGACGCGCTGATTGCCCCGCTCGGCTTCGGGTTCCCTGGCTCGCAGGCGCCGCTGTTCCGCGACCGGTTCGTCTGCGCCGTCGATCCGGCCAATTCACGGCTGCGGGACGGGCGGCTGACACTCGACGACCTGTCAGCGCTGCCGCACGCCATGCGCAGCGGCGGACGCACCCACGTCACCCCCGCCGACCGGGTGATGGACGAGTTCGGCGTCAGGCGCCAGGTTCAGGTGATGACCGTGGGATTCCTGCCGCTGCCGTTCCTCGTCGCCGGCACCGACCTCGTCGCGGTGATCCCCGAGCGGCTGGCTCTGCGCATCGCCGTGCCGCTCGGGCTGACCGTGGTCGAGCCGCCGTTCGGACGGGTGGAACTGATCGAGACCTTGTGGTGGCATCCCGACCGGGCCGCGACCCCGGAGCACGCATGGCTGCGCCGGACGCTGACCGAGGCGGCCGCGTCCCTGGCGCCGGTGGCGGCCGGCTACCCGCTCCCCGGTGCGGGACCCGCGGTCGTGACCGCGGCTGTCTGAGCGCGGGCGCATGCCTGGCATACGCAGAGGCGATTGCCGCGGGGGGTGACCCGCGCGGGCCGGCATGCTGAGATGGAGCGCGCACCAGTCCCTCCGCGAGCACCAGCCGGGAGTTCCCCATGCCCACCATTCCCCGCCGGGTCGTGACCGGCCACGACCACGGCGGCGTGTCCGTCTTCGCCGCTGACGGCCCGGTGCCCGTGGTCAGGACCGCGCCGGACGGCGCACTGTTCTACGAGGTCTGGTGCACCGATGCGATGCCCGTCCCGATCCCGGCGGACGAGCCCGACCCGACGGTGACCGCTGTCACCGTGCCCCCGGCCCCCGGCGGCACCAAGATCCGGATCAACGAGTTCCCGGCCGGCGTCGTCTCGCCAGTGCACCGCACCCAGTCAGTGGACTACGGGATCGTGCTCGACGGCGAGGTCGTGCTTGTGCTCGACCACAGCGAGACGGTCCTGCGGGCCGGCGACGTCGTGGTGCAGCGCGGCACGAGCCACCGCTGGGAGAACCGGTCAGCGGCTACCGCGCGCGTGGCGTTCATCCTCGTGGACGGCGCCTTCACCGTCGAACTGCTGGACGCGCTCGGCGACCAGGTGCTGGACGGCCTGCTGCACGATCCCATGCGCGTGCCCGGCGCGAGCTCCTGAGAGGGGGAGCGGATGGACTACGGGCTGGCGGGACGGACGGTCCTCGTCACCGGGGCCGCCCGCGGCCAGGGCGCCGCCGAGGCGGAGATCCTCGTCCGTGAGGGTGCCAGCGTGATCGGCGCGGACATCCTCGACGATGAGGGCGGCGCGCTCGCCGAGCGGCTCACCGCGCAGGGGCCGGGGGCCATGGAGTACTGGCACCTTGACGTAGCCAGCGAGGCCGAGTGGGCGGGCCTTGCCGCCAAGCTCGCGTCGGCCGGCCGGGTGCTGCACGGCCTGGTCAACAACGCCGGCGTGCCCTACCGGGCGCGGCTGCTCGACATGGACCTGGCCGGCTGGGAGCGGGTCATCGGGATCAATCTCACCGGAACCATGCTCGGCATCAGGACGCTGGTCCCGCTGATGCCTGAGAATGACGGTGCGGCAATCGTGAACATCGGCTCCATCGCCGGGCTGACCGCCCACCACGCGCTCGCCTACACCGTCTCCAAGTGGGGTCTTCGCGGGCTGACCAGGGTCGCGGCACTTGAACTGGCGGGACGCGGCATCCGAGTGAACGCTGTGCATCCCGGCCCGATCGACACGCCGATCCTGGACGACGCCGACCCGGTGTTCGTGCAGGCGAGCGTGGCGCAGACGCTCACGGGCCGGTCCGGGCGGCCCGAGGAGGTCGCCGAGGTGGTGGTCTTCCTGCTGTCGGCCCGCGCGTCCTACCTCAACGGCGCGGAGATCCCTGTAGATGGCGGGCACACCGCCCACGGCGGCACCAAGTCGATCGTCGACGCCCTCGCCAGGGCCCACGGTCCAGGCGGTTAGTGCCGCGGTCCGCGCGGCTGGCCGCGCCTGGCCTGCGGGACCGCCGGGCACGGTGCCGGCTCGATGACCGTGTTGCGGACCGTGCCGAGGCCCTCGACTTCCAGGGTCACCACGTCGCCGGGGACAAGGGGCGGCGGGACGCGCTCGCCGGCCCGGCCCCAGATCTCGGTGAGGCAGCCCCGGTGGCAGGTGCCGGAGGCGAGCAGGTCGCCAGGTCCGACCGCCGCGCCGCGAGAGGCGAAGCTGATCAGCTCACCGAACGTCCAGGCCATGTTGGCCAGGGAGTCCTCGCCGAGCAGCTCGCCGTTGATCCAGGCCCGCATGGTCAGGTCGAGGAATCCGTCGGCGGTCTGGTACGGCTCGAGCTCGTCAGCGGTGACCAGGTAGGGGCCGAGCGTGTGCGCGCCGTCCTTGCCTTTGAAGAAGCCGAAGGGCAGCTGGCCCTCGAGCCGCTGGATGTCGCGCGCCGACCAGTCATTGAAGATCGTGTAGCCGACGACTCCGGCCGCTGCCTGGTCCGGGGTCAGGTTCCGGCCATGGGCGCCGTAGACGACGCCGACCTCGAGTTCGAGGTCGAACTGCTCCGAGCCCGGGAAGCGCTCCACGTCGTCAAACGCGCCGATGCACGCGTGCGGGTTGGTGAAGTAGAAGCACGGTGCCGCGTACCAGCGCTCGGGCACCGGGTCCTGCGCGCCTTCCTGTGACTTGCGGGCACCCTCGATATGCGCCTCGAACGAGACCGAGTCGCGGATCGAGGCTGGGTGCAAGGGGGGCAGCAGCCGCACGTCCGCGGCCGCCGGGCCCGGCGCGGCGCTGAGGGCGGCCTGCCCGGCGTCGAGCAGGGCGGGCAGGCCGCCGAGCCTGATCAGGCCGTCGATGTCCTGCCCGGCGGCGAGCCCGTGCAGCCGGTCACCGGGGCCGAGGACGCCGTCGGCGGCAGCGCCTCCGGTCTCGTAGCGCGCGAATCGCATCTCAGGCCGCCACCGATCCGTCGCCGCCGTCGATCGCGATCTCCGCGCCGGTGATGAAGGCGGCATCGTCGCTGGCCAGGAATGCAGCGAGCTTGGCGACCTCCGCAGCGTGCCCGTACCGGCCGAGCGGAATCCTGGCCAGGATCCCCGGCAGCGGCCCGTCCGGGTCGTCGATGAACCTGGCGGTCTCCGGGGTGTAGATCAGGCCGGGCAGGATCGCGTTCGCCCTGATCCGGTACGCCCCGCCAGCCGCGCACAAGTGCTTGGTCATGGCGAGCACGCCGCCCTTGGCCGATCCGTGCGGTACCTGGCCGACGAAGCGGGCACCGTGCCTGGCCGCGATCGAGGCGACATTGATGATCGAGCCGCCGCCCCTTCGCACCAGCTCGGGCCAGGCAGCGCGGACGGAGAACCAGACGATGTCCAGCTCGTTCCTGATAGTGAAGTGCCAGTCCTCGTCAGACAGCTCCATGAGCGCGCCGTTGCGCAGCGCGGAAGCGTTGTTGTAAAGGATGTCGACGCCGCCGAACCGCTGCACCCCGGCGTCCACCCACGCCCTCGCGCCTTCGGCCGTGGACAGGTCAACCGGGGCTAGCGCAGCCATCTGGCCGCCGGCCGCCGACACCAGGTCAACGGTCTCGGCGCTTGCCTTCTCATCCAGGTCGCAGCCGAACACGGCCGCGCCCTCCGCCGCGAACTCCAGCGCCGCCGCGCGGCCCATGCCGCGGGCCGTCCCGCTGATCAGCGCGATCCTGCCGTCCAGCCTGCCCATGACGCAGTCCCTTCGGTTCCCCGCGAACGCTAACAAGCCGCCTCGACGCCGCGGAAATAACCAAACCGTATGGCAGCCATCCGGCGCGCCGGGTGGTCGCTGCCCGTGTGCGATCATTCGCTGGTGGTCAATGCCGACCGGATCTCGGCTGAGGTGAGCAGCGCGCCGGCGCCTCGCATATGGTCGGCGCGTGCCGCATTCGAGACCGGTCTGATCGCAGCCGGGTTCGTCGCGCTCTTCGTGCTGCTCCCGCACAACTTCTCGCCGGACGATAAGGACCGCTTCAGCGACATCAGCCTGCTGCTCGACCACGGCCGGCTGGCGGCTGGCCCGTACTCGCTGGTGATGCCGCTCGCCTCGGTCCCGCTGCTGGTGCTTGGCGACGTGATCAGGTCACCGGCTTACTGGGCGGTCCGATTCAACGTGGTCGTCACGGCGGCAGGCGTGCTGGCCGCATACCGCATGGTGCGGGCGAGGGCGGATCCGCGGCTGTTCCGGCTGGTCGTGCTGGTGCTGCTGTTCGCTTCCTTCTACCTGAACCGGATGCGCGACTATAACGCCGAGGTCTTCACTGCCACGCTTGTCACCCTCGGGATCATCTGCCTGGTGACCAGCCGGCACCAGGTGGCCGGATGGACCGCGATCGTGATCGGCGTGGTCAATACGCCGGCCGCGATCGTGGGGCTGGTGCTCATGGCCGTCATGCAGGCCGTGCGGACACGCCGCCTGCGGCACCTGGCGGCGATCGCGGCGGCCGTCGCGCTCATCATGCTGGAGGCCTGGATCCGACGCGGTAGTCCCCTGGACACCGGCTACACCGACAACCACGGATTCAGGACGATCATGCCCTACTCGGGCCTGCCCGGCTTCAGCTATCCGTTCCTGCTCGGCCTGGCGGGGATCCTGTTCTCATTCGGCCGGGGCCTGCTGTTCTTCACGCCCGGCGTGTTCATGCTGCTCAACGCCAGGGTGCGCAGGCAGCTGCCATGGCCGGCGGCGGTGGCGATGATGGTGCTCTTCACCACCGGCCTGATCCTGCTCTATGCCAGGTGGTGGGCGTGGTATGGCGGCGTGGCGTGGGGCCCGCGGTTCTTTGCGTTCGCGGCGATCCCGTCGTCGATCGTGGTCGCGGCCGGCATCTGGCGCGCCGGGGAGTCGTGGAAGGCTGACGCGCTGACGCTCGGGGTGCTCGGTCTCTCGGCGTGGGTCGGTCTTGCCGGCGCCATCGCCGACCTCAAGGTGGACCTCGCGATCTGCCAGCAGGCGGGCTACGCCAATGAGCAGCTGTGCTGGTTTACCCCGGACTACAGCTCGCTGTGGCAGCCGGTGCGCCAGTTCCCCCATCTGCTGCCCGGCGAGGTCGTGCTCGTCATCTTCCTCTGCGCGGTCTATGCCTACCTGGCCGCGCCGCTGGTGGCGAGCCTTGCCCGCGCAGTGCCGCGGCTGCCCAGGCCCTGGGCCACAGACTGGAGCCTCTAGCGACGCCGGTCAGTCAGGGACGGTGCCCGTTACCGCGTCGAGCAGGCGGGCCAGCCGGGTTCTCAGGCTGGCCGGCTGAGCAGGATCCTCGCCTGGCTGCGCCCAGCCGATGGCGCTGGCGCGCCGGTGCCGCGGGCCGTCGTCCGGTTCTGGCGTCTCGGCCGCCGCAGTGCTGACCAGGTGCTGTGCGGCGTCAAAGGTCACAGGCGCGCCTGCCAGCGGCACTGCGAGCGACTCATGCGCGATGCCGTCGAGCTCGGGATCGCCGCGGTCGAGCGCGAAGACCGTCGCGCCGAGCCGGCGTACGTCGTCGACGCGCTCCAGCAGTTCAGGCGGCGCGACCTGCGGGCTGACGACCAGGAGCGTCTCCCTGCGGCTTGCCTCCGCCAGCCGGCCTAGGCCGGTTGACAGGTGCGGCGGCGCGCCAGCCGCGGGCGCCCACCGGACCAGCGTGGGCTCAAGCTCGGGGATCCCCGTCAGCCTGCTCTCGTCCGCTAAGTGCGCGGTCATGTGCCAGGGCTCGTAGCCGGGCGTGCCGACGATCAGCAGGCCGCCGGGGGTGCGCGCGCGGTGCCGCAGCGCCCGCGCGAACGTCCCGGTCCTGTCCAGCCAGCCCGTCGGAGCCAGCAGCGCGCGCAGCGCCGCCACCTGATCGGCGTTCATGGTTCCATCGTGCCCGAGCCGGGACTGCCCGGCAGGGGCATCAGCGAGCGCGGTCCGCGGCGACCTGATCCGGGCTGCCCGCTAGGGCCGGGCGGCACCGGGTTGTGCCAGGATCTGCCCATGACGGCAGACCAGGCGGCGCATGCGGACCTTTCCAGGCTGGTAATCGGAATCCTGGGCGGGACCGGGGATCAGGGCCGCGGCCTGGCGCGCAGGCTCGCCCTCGCCGGGCACCGGGTAGTGATCGGCTCCCGCGACGCGGGCAGAGCGCAGGCGGCTGCCGACGAGCTGGCCGCCACGCTAGCGGGGAGCCGGGGTCACGCGAGCGGCCCGCTGCTGTCGGGCGCGCTCAACGCCGACGCGGCCAGCCAGGCCCATGTGGTGATCGCCGCGATCCCGTGGGAGGGGCACCGGGACCTGCTCGCGAGCCTAGCGGAGCAGCTGGCTGGCAAGATCGTGGTGGACTGCGTGAACCCGCTCGGCTTCGACGGCAAGGGCGCCTACGCACTGCCAGTGCCGGAGGGAAGCGCGGCACAGCAGGCCGCCGGAGTGCTTCCCGACAGCACCGTGGTGGGCGCGTTTCACCATGTGTCGGCCACGCTGCTGCTCGATCCCGAGGTGGACCAGATCGAGCTCGACGTGCTGGTGCTCGGGGATGAGCGCCAGGCCACGGACCTGGTAGCGGCGCTCGCTGACGAGATCCCCGGAATGCGCGGCATCTACGGGGGACGGCTGCGCAACTGCGGCCAGATCGAGGCGCTTACCGCGAACCTGGTATCGATCAACAGGCGGTACAAGGCGCACGCGGGGCTGCGGATTACCGACGTCTGACAGTTCGAGGCAGCCACCTGACCTGGGACGGACCCGAAGCCGGCGGGTATGGTCACTCATTGTGATTGATCGACCACGGGTGACTGGTCTCCGGCCCGGCCACGACCCGGCCGCGTCGGTCGTCTCACTGCCATCGCGGCGGTCAAGCCCGCTGGGGTCGGTCGCCGGCCGGGCGGCGCTGGCGCTGGGGCTGCTGGTCGTATCGACCATCATCGTGTACCTGGGCCGGTACGGATACAGGGACACGGCCGAGCCAGGCCAGCCGCTGAACCTGCTGGCCTGCGCCTACTACGCGACGGTCACGCTGTCCACGACGGGCTACGGGGACATCGTGCCGGTCACCAACGTGGCACGGCTGGTGAACATCTTTCTCATTACGCCAATCCGGGTGGTCTTCCTGATTGTGCTCATCGGCACCACGCTCGAGGTGCTCGCCGAGCGCACCCGGCTGAACTGGCGGATCTCCCGATGGAGGCGCGGCGTGTCTGGTCACACGGTGGTAGTGGGATACGGCACGAAGGGCCGCAGCGCGCTGCAGACGCTGCGGGAGGCAGGCACAGCTGCGGACAAGCTCGTCGTGGTCGACCTCTTGCCAGCGGCAATGGCCGAGGCGAACCGGGCCGGCCTGGCCGGCATTGCCGGCGACGCGACGAGGCGCCAGGTCCTGGCCAGCGCCGAGATCGGCCGCGCTGCCCGGCTGGTGATCGCGGTCGGGCGGGACGACACCGCGGTGCTCATCGCGCTGACCGGACGGCAGCTCAGCACCGACATCGCTATCGTCGCGTCCGTACGGGAGTCGGAGAACGAGCCGCTGCTGCGCCAGAGCGGCGCCGACCAGGTGGTCGTATCGTCCGACGCGGCCGGGCGGCTCCTCGGCCTGTCGGCCATGGATCCCGGCATCGGCCGCGTGCTTGCCGAGCTGCTGGACAGCAGCCGCGGGCTGGGCCTAACCGAGCGCCCGGTGGCGATTAGCGAGATCGGGCTGCCATGCCGGCAGGCCGCCGCCGGGGCCGTGGCTGTGCTGCGCGAGGGGCACCTGCTTGCCGCCGATGACCCGCAGGCCAGTCCGCTCAGGACTGGCGACAGCATCGTGCAGGTCGCGGCGACCGAACCGGGGTCAGGCCGGCGGTGACACCGCAGGCCGGCCCCGCGCGGGGGAGCCGGCCTGGGCGAGCGCTGCCGCGGCCGCTACCGGTAGGAGAACTCTTCGGTGGGGAAGCTGCCCGCGACCACGTCGGACGCGAAGGCCTGCGCCGCTGTCCGCAGCGCCCCGGCCACGTCCGCATAGCGCTTGACGAACTTCGGCGTGCGCGGGGACAGGCCGGCCATGTCCTGCCAGACGAGCACCTGAGCGTCGCAGTCCGGCCCGGCACCGATCCCGATGGTGGGAATGTCCAGGCTGCGCGTCACCTGGCCGGCCAGCGAGGCCGGCACGCACTCAAGCACCACGGCAAATGCGCCCGCAGCCTGCAGGGCCTTGGCGTCGTGCATCAGCCGCTCGCCGTCCTCGCCGCGGCCCTGGACCCGGTACCCGCCGAACACGTTGACCGACTGCGGAGTGAGGCCGAGGTGGGCCATCACCGGGATGCCGGCCGCCACGAGCTCCTCGACCTGGTGCAGCACCCGGTAGCCGCCCTCGAGCTTGACGGCCTGCGCGCCGGTCTCCTTCAGGAACCTCGTTGCCGCCTCGAGCGCCGCAGCCGGCGAGGCCTGGTAGGAGCCGAACGGCAGGTCGGCCACGATGAGAGCCCTGCGGGTGCCGCGCACCACGGCCGCCGTCAGCGGGATCAGGTCATCAACCGTGACCGGGATGGTCGAGTCGTGGCCGTAGACCACCATGGCCGCCGAGTCCCCGACCAGCAGCACGGGTATCCCGGCCTCGTCGAACACTCGTGCGGTGAGAGCGTCATAGGCCGTGAGCATGGGCCACCGCTGCCCGCTGGCCTTGGCCTGGGCGATGTCCCTGACAGTGAGCCGCCGGCTGGCCGTCCCGCCGTAGAGGGGCTCGGCTGTGCCAGCGCGCGATGATCCCGCAGCCTGCTCAGGGCTGCCCGACAAAGCAGTCATTGCTGTCCTCCGCGTCTCGTTGCGCCCTTGTGGCGTCCCCGGACCCCTCGATGATGACATGACTTACCCCTGCCCACCAGGGGCGACCCGCGACTGTGCCGCGAGGGCGGCCTATGGCTGTACAGCCAGGAGCCGGCGAGCCGCCGGCCGAGCCGGCTCAGCGGCGCTGGCATCGCCCGTCCATTTACGATACGATGATGTCTCGTATCGTTATCGCGGATCTTCCCTCATCACAACGCTGCGAGCCGGGCGCGCGCATCCCGCGGGCGCCTTCGGGCGTTCCCGGCGCGCAGGAAGGCAGGCATGGACAGTCAGGCAGTGCAGCGGCGCCGGTGGGCGATCCTCGGCGTCCTCATCATCAGCCTCGCGGCGATCGTCCTGGACAACACGATCCTGAACATCGCGCTCAAGACGATCTCCGAGCCGCGGACCGGCCTGGGCGCGAGCCAGAGCCAGCTGGAGTGGGCCATCAACTCCTACACTCTGGTCTTCGCCGGGCTGCTGTTCACCTTCGGCGTGGTCGGCGACCGGGTCGGACGGCGCCGCATGCTGGTGATCGGAATGGCACTGTTCGGGCTCTCGTCGCTGGTCTGCGCCTACTCCCGTAGCCCCGACCAGCTGATCTGGGCGCGGGCGGCGATGGGATTCGGCGGTGCCGCCGTCATGCCGCAGACGCTGTCGATCGTCACGAATGTCTTCGACCCGCGGGAACGCCCGCGCGCCATCGGGATCTGGGCATCGGCGGTCGGCGTCGCGATCGCCGTCGGCCCCATCGTCGGCGGCCTGCTGCTTGACCACTTCTGGTGGGGCTCGGTGTTCCTCGTCAACGTGCCGCTCACGGCGATCGGCATCGTCGCGATCCTCCTCCTGGTGCCCGAGTCCAAGAGCCCGAATCCCGGCCGCGTTGATATCCCTGGCGTGCTGCTGTCGATCGCAGGCCTGGTGCTGGTGGTCTACGGCATCATCGAGGGCGGCGACAGCGGGTCCTGGCTGACCGCCACGGTGCTCGGGCCGATAGCGGCGGGCGTCGCTGCCATCGCGCTCTTCGTGTGGCACGAGTCCAGGTCCGACCACCCGTCGCTGGACGTGCGGCTGTTCCGCGACCCCCGGCTGTCGGCGGCGGCCGCGGCCATCGCGCTGGTCTTCTTCGCAATGGGCGGCGTGTACTTCTTCATCGGCTTCTACACCCAGAACGTCCGCGGCTTCAGCCCCCTGCACGCGGGCCTGCTGACGATCCCACTGGCCGTCGGGCAGCTGCTGCTGTCCACCCGCAACGCCCGGCTGGTGCGCAGGTTCGGCGCCAAGGCGGTCTGCACGACCGGCCTGGCGGTGATGGCGTGCGCCATGGTCGGCTATCACTTCCTCGGCACGAGCACCCCGGTTTGGCTGCTGGAGCTGACATTCGGTGTCCAGGGCTGCGGAATGGGGCTGGTGATGCCGTCGGCGACCGAGGGCGTCATGTCCGTAGTGCCCCGCGAGCGCGGCGGCGCTGGCTCGGCCATTACCAACACCTCGCGCCAGGTGGCCGTCGCTCTCGGCGTCGCGGTGCTCGGCTCGGTGCTGGCGCAGGTATACCGGGCCGGGCTGACTCCGTATCTCAGCGTGCTGCCGGCCAGGGCCAGGGGCGGAGCAACAGTCTCGATCGCCCAGACCCAGCAGCTTGCGGCGCAGCTTGGCCCGGCGGGTGACCGGCTGCTGACTGCCGCCAGTTCATCGTTCGTGGACGCGATGCACGTGACGGCCCTGATCGCGGTCTTGATCGCGGCCGCGGGCGCGATCGCGATCGCGGCGTGGATGCCCGGCCGGCGAGCGGCAGCGGAGCCGGCCCTGGAGCACAGCCGGCGAGCGGCAGCGGAGCACAGCCGGCGAGCCGCTGCGCAGCCAGGTGAGGTAGAGCGCCAGGATGGTCCTGCGGTGCCGGCGGGCGATGCGGTGGCGGCAGCCACGGCGGGCGGGGAGTAGCGATGGCGAAGACGAGCACCGCGGAGGTCACCGTCCCGGTCCGGCATGCCGGGCCGCGCCGACCCGGCCGCCCGCGCAGCGAGAAGGCCGATCAGGCGATCATGAAGGCCGCGCTGGAGCTGTTCGCGGAGAGCGGCCCGGCGGGCCTCTGCATTGAGCAGGTGGCGGCGCGGGCAGGTGTCGGCAAGGCAACGATCTACCGGCGCTGGCCCGGCAAGGAGGACATGCTCATCGACGGGCTGCCTGCCCTTGCCGCACCGCTGCCTGAGCCGCAGGGCAGGTCGGTCCGCGCCGACCTGGTCGCACTGGTAGACGCCGCGTGCAGGGAGGCGTCCGATCCGCGCCGCGTGCGCCTGATAGCCCTGCTGCAGGGCGAGGGCCTGCAGTACCCGCGGCTGAAGGCGAAGTACCTGGAGACGGTTGTGCGGCCGCGGCGGGAGGCCATCCGGGCGGTGCTCAGGCGCGGCGTGGCCACCGGCGAACTGCGCGAGAACACCGACATCGACGCTGCGATGTACCTGGTCAACGGCGCAATCGTGGCAAGCATGTCCGGCCTGCACGCTGATGTTGTGGATGCCCGCTACGCCAGGCGCGTGGTCGAGGAACTGCTGCGCGGCCTCGCGGCGCGCTGAGCCGCCACGCTGCCCGCACCCGGCCTGCCACTAGGCTCCTCGTATGCGACTCACCAAGCTTCGCCATGCATGCGTCCGGCTGGAGAAGGACGGCGCCACACTCGTCATCGACCCCGGCGGCTGGAGCGGTCCTGACGCGCTGGCGGGCGCCGACGCCGTGCTGGTCACCCATGAGCATGCAGACCACCTGGACGCCGACGCGATCCGCGGCGCGCTCGCGGCCAGCCCTGACTTGCAGCTCTGGTCGCACCTATCGGTGACCGGCCAGTTTCCCGAGTTCGGCGGCCGCGTTCATACGGTGGTGCAAGGCGACGCCTTCAGCGCGGCGGGCTTCTCGGTCCACGTCCACGGTCGCGACCACGCGCTGATCGTTCCGGAGATCCCGGTGATCGCCAATACCGGCTTCCTGGTGGACGGCGAGGTGTTCCATCCTGGCGACTCGTTCACGGTGCCCGACGAGACAGTGGGCACACTGCTCGTGCCGGTCAGCGCGCCGTGGCTCAAGTTCGCCGACGTTGCGCAGTACATTCGCACGGTGGGCGCGAACCGCGGGTACGCGATCCACGACGCGGTGCTCAGCAGCGAGGGCATCGGGCTGATCAGCATGCTGCTCGGCCTGGTATCGCCGCCGGACGCGCCGGTCACCAGGCTGGAGCCTGGCACCTCGGTCGAGCTTTAGTGGGCACGGCTCCGCGCGAGGAGCTAGCTGCCGAGTGGCACGAGCTGCTGCGGGCGCACGCGGCCGACTATGTGCGCGTCGCGATCGAGAACATAGGCCGGGAGTTCCCCTCCCACCTGGTGCACCTGATGACGCGCCCCGGCGACTTCCCGCGGCGGCCCGCGGACCGGTCCCCGGTCTTCTACGGCAGCCTGGACTGGCACTCATGCGTCGAGATGCACTGGGTGCTCGTCAGGCTGCTCCGGCTGGTGCCGGACGCGATCCCGGCGAGCGAGGTACGTGCCGTGCTCGGCCGGCAGCTGGATGCCGCGAAGCTAGCGACCGAGGCCGAGTTCGTCGCCAGCGATGACGGCCGGCACGAGCGGCCGTACGGCTGGGCGTGGGCGCTGGCGCTCGCCTTCGAGCTCGGCGTCCTGGCCGGCCAGCAAGGCGACGCCGACGCGGCGCGATGGCTGGCGGCGATGGCGCCGCTGGAGGCCGCCGTCGTGGCCGGGCTCACGGACTGGCTGCCGAAGGCGACCTACCCCATCCGGTACGGCGTGCATCAGAACAGCGCGTTCGCCTTTGCCACACTGCTGCCGTATGCCCGTGAGCGCGCCCCTGAGCTGGCAGTGGCGGTCAGCTCGCGCGCACTAGCCTGGTTCGGCGATGACCTCGCCTACCCCGCCGAGTTCGAGCCGTCCGGGCACGATTTCCTGTCACCGGCGCTCACTGAGGCCGTGCTCATGTCGCAGCTCCTGCAACCGGCCGAGTTCCCATCCTGGCTGGAGCTCTTCCTGCCAGCGCTCAACGTCAGCCAGCCGCGCGGGCTGTTCGCCCCGGTGGTGGTGTCCGACCCGAACGAGGGCCAGATCGCGCACCTGCACGGGCTCAACGCCAGCCGGGCGTGGTGCTGGCGGCAGCTCGCAGAAACCCTGCCGCCGGGCGACCCCAGGGTCGGCCCGGCGCTGGCCGCGGCCAGGACCCACCTCGACGCTGCGCTGCCGCACGTGACCGGCAGCGATTACATGGTGGAGCACTGGCTGGCTGCCTACGCGGTCCTGGCGCTGAGCTGACGGTCTGGACGGCGGGTGCGGCCGGAAGCCGCCGGAGCAGGCAAGGCGCGGCTAGTCAGCGTGCGGCTCGCGCCACCGGTTAGTGATCGGCAGCCGCCGGTCGCGGCCGAAGTTCTTCACCGAGATCTTCGGGCCTGGCGGGTACTGGCGGCGCTTGTACTCCGCCAGGTCCACCATCCGGATCACGCGCTCGACCAGGTCCGGGTCATGCCCAGCCGCGACCAGTTCGGCAGCTCCCATGTCCTGCTCGACGTAGTCGTCCAGCAGCGGGTCAAGGACGTAGTAGTCCGGCAGCGAATCCGAATCCAGCTGGCCGGGCGCCAGCTCGGCGCTCGGCGGCTTGCTGATCGAGTTCTCCGGGATCGGCGGGACCTGGCCGTGCGCGGCGGCCTCGGCGTTGCGCCACCGGGACAGCTCCCATACCAGCGTCTTGAACACGTCCTTGATAGGCGCGTAGCCGCCTGCCGAGTCGCCGTACAGGGTCGAGTAGCCCGTGGCCAGCTCGCTCTTGTTGCCCGTCGTGAGGACCAGGTGGCCCTCCTCGTTGGACAGCGACATGGAGATCATGCCGCGGATCCGCGACTGCAGGTTCTCCTCGGCCAGACCATGCACCTCGATGCTGCCGCCGAAGGCGTCGAAGATCGGCTTGATCGGGATCGTCCTGGCGTGCAGCCCCTGCCGGCCGACCAGGTCCTCGGCGTCGGTGACCGAGTGATCGGAGGAGTACTGACTGGGCATCAGGACCACGTGTACCCGGTCCGCGCCGAGCGCGTCGGCCGCGATGGTGGCGGTCAGCGCCGAGTCGATCCCGCCCGACAGCGCCAGGATCACCGAGCCGAAGCCGTTCTTGCGGACGTAGTCCCGCACGCCGAGGACAAGCGCCCCGTAGATCTCCGCGAGATCGGACAGGCGCGGCCAGATCAGCGGCGCGGGCAGCGGCCCGGCTGGCGAAAGCACAGTCGGCTCGGGCGCGGCCAGCGGCGCGAGCATGACCCGCTCGATCGTCATCGTCGTCCCGTCACCCGCGTCGGCCTGCTGCGCGCCCGCTGTCACGCCGGGATCGGCGGGCGGCAGGTCCAGGTCCGCCATCACCAGCGCCTCGTCGAACTGCGGGCCGCGGGCGAGCAGCTCACCAGCCGGCGAGACGATCAGCGAGTCGCCATCGAAGACCAGCTCGTCCTGGCCGCCCACCAGGTTGGCGTAGGCGAGCACTGCCCCCGCCTCGGCAGCGCGGCGCTGGCATAGCTCCAGCCGGAAGTCATCCTTGTCCCGCTCGTACGGCGAGGCGTTGGGAACGACGAGCAGGCCCACGCCGGCGCTGGCCGCCACCGCCACCGGACCGCCGTCCTGCCACAGGTCCTCGCAGATGGCCACCGCGACGTCCACCGGCGCGCCATCGCCTGCTGCCATCCGGAAGACGGGGAGCGTGCTGCCGGGAACGAAGTAGCGGAACTCGTCGAACACCCCGTAGTTAGGCAGGTGGTGCTTGGCCGAGGTGACGACGACCGAGCCGCCGTGCAGGACGGCCGCGGCGTCCAGCGGCGCCCCGGCGGGCACGCCGGCCCTCGGCGCCACTCCGGTGCGCCGGTCCAGGTAGCCGGCCACGACCGCGACGCCGCCGAGCCCCTCAGCGGCGAGGTCGGC
>DASPWG010000233.1:0-16709 GCA_035621915.1 Streptosporangiaceae bacterium
GGCGGTCAAGGATGCGCCGCTAGTCCTGTGCGCCAGCTTCGTCGTGGCCGAGGCAACCGCTCAGCTGCTGCGGTCGCGCAACAATCACAGCGTCACATTCGTGGTGACGGGCGACGATGGGCAGGCCCAGGAGGACCTGGCCTGTGCGCAGTACATCGCGCTCAGAGCCACCGGAGCTGGCGCAGACGCCGCCGGCTTCCTCCGCCGCGCCGCCGAATCACGCGCAGCGGCCGAGCTGGCCGAGCGCGGGCGCGGCGGCTACCGGGGAGTCCACCAGGATGATGTAGCGCTATGCCTCGAGCTCGACCGGTTCGCCTTTGCCATGGTGGCGGCAGTCGAAGGCTCGCTCCTGGTGCTGCGCCGCCGCGATATGCCTGCGCCGACCAGCGCGGGCCAGATCCGGTATGGTTTGTGACGGCCTGCAATGGACTTCTCAGTCGAGGGACGGGATTCATGGCCGAAGAGGAGCAGGCACCGCCGGGCGTTGACACTCGCATCCCGAACATGGCACGGATGTACGACTACGCCCTGGGCGGGAAGGACAACTTCGCCTCCGACCGCGAAGCGGTGCAGAACTTGTTCCAGCTCGCCCCCGAGAACGTGTACGTCCCGAGGGCGAACCGGAAGTTCCTCGGCAAGGCCGCGCGCTTCGCCGCGGAGCAGGGCATCAGGCAGTTCGTTGACCTCGGGGCCGGCCTGCCCAGCCAGGGCTGCACGCACGAGGTGGCCAGGCAGGTCCAGCCGGACGCGCGCGTCGTTTACGTCGATTCCGATCCGGTCGTGCTCGCTCATGCCAGGGCACTGCTGGCCGGGCACGACGCCGGCATCGCGATTGTCGGCGAGGACATCCGCAACACCGAGCGGATCCTCGACAACCCCGACTTGCAGCGGCTGATCGACTTCTCCCAGCCTGTCGCCGTCTTGTTCGTGGCCATCCTGCATGGCATCCCGGACGCCGACGGCCCTGCCGAGATAGTCGCGGAGTGGGTCAGGCGGCTGGTGCCTGGCAGCTACGTGATCTTGTCTCATCTCACCAGGGAGGGTCATCCGGCCGAGATCGTTCAGAAGAAGGAAGAGATCTTCGCCAGGTCCAGCACGCCGATGGCCTACCGCGGCCGCGACGAAATCCTGCGCCTTTTCGGCGGGCTGGAACTGGTCGAGCCCGGCCTGACGACCGTGACACGGTGGCGGGACGACTCACCGGACGCGCAGCTCGACGCCGCAGGCGCATGGGTCCTGGGCGGCATCGGCCGCAAGAACTAGCGGCCACCACCGCGCCGCAGCGCTTCCCGCGCCCGGAGGCCTGGCCCGCGCGGTCGACGGCGGCCGCGCGGGCCAGGTTACGGCCCTCAGTCGATCAGTTCCTCGACCGGCTTGACTCCGGCTGTGCCACGACGCAGCCGCCAGACCAGCGCGCAGACATACCACAGCAGCGCGAGCCCCGCTCCGTACAGGACGACCCGGTCAGAGGAATGGAACGGGCCAGGCACCGACAGCACGAACATGATGACCGCGCTGTACACGAGCACGAAGATGATCACTGGCCAGGCCCAGCGGCCCAGGTTGAAAACCCCGGGGATCGAGTCCAGCGTCCGGCGCTTGTAGGCATACCCGGCGGTGATGAGGAAGTAGATGATGTACGGGATGATCGCGGTCGCGCCGACCAGGGTGGCGAACGCGCTCGCCTGCAGGTAGCCGTACCAGGTGACGCCAAGGTCGACCACGGCGAACACCAGCAGCGCGACGATCGGCGTCTGGGTGCGCACGTTCACCTTCTTCAGTACACCCGAGAACGGCAGCATGTTGTCGCGGGCCATGGAGTACGCGAGCCGGGCCTGGGCGCCAGCGCCGACGACGAGGATCGCGAACATCGAGAAGATGACGAACGCGATGAACACCTTGACCAGCCACGACGGAAGCCAGTACCCGGCGATCACCAGCAGTGGCAGCTGCGCGGACTCCACGGTCTTCAGGTCGGGAATCGCGACGGTGAAGCCGATCAGCGCGATCATGCCAAGGACCGCCGAGCCGACCACGGCCCAGATGACCCCGCGGGGCACGCTGCGGCGCGGACTGACGGCGTCCTCCGACATGTCGGCCGCCAGTTCGAAGCCGACAAGCGTGAAAGCGCCGAGCAGGCCCGCCAGCGCGAACGCATAGATCGTCGGGTTGTGGTAGACCGACGTGGTGTTCGTCAGGATGCTCGCGCCGTACGGCGAGGGCTTGGACTTGACACCCCACAGCACGAACAGCAGCACGCCGAAGACGACCGTGCCGAGGATCTCGGTGAACACCGCGATGTTGTTCACCCGCGCGGCGACCTGGATGCTGATGATGTTGATGATCACCGGCAGCAGCATGAGCATCAGCGCCACGAACAGCACCAGCCGGGCGCTCGGGGCGTTGTCGTTGAACTCGCTGAGCAGCAGCGGCGCAGCCACCCCCAGCATGATCGCGCCCCCGCCGACACTCATGTAGAGCAGGCCCGCGAAGCCGACGAACCAGCCGTAGGTCGGATTCACCAGCCGCGCACTCCACTGGTAGGCGTAGCCGGCCAGCGGGATCCGGGTGCCAAGCTCGGCCACTACCAGCGCGATCATCAGGTTGCCGACGCCGACGATCGGCCAGGTCCAGATCGACGCGGGACCCCAGTGCTGCAGGCCCCAGGAGTAGTTCAGGAAGATGCCGGTCGTGATCGAGATGATCGAGAACGCGATGGCGAACATCGAGAAGAAGCGCAGCGACCGGCGCAGCTCGGGCTTGTAGCCAGCCCTGGCGAGGATCGCCTCCTCTGCGTCCGGCGCGGCTACGCTCGCGGTGCTAACCCCGGCCTGATCTTCGGCGCTCATGGGCGGACCTCTCCTTCTTGCTGCGGTACCAGGGACTTACGGCGCGTGCACGGCTGCGAACGCCGCCTCGGTCGCGGCAAGGGCGCGATCAACGTCGGCCTGCGTCATCGCCGCTGAGATGAACCAGTTATGCCGCGGGTGCAGGTACGCGCCGTTGCGCATCGCCGCGGCGGCGAACGCGCTGGCCTGCTCGTGATTCCGGTCGCCCGCGAAAGTCAGGTACGGCATCGCCGCCGGGCCGGTGTAACTGACCTCGATCCCCCGCGCGGCAGCCTGCGCCAGGATGCCGGACCGCAGCCGATCCCCCGTCCGGTCCATGGCCGCGATCGCGTCCTGCGCGCGCAGCGCGCCGATCGTCGCCACCGCCGCGGCCATCGGCGCCGCCGAGAACCAGAACGATCCCGTTACGAAGATGCGGCTCGCCCCGTCGCGGAACCTGTCGTTGCCGAGCACCGCAGCGAGCGGGTGCCCGTTCGCGATCGCCTTGCTCCACGCCGACAGGTCCGGCCGCACGCCGATCGGCTCCCAGCTGCCGCCCAGGTGCAGCCGGAAGCCGCAGCGCACGTCGTCCAGGATCAGCGCCGCGCCGGTCTGGTCGCACAGCTCGCGCACTCCGCGGGCGAACGCCGGGTCGACCAGCTCCTGGTCGTATCCCGCGTCGTGCTTGAACGGGCTGACCACGATCGCGGCCAGCTCCGGCCCTGACTGCGCGGCGGCGACCACCGAGGCCAGGTCGTTGTAGGTGTACTGGCCGATGTTGACGCGGTCCGCCGCGGTGACGCCGGCCGGCCGCGGCGTGCACCAGGGCGCCGCGCCGTGGTAGGCGCCGGTCGCCACGAGGATCCGGTCCCGCCCGGTCTGCGCCCGGGCGATCGTGACGCACGTGGTCGTGGCGTCGGTGCCGTTCTTGGCAAATATCGCCCAGTCAGCGTGCTCGACGGTCCGGACCAGCAGTTCGGCCAGCTCGACCATGACCGCGCCAGGGCCGTTCTGGCAGTCGGCGAGCTGCGCCTGGGCCGCGGCCGCGGCCTCCACGGCCTGGTGCTGATGGCCGAGGACCACCGGCCCGTAGCTGCACATGAGGTCGACGTACTCGTTGCCGTCTACGTCCCAGATCCGCGCGCCGCGCCCGGCCCGCATGAACTGCGGGTACTCCGGCGGCAGCGGCCCGGCTGACTGGTGCCCGTACATCCCGCCGGGGATGACCGCGCGGGCCCGCCGGCGCAGTCCCGCGTCAACGGACCGGGGCCTCTCGTCACGGCCGGCCGGACGGACTAGCTGATCGGTCATGTCCTGTGCTCCCTCACCCTGTGCTGGCCCGTGCCGCGTACGGCAATGCGGGCCGCGGCCTGCGGATCCGATGCGCGCAGGAAGTCCAGCGCCTGTCCGAGGCTCTCCAGGCCGGCGTCCGATCCGAGGCCGGTCGCGACCAGCGAACCGCAGGCCACCCCGAGGCGAGCTGCGTCGGCTGGCGCGCAGCCACGCAGCAGCCCGGTGAGGAATCCGGCGTTGAAGCCGTCCCCGCAGCCGGTCGTGTCCACGACCTGCACTTCTATGCCGGAAACGGGCTGCGCTACGCCAGTGCCGTCCGCCACCAGGCAGCCGTCCGGGCCGAGCGTGACCGCGACGCCGCCGGTGCCGAGCGCCAGCACATCGCTGATCGCCTCATCGAGCCGGGCGCGGCCCGTCAGCCCGAGCAGCTGGTCTCCGTTCGGGCAGAACCAGTCGGCATGCGCCAGCGCTCCGGCGATCCGCCCGAGCCCGCGCGGATCGCCGGGATGCAGCACGTCCACCACGACCAGCGCGCCCGCCTGCCTCGCAGCCGCGGCAATGGCCGTCAGGTCAGCTGCCGACAGGCCCGCGAGCGCGTCCGGCCCGCCGAGCAGCAGCGCGTCACTTGCGCGCACCGCGTCCAGGTCGATGTCGGCCAGTCGCAGCTCGCGGCTGGCGCCCGGCACGTGCAGGGCGGGCCGCTCGCCGTTGCCGCGGATAGGCAGGATGGTGGCTGAGGTCTGAGCGGCGGCCTTGCGCACCAGGCCGCTGGTGTCCACTCCGTGCGCCGACATCGCCAGCAGCAGGACCTCGCCAAGCAGGTCGGTCCCGATGGCGCCGAACGAGCGGACCTGCGCGCCGAGCTTGGCCAGGTCGACGGCCGTGCCGGCCGCCGTGCCAGCAGCAGTCGCGCGGATCTCCTGAAGCCGGGCGCTGCCCTGACCCGGCGGGATCGTCTCCACGGGACGGCCAAGCACGTCCAGGATGTGCACGCCGACCGCCGCGATCCTGGGCGCCCGGCCGCCGGCGGACGACACCGCGACCGCCGGGACCGGGGCTAGTGCGGGGCTCCGCGTTCCCGTCCTCATGGCTTTTGCCGTTCGCCCTGACGCCGGCGCCGCGCCTCCGCCGCGACCTCGTCCAGCTCGGCGGCCGACAAGATGCGCGGCTCGCCATGGCCGCGGGCCAGCCGGTAGACCCTGGCCAGCCACTCCAGTAGCAGCGCGTTGTCGTAGGCCTGGGTCAGCGTCCGCCCGTAGCAGATCGCGCCGTGGTTCTGCAGGATCGCGGCGCGGCGGCCGTCGAGTGCCGCCGCCGCGGCCGCCGCCAGCCCTTCCGACCCGAACCGGCGGTAGTCGGCGACCCGCACCGGCCCGCCGAGGCTGGCAATGGCGTAGTGGACGGCCGGCAGTTCCGTGCAGGTAGCCGACAGCGCCACCACCTCCGATGAGTGCGTATGCACGACCGCGCCAGCATTCGTGCTGGCGTAGACGGCGAGGTGCATCGGCAGCTCGGTAGAGGGAGCCTCCGGGGCATCCAGCTCCGTTCCGTCGAGGCCCACCAGGCAGATGTCCTGCGGCCGCAGCTCGTCGTAGCGGACGCCCGACGGCGTGATGACGACGCGGTCGCCCACGCGCACGCTCATGTTGCCGGCGGTGCCGACGGCCAGTCCGTCCTCCGCCAGCCGGGCGCAGTACCTCACGAGCTGATACCGGGCCGCTTGCAGCTCTGCCATGCCATGCATTAGAACGGGATGTTAGACGGACGTCCGACAAAAAAACAGTCCCAAGCCAATAACCCGCTACCTGTGCAGAGTGAGATGCCGAAGATCGTCGACTGGGATTCCAAGCGGGACGAGATCCTGTCCGCCACATGGCGCGTGATCGCGCGGGACGGGATCGCCGGAACGACCATCCGCGCCATCGCCAGGGAGGCTGACTGCTCGCGCGGCATCCTCGGCCATTACTTCCAGGACAAGGCCGACATCCTCGGGTCGGCGCTGCTGCTCTCCCACCGCCGGGTCGGCGCGCGGATGGTCGCGGCCACCGCAGGACTCTCGGGCCTCGCGGCGCTGCGGGTGGTCATGCTCGAGGCGCTGCCGCTGGACGAGCAGCGGGACGTGGAGGCGCAGATCGAGATCAGCTTCTGGGGCCGGGCCTTGGGTAACGCGGAGATGCGCGAACTGCAGCACGCCGAGTTCGACAGGCTCTGGCGCATGCTGCGCGGCCACCTGCAGGAGGCGGCCGACCTGGGCGAGCTTGGCGAGGACATCGACCTCGACCTGGCCACGCATGAGCTGGTCGTGCTCATCGACGGCCTGAGCGCCGAGCGGGTCCTGTACCCCGACCGGGTCAGCCCGCAGCGCCAGGTGGACATGCTTGACCGCCTGCTGCGCTCCTACCAGCGGGCGGGCCGCGTCAGCCGACTGTGAGCAGGTCGTGTTCGACGCTCTCGGCCGCTTCGGCCAGACCGAGCAGAGCGGCAGCCGAGCCGACGGTATCGCTGGTTACGACCGGTAGCTCAGATCCGCCTGGCCCATCGGGCACCGCCGGCGGGCCCGGCGGGCCGCCACCGCCTCGCGGCGGGTTACCACCCGGGCCGGTTATCGCAGGGCCCATCGCGGAGGCCGCTGCCAGCCCGGTCAGCAGCAGCGCCAGCAGCGGGAACGCGATGAACATGACGAAGAAGATGCCCGCGTCCATGGCGGCAGTGAGCTGATGACTGTAGGCGATCGCCGACTGGTCGCCGTGCAGCAGGAAGCGCAGGTCTGCGATGCCGTAAAACTGGCGCTGACCGTGGTACAGCCAGGTCCGCAGCCACGGAGCCCTGAGCATGAGCGCGGTCGTGCCGGTGCCGAGCACGGCGACGAGCAGCGCCCCGACCAGGCTGGTGAGAATCCCGGCCGCCAGGATCTGGCGGGCGACGGCAGTGTCCGGCCGCCGTTCGCTGCCTGACGCGGTGAAGCGCCGCTCCGCCGCGTAGCAACCGGCCACCGGAGCGAGAAACACCAGGGCCCAGGCGAGCAGCACGAGCGGATCGACGTCCGATCCCGGCAGCCACGGATTCGTGGCCTCCTGGCTGAGTCCCAGTGGCGCTACCGCGTACACAACGAGGCCTAGGGCAATACCCGCGCCCGTGCCGGTCACGAGCGTGGACGGGGCAATCCGCGACCGCTGCGAGGTCAGCCAGAGGATCGCGCCGGCGTACAGCGCCATGATGACGACGAACACGATCCCGCCGCGCCACGGCGTGCTGAAGCCGGCGGGCCGGAGCAGCTGGTACACCTGCAGGTCGGTGCCCGCGTGCGGTCGCACGTCAGTGACCTGGTCGATGACGTCCCTGGCTGGCATGAGCGCCAGGACTGCGCCGTAGGTGCAGATGCGAAGCGACCTGGCTGCCCGGCTGCGGCCAGCAGGCCCGAACAACCGGAGTGTGAGCAGCGGCAGCCCGGCCAGCACCACCACCATGGCGATCACGGCTGCCCGGTGGTCCCAGGCGTCCAGGTAGCCCGGCCAGGCTGCCCAGGCCGCAAGCCCCGCCGCCGCGGCAAACAACGCCGCGGTCCCGGTCGTGCGCCGCATCAGTGCCTCCCTGGCCATCAGCTGCACGCCGCCAGCGCGCCAGGCCAGCCGCCGCGGCCCCGGCGGCACCTCTGCCGCCTCCGCCCAGACCGCCTCGACCCAGTCGCGCCGCCCGGCAGGCACCATCCGCAGCACGCCGCGGCGCAGCACGCCGACCGCCCGGCCCTGCCCGGTCATGGCACCGCTCGCGTGACCACAGCCCGGCGGCCCGGTGCCGCGGCTGCCCCCGAAGCCGCGGCCGCCCGCCCGGCCGCGTCGGCCAGCGCGGCGGCGGCCGCAGCCCGGCCGGCGGCAGTTAGCCGGTACAGGTGCCGCCGCGGGCGGCCCGGCTGAGGCTCGTCCTGCCAGCACGCCTCGACCAGGCCCCGGTCGGCCAGCCGGATCAGGATCGGGTACAGCGTGCCCGACTTCAGGCCGGTCTGCCTGGCCAGGGCGTAGCCATGCTGCCACTCAGCGGGCTGCTCGCACAGCGCCGCCAGTACCGACAGCGTCTGCGCTGAGAAGCCGGAACGCGAGACCATGGCGGAACTCTACATAGATAGATAACTGCTGTCAGCGCCTTCCTCAAACTCATTGCCGTTGCACTGCATCACGACATATCGTGAGCTAGTCTGCGGCCGACCTCGGGGGTGCCGGTGACCCACGTCCCTACGACTGAACCAGGCGGGCCAGCCTGGCCCCTGCACGAGCGTGCCGAGACCTACCTGCGCCTGCAGGCCGAGGCCGAATTGCGGACGGCACTGCGCTATCCGCGGTACGAGCCACCGCGCGAGCGCAGGCTGACAGCCGCACCGCGGTCTGCGGCGGCCGCGGCTGGCCGAGCGCGCCCGGCCGCATCGAGGCTAGCCAGCCGGGTCTGGCAGCCGCTGCACGGACCGTGGCAGCGAGTGGTCTTCTGGTACTGGCGCGCAAGCCGGCGCCTGCGCCGCCGGTACGCCCGCCCGCACAGACGGCCTCCCGCATACGCGTGCATGGAACGGCTGATCGCAATCGCGCGGGCGCTGGCCAGCGTGGAAGCGCTGAGCGTTGACGAGGCGCAGGCTGTCATCGACGAGCTGAGGACGGCACTGGCTGCGCGCAGCCTGATCGACCCCGCCGGGCTATTCGGCGACCCGCATCGCCGCTGGCCTTCGGCCGCCCGGCCTGCGCAGCCGGCTGGCCCGATGCTGGCCATCCCGATCGGCGCGCGCACACGTGGCCTGGTGGATGGTGAGCCAGTCCGCTACTACCTCAGCTCGCTGGTCATCGACGGCGGCGACGTGGTGGTGGGCTACAGCGCCCGGTTCCCGCCAGCGCTTCTGCGTGACCGGGGCCCCGGCCGGCGCTCGGCCCCGATGTTCCACCTGCGCGATACCACGGCCACCGACGACCGCGGCGGCAGCTACCTGGCGGGTTTCAGCGGCGGCGGCAGCGACGGGCACTGGGATGGCTCGCTCAAATTCCGCCCCGCCGTCCCGGCGGGCGTGCGCTGGCTGGACATAGCGCTGGTGGGAGCCGAGACAGTGCGGGTAGACCTGACCGCTGCGCCGCCGCCGCTGCCTGTCACGTCGGTGCCGCTGACCGCGGACTCCCTCGCCGACCGCTACCTCGACCAGCGGACGCTGGACCTGCTCCGCGACGGACCGCGCGAGCAGGCTGACGATGACGAGCCTGAGGTAGTGGCCATCGCGGCCGCACTGCTGGCGGCAGGGGCCCTGCCGGCCGACAACCCCGCCCTTGGCAGACTGGCGACAGTGGCCGCGCAGGTCGGGCTCGGACTGCCCGCTTCACTTGCCGGGGTGACGCCCTGTGCGCTGCCGCCTGACTGGCTAGCCCCGCCCGCTCCACGTGACAGCGACGCCGGCCCGACCGGGATGCTGCCGGTCGCGGCGGTGCTGCCGGAAGTAGACGGCGCCCGCTGCGCCATCGTCGGGCTGCAGTCGGAACCCGGCTCGGCCACCCTGCAGATCGAGGCCAGCGGCTGGCCAGGTCCGCGCGCGTTCAGCCTGGTCGGCGAGGAGCAGTTGCGCTGGACCGCCCGCGATGACCGCGGTGGCTCGTATGCGGCCAGGCATCTCGGCGGCGGCTACGGCAACGGGCGGGCCAGCTTCCGGATGGGCCTGCACCCGGCGATCGATCCGCGCGCGAGAGAGCTTCAGGTCATCCTGACCGGCAGGACGGCCGAGGTGAGCGTCACCTTCCCGCTGGACTGGCAGGAGGGGCTGTGACCGCGCCCTGGTGGGCCGCCTTCGGGCCGGCAGATACGACGGTACGTTGCGGCGGCGCCAGTCACCGGGTCGAATGGGCCGGTGGCGGCCTGCATGCGGTCGAGCACCCCGACGCCGAGGGTGAGCTGGTGCTCGCCGCGCTGGGCGGCGCCTCGACACCGTGTCTTGACCTGGTCCGTTCCTGGGGCAGGCACAGCGACGACCTGTCGGCCCTGGCGATCGGCCCGCGAGCACCGGGGGACGAGCTGACCCTCACCGCGGCCGCTCTGGCCGAAATCCGCTCTGCCCGCGTCGGACCTGGCTGGTCCGGCATGTCACCGGGCGGCACGATGGCGCTCCGCCGTGCCGCCGTGACCAGGGCGGTGACAGGGGTCAGTGGAAGCAGCAGCGTGTTCGGCCGCATGCCGGGAGGCGGCAGGGCGGCGGGCCGGCCGCGCTCGCGCCCGCGGATGGGCTTTCCCGGGCCGGGCAACGACGAGTCCCTGGCCGAACTGCTGGAACTGCTGGCACTCGGCCCCGCGTTCCAGTTCCGCCTCTGCGGCGCGGTCGCCGATGCCTGGTGCGCCGAGGGCCACCAGGCCAGATCCCGGCGGGCCGTGCCCGCCCTGACCGCGGCACTTGCCGGCCGAGCCGCGCCTGCTGTCGGCCGGTGGCTCGGCATCGATCCCGGCCAGGTCGACGCGGGCCTGCACACCGGGGAAGGATGGGGTGAGGTGCGGCTGGCCCCGGCCGCCGGTGCGCGCCGGGTCCACGTCCGCCTGCCGGTGAGCTGGCTGGCCAGCGTCTGGGCACCGGGCCTGGCGGAGGTCGGCGGCCGCATGGTCGTCGGCGTGATCGATGCCGCGTTCCCGGTGGCGCGCGTCCTTGCGCTCGCCACGCCCGCTGCCGCGGTCGCTGAGCTCACGATGCGGCACGACGGCGAGCGATGGTCGGCGTCAGCATGACGCGGGCACGGCAGCAGGAAGAGGAAGGAGGCAACACTCGGTGACGCTGCCAGGATCAGGGCGGCCGGCCAGCCGCCAGCGCGCTGCTGCCGAGGCACTCGGCGTCGCCGTGGCGGCCAGGGTGCCCGTCCTGCTGTGGGGCGCTCCGGGCACCGGCAAGACATCCACGATCCGGGCCATGGCGCAGGCCATGGGCTGGCCCTGCGAGACAGTGATCGCTTCCATCCGCGAGCCGTCTGACTTCGCGGGCCTGCCTGTCGTCGTCGGCCAGGACGTGCGCTTCGCTCCCCCGGCATGGGCGCGGCGGCTGGCCGCATCCGGTCACGGCCTGCTGTTCCTTGACGAGCTGTCGACGGCACCGCCGGCGGTTCAGGCCGCCTTGCTGCGCGTGGTGCTTGAGCGCGTGGTCGGCGACCTCGAACTGCCGCCGGACGTGGCGGTCGTCGCCGCCGCGAACCCACCCGAGCAGGCGGCCGATGGCTGGGACCTGTCAGCGCCGCTGGCGAACCGGCTGTGCCATCTGGCGTGGGACATCGACCCCATCGATGTGGCGGACGGGCTGGCCGCAGGCTTCGGCGTGCCGGCCGTGCCCGCGCTGCCCGAAGGGTGGGAGGCCGAGCAGCGTCTCGCGCTCGCGCTCGTCGGTGCGTTCCTGCACGCCCGGCCCGCGCTGGCGTGCGCGCCGCCGGCCGATGCCGCAACCGCGGGCCGCGGCTGGCCGAGCCCTCGCACCTGGGAGATGACGGCCCGGCTGTGGGCCGCGAGCGGCGTGGCCGGGGTCAGCGGCGAGGCCCGTTCCGCGCTGGTCGTCGGTGCGGTGGGCGACGGTGCGGGCGCGGAGTTCCTGGCCTGGCTGACCGAGATGGACCTGCCCGATCCCGAGGCCGTGCTCGCGGACCCGGCTGCGTTCCGGCTGCCCAGGCGCGCCGACCGTGCCTATGCGGCGGTCGCCGCCGTGGCAGCCGTGGTGGAGGCGAACCCCACCGCGCAGCGGTGGCACGCGGGCTGGCAGGTTCTTGGAATCGCGGCGCAGTCCGCGCCCGATGTCGCCGCGGTCGCGGCCAGGGTGCTGGCCAGATGCCGGCCAGACGGGGTGCCGCTGCCGGCCGAGGTGCGGCTGTTCGCTCCCGTGCTGCGCGAAGCCGGCCTGCTGCCCGGCTAAGCGGGGCATCCAGTGGCCGGCGCCGACCGTACCAGCATCGCGGGCCTGGCCGCGGCCAGGCTGTGGGCAGCAGCTCACTACCCCTACCTGGCCAGCGGCATCTTTGGGGCCAGGGTGGTGCCCGCGCCCGGCATCGCCACCGTCGCGGTCGACGAGGGATGGCGGCTCTGGGTTGATCCGGAGCTCGTCGCGGCCTGGACCGCCCCGCAGCTCGGCAGCGTCATGGTGCATCACGTATGCCACCTGCTGCGCGAGCACGGCGCGCGGGCCGGGCAGGCCGGCGTGCGGCCAGGGCAGGCCCGCACCTGGATCAGGGCCGCGGACGCGGAGATCAACGATGACCTCATCCCGGCCGGCCTCCAGCTGCCGGCCGACGCGGTGGTGCCGGCGCACCTCGGCTGTGCGCCCGGTCAGCTCGCCGAGCTGTACTTCGCCGCCACCGCAGCCGACGCCAACGGGCCCCAGGTCCCGGCCCTGGACTGCGGGAGCGGCGCCGACGGCCTGAGCCGGCCGTGGGATACGGGCCACCCGCAAGGACTGGCGCCCTGGCAGGCCCGGCTCCTGCAGCGACTGGTGGCCCAGCAGTGCATGACGGCCGCGAGGCAGGCGGGCAACGTGCCTGCCGGGCTGCTGCGCTGGGCGGCCGACGTGCTAGAGCCGAAGGTCGACTGGCGCAAGGCGCTAGCCGCGGAACTGCGCAAGGCGGTGGCCGACACCGCCGGTGCTGTCGACTACACCTACCGGCGCCCGTCTCGGCGCGCGCCGGCGGCCGGCAACGTGGTGTTGCCCGCGCTGCGCCGGCCGGTGCCGGAGGTGGCAGTCGTCTGCGACACCTCAGGCAGTATGTCCGACGAGCTGCTCGCGGCCTGCCTGGCCGAAGTTGAGGGCCTGCTGCGAACGCTGGGGCTGGCGCGGAGCTTGCGGGTGCTGGCCTGCGACACCGCAGCGGGCCCGGCCCGGCGAGTCACCTCCGCCCGTCAGGTCGAGCTGATCGGCGGCGGCGGCACCGACATGGGCGCCGGCATCGCCGCAGCGGCCGCGCTGCGGCCACGGCCGGCGATCATCGTGGTGCTGACTGACGGCTTCACGCCGTGGCCGGATGACCCGCCGCGCGGCAGCAAGGTGGTCGTCGGCCTGCTGGGCGACGACGCGCCGGAAGCGCCCGGCTGGTCGCGTGCGATCCGGGTACCTGACTAGCTGCCCGGACGGTACCGGCAGCCGGCCGCAGGCTCGTCACCGCGCGCTGAGCTGCATCTCCATCGCGTGCTCGACCAGCTTGATGAGCGTGGCCTTGGTCGAGTTCCGGCCGCGGGCGTCGCACTGCATGATCGGCACGCGCGGGCTGATCGACAGCGCCTCCTGTACGTCGGAGATCGCGTGCGGGAAGTCGCCGTGGAAGCCATTGATGGCCACGATAAAGGGCAGGCCGGCGGACTCGAAGTAGTCGACAGCCGGGAACGAGTCGGCCAGCCTGCGGGTGTCCACCAGCACGACGGCGCCGATGGCTCCCTGGATGAGGTCGTCCCACATGAACCAGAACCGGTGCTGACCGGGAGTTCCGAACAGGTAGAGGATTAGTCCTGCGTCGAGGGTCACGCGGCCGAAGTCCATCGCCACGGTCGTCGTGGTCTTGTCGGGAGTGTGGCTCAGGTCGTCCAGGCCGTCGCTCGCCGTTGTCATGACGGCCTCGGTGGTAAGCGGGGTGATCTCCGACACCGACCCGACGAAGGTGGTCTTGCCCACGCCGAAGCCACCGGCCACGACGATCTTCACAGACGTCATCGCAGCTTCCGTGGCAGCCATGCCAGGGACGGCCCTAGAGCTTGCGTAGTCCACTGAGCACCCTTTCCAGCAGGTTGATATCCGGGCGACCGTGTGCGTGGTCGATCTGATGTACCCGGACCAGTCCTTCCATCGCCATGTCCGCGATCAGCACCCTCGCGACGCCCAGGGGCATTCTAAGCACCGCCGAGATCTCGGCCACCGATCTCCAGTCGCGGCAGAACCCGAGGATCGCCTGGCACTCCGGGCTGAGTACGGACAGGTCGCGGGCCTCGTAGTGCGAGGCCGCCACCATCGCCTCAATCTGGAGCTGATACCTCGGCTTGGTCCGGCCGCCCGTCACGGCGTACGGGCGTACAAGCGCGCTGCTCTCGTTGGCCGTGCTGTGCTGCCGCAGCTCAGCCTGACTGGCCGCAAACCCGGCACCGAAATCGAACTCGGTTCCAGGCAGGTCACCGCGATTGCCTGAGTACAGGCGTTCGCCAGTGTCCCAGTCATCGCGACCGGCGCCGAACACGGCAGCCTCCTGTCACTGTCGGCCGCCCTCGCCCCAGCCAGGAACGCCGCGAATTTCCGGCGTGAGGGCGCTGCCGACCCGTTCGACTAGCAGGGCCATCTCATAGGCCACCAGGCCCATGTCGCAGTCGGCAGCAGCCAGGACGGCCAGGCTGGATCCGTCGCTGATCGCCATGATGATCAGCAGCCCGCGCTGCATCTCCACCACGGTCTGAGTGACTGCGCCGCCCTCGAAGACGCGGGCGGCGCCCTGGGTGAGGCTGGTCAGGCCAGAGGTGACGGCAGCAAGCTGATCCACCCTGTCCGCGGGGAACCCGTGCGAGAACGCCATCGGCAGGCCGTCGGAGGAGACCACGATCGCATGCGCCACGGACGGCACCCGCTCGACGAAGTTCGTGATCAGCCAGTTGAGGTCCTGGGCCGGACGCACAAGCGGACTCACAGGCGCTCCTTCCTCTTACGGCAAGCATCCCGGCTTCCAGGCCCCGGTGACGCCGTAGTAGCGCTCGGTCCCGCCAGCTGGCGAAACCGTGATTCAACACTAAGCATGACCATGCCACCAGGTCGTGTCATCCTCATTCGGAACTATCTTCCGAATCCGGCTCATTGCCGTCCTGGGCAGCAGCGCGTCCTTCCCTGCTGCCACGCTGGAAACTCGAGAAACGATCCCTCGTGGCGGCCGCCGACCTGGCCGGCGCCGGGGCCAACTGCTCGGGCGGCGCAGTACCCGGCACGAGGTTTGCCTGCGGCACTCGCTTGGGCAGTCCTGCCGACGTGGTGCCGCCCGTCGACGGCGCGCTCACGGCCGCCGCCGCCTCCCAGCCCTCGTCAGCCGGGCTGCTCCAGTTCACCTCGGGTACCTGCGGGATCTCAGTGGCGGTCGTCGAAGTGGCAGCAATGGCAGCAATGGATGTCGGCTCCTGCGGGCCTGGCCAGCCCGCCATGCCGCTGCGGCCGCGCCGGAACCAGTCCGATTCCACGGCCTCGAAGATGGGCAGCCGGTTCTCGGCCGTTACGTGACCGGCGGGCGGGATGATGACGTCGCCGTTGGAACTCGGCTCGCGGCCGAACGTGCCGTGCTCTGGCCGGCTGATGCTGAGCGATGCGGCCGCAGGCGGAGTGCCAGCCGCCAGCGCCGGACCATCGGCGGCTGCCGCGCCGTCGGCCGGAGCGGACGAAGCCAGGTCCACGACCGGCAGCGGGCTGGTCGAGTGCGGCTCTGCCTTCGCTAGCGCCGCGCCATCCTCGCCGTCGCGCGCCGCTGCCTCCGCATCGGACTCGGCCGCCTGCGGGCTGGACCGGAACGCCGGCTGTGGTCCGGTCTCCGCCGTCCCCCAGGACGGGCCGCCGCCAGGCCGGGGCCCGGCTCCCGGTATCCGGCGGACGCCGAGCTTGCCGTTGCTCTCCGAGTCCGCCTGGGCCGAGGCGAACCTGGGCATCCGCGCGGCGTTGATCTCGTGCTCAGCAGCGGAGACGACATCCTCGGCCGTGACCGCCGCCATCGCGCTCCCGGCGGCCGACGCTGCGTCGAACCGGCGGGCCCCGCTGGGCGCGACGGTGCCGCTGTCGTGGCTGATGACCTCGTCCGGGAGCCACACCAGCGCGGTCAGGCCGCCGGCCGCGGCAGGCCTCAGCCTGACCCGGATGCCGTGCCTGGCCGCCAGCCGGGCTACCACGAACAGGCCCATGCGGCGGGACACCGCCACGTCGACGACCGGCGGGTTGTCCAGCCGCCAGTTGGCATGCGCCATCTCCTCGGCGCCCATGCCGACGCCCTGGTCCGTGATGTCGAGCAGCACTCCGCCGCTGGACAGCAGATGACCGGCGACGACGACGGGGGTCTCCGCGGAGGAGAACGAGGTGGCATTCTCCGCTAGCTCGGCCAGCAGGTGAACGACGTCATTGACGGCGTGGCCGCGCACCGCGATGCCGGGCTGGACGTTCAGCCTGACCCGCTCATACTGCTCGATCTCGGACACCGCCGCGCGCAGCACGTCGACCAGCGCGACCGGCTGGTTCCACCGCCGCGTCGCCTCGTGGCCGGCCAGGACCAGCAGGTTTTCCGAATTGCGGCGCATTCGGGTGGCGAGGTGATCCATCTGGAAGAGGCTGGACAGCCGGTCCGGGTCCTGCTCGCCTTGCTCCAGGTCATCGATGAGCCGGATCTGCCGCTCGACCAGCGACTGGCTGCGACGGGACAGGTTGACGAACATCGCGTTGACGTTGCCGCGCAGCGCCGCCTCGTTCGCAGCGAGCCGCAAGGCTTCCCGGTGGACCTGGTCGAAGGCCCGGGCGACCTCGCCGATCTCGTCCGAGGAGTCGACGTCGATCGGCTCGACCTCTAGCGGCAGGCCAGCCCCGTCGGACTCGCTCATCCGCCGCACCGTCTCGGGCAG
>DASPWG010000234.1:0-2099 GCA_035621915.1 Streptosporangiaceae bacterium
CAGCATCATCGCGCCGGTCAGCACGATGGCGGCAGCCTCATCCAGCGGCTCGCCGCTGCGGGCGAGGAACTCCGCGTTCTTGCGCACCCAGTCAGCCAGTCGCTGCCGCCACAGCACCTCGAACCCCGGCGGCCCGTCACCGCGCGCGAACAGGCCCGCCAGCTCGCGCTGCTCAATGCACACGTCCAGGTAACCGCGCGCTCCGGCAAGGAACAGCTGCATCGGATCGGCGACGCCCCTGGCGCGGCTGGCCCGCACCGCCGCCCGGGTTCGCCCTGCCAGCTCGCGACTCAGCTCCTCGAAGAGCGTGAGGTACAGATCGGCCTTCCCGGAGAAATGGTGATACAGGCTTCCGACGCTGGCGCCGGCCAGCGCCACGATGTCGGACACGCCAGCCTGGGCGTATCCCTCGAGGGTGAATACCTCCTTCGCCGCGGCCAGCAGGCCCTCGCGCGTCGAGCTGCCCCGGTCGGTGCCCTTGCCGACGGGCACTGCCTGGTCAGTTGTCATCACAGCCCGATTCATGACGCCCGTTGTCCCTGTCCGCCGGTGCGCGGTGGTCAGCCTGCCGCCGGCCTGGTACATAGGATTCCACCAGGCCCGCCGACAGGGAAGGTGCGTTGGTCATGAGTGAGGATCAGGCGGGTCAGGCGCAGGCCCCGCCGGAGCCAGGCAGGCATGCGCCTGATCGCAACCTGGCCCTTGAGCTGGCCAGGGTCACCGAGGCAGGGGCGATGGCGTCGGCCCGATGGGTCGGCCGCGGCGACAAGAACGGCGCCGACGGCGCGGCAGTGCACGCCATGCGCGAGCTCATCAACACAGTCTCGATGAACGGAATCGTGGTCATCGGCGAGGGCGAGAAGGACCACGCCCCGATGCTGTACAACGGCGAGCACGTCGGTGATGGCAGCGGCCCGGCCTGCGACGTCGCAGTGGACCCGATTGACGGCACGCGGCTGACGGCCAACGGCATGCCCAACGCCATCTCGGTGATCGCCGTGAGCGCGCGCGGCTCCATGTATGACCCGTCGGCTGTCTACTACATGTCCAAGCTGGTCACCGGCCCTGAGGCAGCCGGAGTGGTCGACATTGACGCGCCGGCCGGCGCCAACGTGGCCGCGGTGGCCAACGCCAAGAGATGCTCGGCTTCGGACGTGACCGTTGTCATCCTGGACCGGCCGCGGCACGAGGACCTGATCAGCCAGGTCCGGGCGGCAGGCGCGCGCATCAAGCTGCTGACCGATGGCGACGTGGCCGGCGCAATCATGGCAGCACGCGACGGTACCGGCATCGACCTCATGCTCGGCATTGGCGGCACCCCAGAGGGCATCATCGCTGCCTGCGCGATCAAGTGCCTGGGCGGCGTCATCCTCGGCAAGCTCACCCCGCGCGACAACGCCGAGCGGGAGCGAGCGCTAGCCGCAGGGCACGACCTCGACCGCGTGCTGACAACCGACGATCTCGTCTCTTCCGACGACGCGTTCTTTGCCGCCACCGGCATCACCGACGGTGAGCTGCTGGCCGGGGTCAGGTACAAGTCCGGTGGCGCAACCACTCACTCGCTGGTCATGCGCGCGAGGTCCGGCACGGTCCGGAACATCTACAGCGAGCACCAGCTCTGGAAGCTCAGCGCGTACGCCGCAGTCAACTTCCGCGACTAAAACGCGCCTGCTGCCGCCATGCGTGGTGAGCCGGTGAGCCATGCGCCGAGTTTCGTGGCGCCGCTTGCAGTGCAAGCTACCGTCAAGACCATCGCAAGATGACCCTGCAGGCTATTAGCCACAACATCGTCGTGCGCGACCTGCTAACCGGATCGTGTCGATTCGTGGCTCTGTAGGGGCTTGCTGCTAGCGTGCGGCCTTAGCGGCACCATACGACACGCTTTCAAGAAAGGGGTCTTAAGAACGTGTCAAACATCACCCAAGACACCTGTACTGAAGAGGCGCAGTCCAGCCCGAGCTGGAAGAAGAGTTCGCTGAGCTATGCAAATGGCGACTGCGTCGAGGTCGCCGCGTTGCCGGACGGCCGTATCGGCCTCCGTGACAGCAAGGACACTACTGGTCCCGTTCTCCGGTTCACGCCCGCAGAATGGCACGCCT
>DASPWG010000235.1:0-28566 GCA_035621915.1 Streptosporangiaceae bacterium
AGCGCGGCTAGCTGCATCAGCAGGAGCACGTTGTCATCGGCTGCGGTGCGGTTCATCCGCAGCCGCCCGCAGCGCGTGCAGCGATGAATCAGCATCCAGCGGCGCTCGCCGCGGACGGTGACCGCTATCGGCTCCATGCCGCCAGGGCAGTCGGCCTTACGGTCGCCGGGGACGTTGCGGTCAAGGTGCCTGGACCACAGGCAGCTGGGACAGTGGTTGCGGTGCGATGTGCCGGGGGCGTCCAGCGAGACGTCTACGCCACAGTGTCCGCACTGAAACGAGCGAGGAAACGACAAGTCTGGCGACCTTTCGCAGCAGAGTCCTGAAGCTGGGCAGACATTTCGCCTCCTCTCGTACTCAGACAGCAAGGCCGGCCGGTCAGGCCGGCGACGACCATCGTCCGCACCAGCGAGCCGTCCGTCAAGCAAATATCCCGACCGCGTGCGCCTGGCCCAGGCTGGCAATCAGAGCCGCGACAGCGCTGACTGCAACCTCGCCGCATCCGGTGGCGTAGTAGTAGACGACGCGGTCCGGAGGGAGCTTGCCCGTGAGCGGCACCGAGCGTGACGAGGGCTGGGACCAGCATGCGGCGGCGCGGAGCGAGTCCGCCGCCGCGCAGTATCCCGGCCTGGACGCGTTCCTTGCCGACCGCGGCACCGCGCTGCTGCGCACGGCCGTCCTGCTCGCGGGCAGCAGGGAAGCGGGCGAGGACCTGCTGCAGATCGCGCTGGAGCGGGCGCTGCGACGGTGGCAGCGGCTGCACCCGAATCCGGAAGGCTACCTGCGGCGCACGCTGTATCACCTGGCCGTCGACAGCTGGCGCTGGCGAAGCCGCCATCCCGAGGTCGGGCTGCACGCCGACGTCGCGATCGCCGGCCGCGACCTCGCCGCGGAAGTGGAACTTCGCGACGCGCTGATGCAGGCACTCGCCGGGCTGCCCGCCCGGCAGCGGGCCGTGCTCGTGCTGCGGTACTTCGAGCAGCTCACCGAGGTCGAGATCGCCGCCACGCTCGGCTGCTCGGCGGGCGCGGTGAAGAGCTCCGCGGCACGCGGCCTGCACCGGCTCCGGCAGGCCGTCGCGGGCTGGGAACCACCACAGGCGTCGGACCAGGTCGAGGCGGCGCGGCCCGGCCGCATCGGCAACTGGCCGCTGACAAGGAACGGAGCGCGGGCATGAGCGCGGACCTAGAGGAGATGCTGAGCGCTGAGCTATGCAGGCGGACCGAGGCCATCGTCTGGCAGCCCGCCGTGCTGGACCGCGCGCTCGACCTGCACAGGGCACTGCGGCGGCGGCGCCGCATGGCGATGGCTGGCGGCGTGGCCTGCGCCCTGGCTGCGGCAGTGGTCGTGTCGTTGTCTGCCGGCACGCAGGAAACGGGCGACTCCAGCGTTCACGGCCTCGTTACCACGGCCGCCTACGTCGTAACCCGGGTCCGCGCCGCCATCGGCGGCGCGCATGCCGACGTGCTCGAGGTCCGCTCGCGGACGAGCATCGGCTGGTCCTACTCCGCCTGGTTCGACCCAGCCACCGGCCAGAGCCGTGTTGACGTCTACCCGCCTGGCGGCGCAGCGCCGGTGCTCTACTACCTGGACAGCTCTGGCCTGGTCACCGTGGATTACCAGAGCCGGACGTACACCACCGGGCATGTCAGCCAGCAGTGGCAGCAGCTCATCGTCCCGGTCTGGGTGTCCTGGGACGGGCTGGATGCGCCGCTGCCGACTCCGGCTGCCATCCGGCACGCGCTGGCCGCCGGCTCGTATCGTCTCGTCGGAACGAAGACGGTCGGCGGCACGCGGTTGCTGCAGCTGCGCTGGACCAGGCCTGCCCAGCACGCCGGGCTCGGCGGCTATGGCAGCCTCGACTTGTGGGTCAACGCTGTGACGTATCTGCCGGTGAGCTCGGTGACCGATGAAAGCGCCTACGCGCCCCGGATGGAATCCACCTTTGCCTGGCGGCCGGCCACCCGGCGTACGCAGGCGATCTTCACGCCCGAGATCCCGGCCGGCTTCCGGCACCTGACCCTGCCGTTCCTGCCGCTACTGCAGCACCGGTGACTATGCCCTGGTTTCCGCGCATGGCATGGTGCTCCGGCTGCCGCCCGGCTAGGTTGTGATCTCAATGCGCATGATCAGCGGCGGGACGGAAATGGTGCGGTGACGAACTCCGACGAGCTTTTGCGGGAGCTCGGCGAACTGGCCACGTCGCTTGGGCCCGCTGTGCGGCCCGCCGAGTCCGACGCCGTCCTCCGCACGCTCACCGAGACGGCGCGAAGGCTGTTCGGGGCCGCGGCATGCTCGCTTGCGCTGCTCACAGATGACGATTCCGAGCTGGTGTACACCACCGCCTCCGGGCAGGGCGCGGACAACGTAACCGGCATGCGGATGCCAGCATCCCAGGGCATCGCCGGCTGGGTCGTCCAGTCTGGCCAGCCGATCGCCGTAAGCGACGTCGCGCGTGATCCCCGCTTCGCTGAAGGCGCCGCCAGGCAGACCGGGTATGTGCCGACCACCATCCTCGCCGTACCGGTCGAGACACCTGGCCGGACACTCGGCGTCATCAGCCTGCTCGACCGTGATCCGGACCGGGCCGATGCCGCGCACGACATGGCGCTGCTCTCGCTCTTCGCCGACCAGGCGGCGCTCACGCTGGCGAGCATCGACAACTTCGCCGCGCTCGGCCGCGTGCTGCTGAGTGCGCTCGCCGATGCGGCGGCAGGCAGTGACCTCGCCGACGCTCTATCGCAGGCCGCCAGGGGCCTGCCGCCGGCCGATGCGGACCTGGCTGCGCTGGCAGCAGCCTTCGCGGCGCTGGCACAGCGCGGCGCGGCCGAGCGACGGCTTGCGCTCGCAGTGCTGACGGCCGTCGGGGACTACGCGGGAAGGCGGCAGTCACGGTCGCGCTGAGGCCGGCGTGGAGCGATGCCTTCGCGCCGGACAAGCTGCGCCCCGTGCCCAGGATCAACCTGCCGATCGACAAGGACTGGGCCTGGGGCGGTGCCTCCGGACAGGGTGTCGTCGTGGCCGTGGTCGACAGTGGCGTCGACGCGGCTCACCCGGCGGTCGGCGCCGTCGACCGCGCGGTCGCGCTGCACTGGGACGACGACGCAGAAGAGGTAGTCAGCACCGACGGACCGCACGAGGACTTGTTCGGCCACGGCACTGCCTGCGCGGGGATCATCCGGCGCGCAGCGCCGAAGGCAACGCTCTGGTCCGTGCGCGTGCTCGGCAGCCGCATGACCGGGAAGGGCCTGGTCTTCGCAGCCGGGCTGCGCTGGGCGATAGCGCAGGGAGCGCGGGTGGTCAACCTGTCGCTCAGCACCAGGCGGGAGGACTACTACGGCATGTTCCACGAGATAGCCGACGAGGCCGCATTCGCGGGCGTCGTGCTGGTGTGCGCGGCCAACAACGTTCCGGCGCCGACCTTCCCCGCCCAGTTCTCGTCGGTGATATCGGTCGCAGCGCACGATGGCACGGACCCGTTTTGCCTGGACGCCAACCCCGCGCCGCCCACCGACTTCGGGGCGCCGGGCATCGACCTCGAGGTGCCTTGGCTGTCCGGCGGCACCATCGTGTCCACCGGGAACTCGCTGGCTGCGCCGCATGTCACCGGGCTGGTGGCGCGGCTGCTGAGCAAGCACCCGCAGCTAACGCCGTATGAGGTCAAGACCGTGCTGCGCGCCGTGGCCAGCAACGCCATGCCGACAGGAGAATCCGATGGCCGCTGACCTCGTCGGGATCCTGCGTCAGACCCAGCTGCTCGGCACCGCGCCGGACGAGGAACTCGCGAAGCTGGCGGCGTCGGCACGGCTGCGGACCTTCCGCCGTGGTCAGGTCGTCTTCTCGACCGGCGACCCTGGCGACACCCTGATAGTGGTCGTCTCCGGCCAGGTCAAGGTGGTCGCGCGGTCCGCGGACGGCGGCGAGCTCACCCTGACCGTGGTCGGGCCAAGCGCAACGATCGGCGAGGTCACCGTTGCGGACGGCGGACCCAGGTCCGCCGACGTCGAGACCCTCGCGGAAAGCCAGCTGCTGTTCATACCGCGCGCGGACGTGCTCGCGGTCTGCGACCGAGTGCCATCCGTCGGCCGGGCCCTGACCAGCGCGATCGCCGCCACGCTGCGCCGCCTGACCGACGCGACGGCGGACCTGGTGTTCCTCGACCTGCCCCGGCGCGTGGCCAAGATGCTGCTCAGCCAGCCGGTCGGCGACGACGGCATCATCACGCAGCAGCTGACGCAGGAGGAGTACGCCCGCCAGCTCGGCAGCACCCGGCAGAGCGTCAACATTGCGCTGCGCGGGTTCGAGCGCCGCGGCTGGATCGAGGTGCACGACCGCAGCGTGACCATCATGCAGCGGGACGCGCTCACCCGGTTCGCCGGCAGCTGGTAGCTCCGGCAGCATGTGTCAGCAAGCTGACAGCAAGGGTGTAAGCGGGGTGACTGCCCTCCGGGCCCGGCAAGGCCAGGCTTATGGCAGACGGCTGGAGGAGGCCGGTACCAGGAGGGACAGAAGAGATGTCGCAGCACGACCACACGAGCGTTCGCCCCCCGCTTGACGACGACACCATGGGCCACGTCCGCCCGCCGGCCGACGCCGACGCCGACGGCCGCGTCCGGCCGCCCCACGACGACACCGCTGGCCACGTCCGCCCGCCGGCCGACGGCGACGCTGACAGCCGCGTCCGCCCGCCCGCGGCCGAGGCCGACCGTGTCCGGCCGCCCGCAGACGGTGACCTTGACGACACCACGGGGCACCTGAAGCCCCCGAGCCGCGTCCTCCCGCCGCGCGGAGACGACGACGTTCAGGGCCACATTCTCCCGCCTGCCTAGAGCATGACGGCAGCCCACAGCCAGCGAGCCTGGCGGTTACGCCGGAATCCGGGGAGGCGTAGCCGCCAGGCTCTCCGCCCGTTCGAGCAGCGGCTGGCAGCGCAGGCGCCCGGCGATGCCACGCGCCTCGCCGACGGCCTGGGCCGCGGCGTCCGCGTCGCCATGGTCGGCGAGGTACTGGGCGCGATCGAGCAGGCCGTGCGCGAGATGGTAGGGCGTGCCGTGCTCGCGAAGCGCCCGGACGGCAGCCGCGAAAGCGTCCCCGGCCTCCTTCGCCCCGTCGCGCGCGGCCAAGCGCGCTCGGGCCAGGTCGCGCTCGGCCCACAACACTCGGCTGAGCTGACCCGGCTGGCGCGCGTCCAGCATTGGCAGCAGCTCTTTAGTAATCGAAATGTCGCCCAGGTCAATAGCCATGCGAGCCGCCAGCGGCCAGGCCCAGCGGACGGTGTCACCCGCCATCCCGAGTGCGTCGGCCAGCTCCAGCGCTGCGCGAGCATGGCGCAGCGCTTCTTTGGGCTTGCGACGGGCGACCGCCAGGAAGGCCGTCAGGATACTGATCTGCGCCTTCTCCTGCGCATCCTCACTGGTTCGCATGCTGCCGAGCGCGGCCAGCCTGGCCTGCGCGGTTTCCGCATCACCCCGCAGGGCCGCGATCAAGCCATGCTGGCTGATGACGTAGTCGAAAGCGCCGAGCCCGTCGGAGTCCTCAGCCCGGATCAGCTCTTCCTGGGCTGCGTCCCAGTCGCCGAGCATGAGCAGCGCCTGGATCACGTTCGCGAGCGCGATCGCCATATAGGCGCGGGCCCCGGCACGGCGCGCGTGGTCTGCCGCGGCGCGAGCATCCCGCGCAGCGGCGGTTGGATCCGTGTCGGCCTCGAGGTCTGCAAGGTTGATTAGTGCCCGGCCAAGCTCGGGTCCGTCCTCGGCCTGGGTGGCCAGCCGCGCACTCTCGCGCAGGAAAGCCGCCGCTTCGGGGCGCCTGTCGTGCATGCTCAGGAAGACGGCGCGGGTGTTGAACAGGCTGATGAGCGTAATGATGTCCACGTCCACGGCCTGACCTACGACAAGTGCCTCGGTCGAGAGCCGGTCCGCGTCGGGTGACCCAATGTTGGATTCCACCGCGGCCAGTTGCTGCAAGGCGCGGACGGTGTGGACGTCGGGCTCGGCACGCAGTATCTCAAGCGCGGCGTTGAGTTCCTCCCGAGCCTCGGCATGCCGGCCCACCTGACGCAAGCCCTCACCGCGGAGCGACTGAGCGGCCGCTGCGGCGCGGGTGTTGCCCTGAGTGAGGAAGGCCGCGTGTGCCTGCTCGGCGTAGCCGATCGCCGTAGCCCTGTCGCCGCTAGTCAGGGCGGCTCGGCAGGCGCTCTCCCAGAGCCGCGCGGCATCGGACGTCCCTTGCGTCTCGCCAGTCGATCCGGCGGCTACCTGCGAAGCCAATTCTGCTGCAGCTGCATAGTTGCCCGCAGCCAGCGCTGGCGCGCCAGTGCGCTGCGCCCGCTCGGCCGCCCGCACCAGTGCGTCGGCGGCTTGACCGCGAATCCTGGCGGCGTCGGGATCCTCGGGTACCGCCTCCAGCGCGTCCAGATAGTGTCGCGCGATGACATCGGCGACCTCTTCGCCGTCCCCGGCGAACGCCCTGCCCAGGTAGGCGGCGACCGCGAGGTGCCGCGTCTTGCGATCACGCCTGGACAGCGTGTCGTAGGCCACCTGCCGCAGCATGTGCTGAGCGAACCGGTAGCTGCCCTGCTCCGGTGACAGCCTGTCGGCGGAGACGCTGAGCACCTCGCGCCTGACCAGTTCGGCCAGCGCCCGGCGGACGTCGGCCTCGTCTCTCCCGGAGACCGCGATCAGCGCCTCGGCCGAGAACGTCGTTCCGAGGACGGCAGCCTCCGTAAGCAGCCGCCGCACACCTGGATCCAGCGCGTCGAGCCGCGCGGCGAGCAGCGCGTGCAGGCTGTCGGGGACGGTTAGTTCGCCCACGTCCTTAACGAGGCGGTAGACGCCCTCGGACGGCTGCACGATGTCCCGGTCGATCAGTGACCTGACCGTCTCCACCGCGAACAGCGGGATGCCCTGGGCCTGGCTGGTGACTGCCAGCCGGGCAGCCGCTGGCATGCCGGGCACCAGGAAATCGACCAGCTTGTCCATCGACGCCGGGTCCAGCGGGTCGAGCGTCAGCGTGGTGCGGTTCCGCCCGGTCCCGAACCCTGGCCTGGCCAGGTCGAGCTCGGGGCGCGCCAGCACCAGCACGTAGATCGGCAGGTCACGGGCCCAGTCGATGAGATGGTCGAGGAAGTCAAGCAGTCCCGCGTCGGCGTGCTGCGCGTCCTCGATCAACAGGACCACCGGCGCGTTGGCCGCAAGGCGCTCGAAGAACAGCCGCCATCCAGCGAACAGCTCCTGTCGGGACAGCTGCCCGCCACTGTCTTCGGCAACCGCGACGCCGAGGAGTCGTCCAAGGCGCACGCCGACGTACCCGCGCTCGGCCGGGTCGTCGATGAACCGGTCCAGGCCCTGCGCGAGCTTGGTCGCGGCGCTATCGGCGGGATCCTCCTCGGCGATCCCCATCCGCTGCCTGACAATCTCCGCCAGGGCCCAGAACGCCGCCGCGTCGCCGTAGGACAGGCACCGCCCGCGGTGCCACCAGACGGTCTTGACCAGCCCGTCGGCGTACTTCTCGAACTCCCAGCCAAGGCGCGACTTGCCCACCCCGGCCGGGCCTGACACCAGCACGAGGCGCGGCACCCGCCGCTCGGCGGCGGCATTGAACAGCTCCCGTACGGTGCGCAGTTCCGCGTCCCGCCCGACGAGCGGCGCCTCTAGCCCGTCGACGCGCTGCGCTCCGCCGACCGCCGACAGTACCCGGGTGGCCCGCCATAGCTCCACCGGCTCGGCCTTGCCCTTCAGCAGATGCTGCCCGGCGCTCTCGAAGCCCACGCCGCCGCCGGCCAGCCGCTGGGTCGCGGTGTCGGCCAGTACCTGGCCAGGCTCGGCCGCCACCTGGACACGGGACGCTGTGTTGACAGCATCGCCCGCCACCATCCCCTCGCTGGTGGCGCCCAGTGTCACCGCGACCTCGCCGGTCACCAGTCCCGCGCGGGCAGCGAGGCCGGGCACCCCTGCCTCTTCGCCGAGTTGCGCGACCGCGGCGACCAGGTCGAGCGCGGCCCTGACGGCCCGTTCCGCGTCTCCTTCCGCTGCGACCGGCGTTCCCCATACCGCCATCACCGCGTCACCGATGAACTTCTCCACGACGCCGCCGTACCGGCCGACGACCGTGCGCGCCACCTCGAAGTAATGCGAGAGCAGTTCCCTGACCGCCTCGGGATCGCGGGACTCAGATAGCGGCGTGAACCCCACGACGTCACAGAACAGGACCGAGCAGACCCTGCGCTCGGCAACGGGCTCCCGCTCGGTCCTGGCGGGTGTCGCGGGCTGCGCGGCCGGCCGCAGCGCCGACACAGGCTCCGTCAGCGCGAAGCCGCAGGACTTGCAGAAGCGCTTGCCTGGCTGGATCGGCGCGCCGCACGACGGGCAGCCAGCAAGCGAAGCGCCGCAGTCCCCGCAGAACCGGTCGCCGGCCTCGAGGGGCGCGCCGCACTGACCGCAGTGCTCCATCAGCCGGCACCAGCCGCGGCAGAGTCGGCTGGCCGGTGTTGCCGGCGCGCTTCGGCGCGGTACGACATGCGCATCGTGGCCCTCCCGTGAAGGCCACCATACGAACCGAGCCGGGGCCCGGTGAATGGGCAGATCTGCCTATCTTGAGTCGCGCGGCCGCCCATCTCCGGCGCTGGCCATGTTGGCCAGCCAGCCCGGACGGTTACCGTCCGGATCAGACACCCACCAGGGAGGGCCCGCTGATGGCGAGCACGGCGCCGGCTCGCGCTGGGTACCGGTCGGCCCTGCGGCACCGCGACCTGCGACGCCTGCTGACCGCGCAGCTGGTGTCCTCGAGCGGCTCATGGGCGTACAACGTGGCGCTCATGGTCTACCTCTACGACCGCACGCACTCGGCGTCCTGGGTGGCCGCGGGGGCGGTGGGACGCTTCGTCCCGACGCTGCTCTGCAGCGGGTACGCCGGGGTGATCGCGGAGCGCTTCGAGCGGGTCAGGCTCATGGTGCGGCTCAACCTGCTGGCGCTGCTGATCCAGCTCGGGCTAGCCGTCACCATGTGGCGGCACGCCTCGCCGGCGCTGGCCGTGGCGCTGGCCGCCCTGACGTCGGTGACGCTGAGCCCCTACAACCCGAGCGTCGCCGCGCTCATCCCGCAGGTCGTCGCGGAAGAGCAGCTGGCTGCGGCGAACGCGCTCAACGCGACCATCGACAACCTGGTGACAGTGGCGGGACCGGCGATCGGCGCGCTGCTTCTGCTTGTCGGCGGACCGGCGCTCGCCGTCGCCGCGAACGCCGCGAGCTTCGGCATCGCCGCGATCGTGCTGCCCTTCCTGAAAGTCCGGAGCAGGCCGAGCGACGTCACCGACGGCGGCCGAGCTGGTCCGGCGCGCCAGGTCCTGGACGGATTCAGGGCGCTCGGCGCATCCGCCGCGGTGGCAACGTTCGTCGCGTTCAGCGTGCTGGCCAGCTTCGTCTACGGCACCGACACCGTGCTGTTCATCCCGATCTCCAGGGTTCAGCTGCACACCGGCAGCACCGGGTACGGCTACCTGCTCGCGGGTCTTGGCGTCGGCGGCGTCGCGGGCGCGGCCTTGGTTAACCGGCTGGCGGCGCGGACCAGGCTGGCGCCGGCAATCCTCGGCGGGATGGCGGTCTTCTGCCTGCCCACCGCGCTGCTCACGGTCGTGCACCAGCCTGCGGTCGGCTTCGCGCTCGAGGTGGTGCGGGGAGCCGGCACCCTGGTGGTCGACACGCTGGCCATCACCGCGCTGCAGCGCTCGGCGCCGAAACAGATGGTCGCCAGGGTGTTCGGGGCATTCTTCGCGCTCGTCCTCGCCGCCATCTCGCTAGGCGCGCTGCTCACGCCGATCCTGCTGCGGGAGGGCCTGCACCTGACGATGCTCGTGTACGGCCTCGGCGTCCCGGCGCTGTGCCTGCTCGCCTTGCCCCGGCTGGTCAGGGCGGACCGGGTGGCGGCGGTCCGTGCCGCGGCAATCGCGCCGCGGGTGGCGATCCTCGAGCGCCTCGACCTGTTCAGCGCCGCGTCGCGGTCAAGCCTGGAGAGCCTGGCCGAGGCCGCGCAGGAGATCACCGTCGGAGCCGGCACGGTCATCGTCCGCGAGGGGGACCAGTCCGATGCCTTCTACGTGGTCACCGACGGCAGCGTCTCCGTCTCGGCGACGGGCGAGTCGGGCGCCGCGCCGGTGCAGCTGCGCACGCTCGGGCCCGACAGCTACTTCGGCGAGATCGGCCTGCTCGGGCAGGTGCCGCGGACCGCGACCGTCACGGCCACGTCCGCCTGCACCCTGCTGCGCATCGAGGGGAACGACTTCCTCGACGCCCTCACCATGCTGAGCGCATCGCCGTCGCTGCTCCGCAGCGCGCAGGCGCGGCTCGCAGTGACGCACCCGTCCAGCCCCGCGCTTCAGCCGCTGCTCGACCCGGAGCAGGGTGATGAGTCCGCGCCCGTCCGCAGCACCAGCCCGTCGTAGCAGACGGTGACCGGCACGGCAGAGTCGGCGAACCCGGCCGCGATCTCGCGCAGTTCCGAATCGGTGCGCTTCGGGCTGTGGTGAAACAGGCAGACGCTCCTGGCGCCCGCCGCCGCGGCCAGGGCCAGCGCGTACTCCGGGCAAGAGTGGCCCAGGTAGGCAAGGTCAGGCAGTTCGGCGGCGAGGAACTGGGCGTCGTGGATCAGCACGTCGACGCCCTCGGCCAGGGCCAGCGCGGCCGGATGCAGCGCACCGATTCCGAGCGGGCCAGCCCCGATCGCCAGCGGATGGTGGTCTGACAGGTAGGCGAGGGATCCCGCGCCGTCGCTCACCCGGAACCCGAAGGTCCGGCCGCCCTTGTGCGGGATCTCCGCCGCCAGCACGGAGAACCCCTCGATCTGATGCTCTCCCTCCTCCAGGCTGGCGAACTCCCAGCCGTCGCCGAGCACGGCAGGCTCCACCGGGAAATGCGGTGGCGAGAACGCCCTGGCCAGGACGCTTTCCGCAGCGGCGCCCTGCTCGGGCAGCAGCACGCGGACTCGGTGCCCGCGGCGCGCGCCGGCGGCAAAGAACGGCAGCCCGTGGGTGTGGTCCCAGTGCAGATGGCCGAGCAGGATGGTGCCGGCGAACGGCTCCTGGCCCAGCACCGCATCGAGGTTGACCAGGCCGCTGCCGCCATCGAGCACCAGGCTGGGACGTGCGCCGTCGCGGGCGAGGGCAACGCAGGAGGTCTGGCCGCCGTAGCGGACGTAGGCCTCGCCCGGAGCCGGCATCGACCCTCGGGTGCCGCAGAAGAAGATCTCCACCCAGGGGCCTCTCGGACGGCTCGCTCGGCACGCGCTGGGCCCTGAGCGTAGCGCGTCCCACCAACCTAGGCGGCGGCGCCGCCCGCCAGCATGGGCAGAACCGCCCATACCCACCGCGCGCCCACCCATGGTGACGGGCCGGGAACACGCTGCCGGATACGGGCGAAGGCGACTGCGGCCTGCCTGGCATCGCAAGGTCGGCGGAAGCACGTTTCGGTAATGAAATTCATGATCTTACGAGAGCGCGCGGAAATACCTATACTGCCGTTCAGCGCCATCGATTGCTGGCTGCTCACGACCGCGCCCCCCGCTCGCGCGGCCGGGACATGCCCGGCGCCTGTAGTGCCTTGTTGGGGAGGAGTACGCACGGCCCTGCGGCGTGCGTCGCGGGATCAGTGTGGGTGGGGTTGGCGCTGACAGACGCTACCGGCGATCGTGCCGAACTGCTGGAGCGGGCGGAGCAGCTTCGCGAGCTGCGCTCGTCGCTGGCTCGCGTCGTCAACGGCACGGGCGGCGCGACGGTGCTGGTGTCCGGCGAGGCCGGGATCGGCAAGACCACGCTGCTGCGGCGCTTCGCCGGCGATCTGGGCAGCACCGCTCGCGTCTTCTGGACGGCCTGTGACCCGCTGTTCACCCCACGGCCGCTCGGCCCCTTCGTTGAGCTCGCCGAGGCGATGGGCGGCAGCAGTGCCGCGGGCGGCAGCGCGGCCGCGCAGGTCGCCAGCGGCGGCCAGGCGTTCGATGTGGCCGCCGCGCTGCTGCAGGAGCTGCGGCTCGTCGCGCCGGCCGTGGTCGTGATCGAGGATGCGCACTGGGCCGACGAGGCGACGCTGGATGTCATCCGGCTGCTGGCCCGTCGCATCGAGTCCGTTCGCATCCTGCTTGTCCTGAGCTATCGCGATGACCAGCTCGACCGTGCGCATCCGCTGCGGGTCGTGGTCGGCGAGCTGCCGGCGGCCGGCCGTCACCTGACCCGGGTGCCGCTGAGCGCGCTGTCCGGGCCGGCGGTCGCATCCCTGGCCAGGTCGCGGGGCGTGGACTCGGACCAGCTGCACGAACGGACTGCGGGCAACCCGTTCTTCGTGACCGAGGTGCTCGCCGCGGAGACCGGGCAGGTCCCGCACTCGGTCAGGGACGCCGTCCTCGCGCGCGCCGCCAGGATCAGCCGCCAGGCACGCGACCTGCTGGACGCGGCGGCCGTGATACCCGGGCAGATCGACGGCTGGATGCTGGACGCCCTGCATCCCGCGCCGCCGGGCTTCCTGGACGAGTGCCTGAGCTCGGGCGTGCTCATCGTGGCCGACGGCCGCATCGCGTTCAGGCACGAGATCGCCCGTCAGGTGATCGAGGAGTCCCTGCCGGTCGGGCAGCGCCGGATGCTGCACTCCAGGGCGCTATCGATTCTGCAGGGAAACGAGGACTCCGCGCCTGATCTCGCGCGCATGGCGCATCACGCCGAGGCGGCCGGGGACCACGCCGCGGTGCTGCGGTATGCGCCCGCAGCTGCCCGCGCGGCGGCCGCCTCCGGCGCGCATCGTGAGGCTGCGGACCTGTACGCGCGGGCATTGCGTTATTCCGCCCGGCTGCCTGCGCAGGAGCGAGCCGACCTGCTCGAAGGGTTCGCGGGCTCGGCCTACCTGACAGCGCTCGACCATGAGGGCGTCGACCGGCTCAGCGAGGCGCTTGCCATCCATCGCTCCCGTGCCGACCAGCTGGGCGAGGGCCGCACGCTGCGAGAGCTTGCCCGCCACCTTGGCCGTCAGGGCAGGCACGCAGAGGGACTGGCCAGCGCCCTGCAGGCGGTGTCGGTCCTGGAGCAGATACCGCCTGGTCCCGAGCTCGCCCTGGCCTACGTCCACCTGTCAAGCAGCTACGCGCTGGCGCTCTCGCCGGAGGCGGTCACCTGGGGTGACAAGGCGATAAGCCTGGGCGAGGAGATTGGCTACCCGCAGGCCGTCTATGACGGTCTGAACAACATCGGGACGATAGAGGTGTTCCGCGGCTCGCTGGATGGGGTGGCGAAGCTGGAGCGGAGCCGTGACCTGGCCGAGCAGGCGGGCGACAGCCTCGCGGTCGGGCGGGCTCACCTGCACCTGTGCTGGATGCTTACGCTGCGGGGCGAGTGGGACCTGGTCGCGCGACACCTGAACGCCGCGATCGCCTACTGCCGGGAGCATGGCCAGGAGCTGTGGCTGGACCAGCTGCGCACCTTCCAGCTACAGGCCGACCTGGGACTCGGGCTTTGGGACTCGGCTGACCAGGCAGCCGAAGAGATGCTGGCGCGGCCGGAGCCGCTGCCGGCGGCAGCGCGGTGCAGCGCTCTGGTTGTCCAGGCCAAGATCCGGGCACGGCGGGGCGCGCCGGACTACTGGTCACTGCTCGACGAGGCACTGTCGATCACGAAGCTGGACACCGGACGGCACCTGACGGCGTCGGTGGCGGCGGCGCGGGCCGAGGCTTGCTGGCTGGAGGGGCGACCCGCCGACGCGCTGACCGAGGCATCGCAGGCTCAGGGCATGTTCGTTGGTCTCGACCCGCTGGCGGCCGCCGACCTGCGGGCCTGGCAGTGGCGCGTGGGGGCTGATGCGGGGCCGCCGGGTGACCTGCCAGAGCCATACCGGATGCTGCTGGCCGGCGACAGGACCGGCGCGGCCCGGTGGTGGCAGGACAGGGCAAGCCCGTACGAGGCAGCGCTGGCCGTGGTGGACTCCCGCGACGTGGAGGAACTGCGCGGCGCTGTCGAGGTGCTTCGCGGCCTTCGTGCCCGGGCGGCCGTCGCCATCCTGGCCAGGGAACTGCGCTCGCTTGGTGAGCGGCATGTGCCGCGTGCGTCCCGTTCCGCTGCCCCGGCCCATCCGGCTGGCCTGACCGGCCGGGAGTACGAGGTGCTTCAGCTACTGGCGGCCGGGATGCGCAACGCGGATATTGCGGCACGCCTGGTCGTTTCGCCGCGGACGGTCGACCATCATGTCTCGGCGGTCCTGGGCAAGCTGAATGCCAGGACCAGGGGCGAGGCCATCGCGGCCGCCATGCGGCTCGGCCTCGTCCAGCCGGAATCGAGCCCGTAGGAGGCCAGGCCAGGCAGCTCACGGCCCGTTGGGATCCCATTTGGGCATGACCATAGGTGACCCTTCTCGCGGCATCAGCGTTACCTGAGGAGGGGTAAGTTCCGCGGCGGCTCCGGTAATCGGCGGAGCGACAACTCATTAGCTGGCGCGGGCCAGGCCGGGCTCCAGCATGCCGTGAAGCGCTGCACCGTAACACGAGGTGAGCGCGTCCTCGTGCGAGCACGGAATCGCCTCGCCTTGAGGGGGGACTCAATTGACGATGACGGCTGAGCGCGCGAAGGTCAGTTCGGCGCGCGACACCACCACCATGACCGTCGGGGACTTTTTGCTCCGGCGGATCCGGGAGGCTGGCGTCGGGCATGCCTTTGGCGTGCCTGGCGACTTCAACCTGGAGTTCCTGCAGCAAATGGAGGATTCCGGCACGCTGGACTGGATCGGGACGTGCAATGAGCTGAATGCGTCCTACGCGGCGGATGGTTATGCGCGACTGAACGGCATGGCCGCGCTGGTCGTGACTCAGGCCGTGGGCGCGCTGAGCGCTATCAACGGGGTAGCCGGGTCCTACAGCGAGCACGTCCCGGTGATCTGCGTCTGCGGATCCATACCGCTCAGGTCCATCGAGCGCGGACTGTCGATGCATCACACAATGGCCGACGGGACCTGGGACCGGTTCCTGACTGCCTACGCGCAGGTGACCGCTGCGGCGGTCCGGCTGACCCCCGATAACGCGGCGACCGAGATCGACAGGCTGATCCGCACCGCCTGGCACGACAAGCTTCCTGTGTACATGGAGCTGCCCTCCGACATCGCCTACCTCGACATCGAGGTCCCGGCGGACCCGCTGGTGCTCGCCGAGCCGCGCAGCGACCCAGAGCGGGTTCGGTCCTGCGCCGACGCGATCGCCGACCGGCTGTCGAAGGCCAAGTCGCCGGCGGTGCTGGTGGACCTGGATGCGGCCCGGTACGGCGCGGCCGGTGAGGTCATGGGGCTGGCGGAGAAGATGCAGCTGCCGGTGGCGGTAGTCGCCACGGCGAAGGGGGTCATCGACGAGACGTTTCCGCATTACATAGGCATCTACGCCGGGGCGGCAAGCCAGCCGCACGTACGCAAGTCGATCGAGGGCAGCGACTGCCTGCTGTCGATCAACTACCGGCCGATCGACCTGGACTCCGGCAGCTTCACCGCGTCGCTCCCGGCCAGCACTATATGCGCGCGCGGCCACTCGGTGGACGTCGGCGAGGACAACTTCCAGGCAGTCACGCTCAGGGAAGTCCTGCGTTCCGTCACCGAGACAGTCCCGCAGGTCACCAACCGGGCAACTCGGCACTTCGCGCCGACAGCGCCGACGGGCAATGGCGCCGATGGCTCGGCCAAGCTCACACAGGCGGCCTACTGGCAGGCCATCCAGGGTTACATCCGGTCCGGTGACGTGCTCATCGCGGAAGACGGCACGTCCTATGCCGCGTTCGGGCTGCAGCTCCCGCCGAAATGCAGCTTCGTGTCGCAGGTCATCTGGGGATCGATCGGCTACACGGTCGGGTCGCTGCTCGGCACGCTGACTGCGGCGCCGGACCGGCGTCACCTGCTGTTCGTGGGCGATGGCTCGTTCCAGCTGACGGCACAGGAACTGTCGACGATCCTGCGACACGACCACAAGCCGGTGATCTTCCTGATCAACAATGGCGGCTACACCGTCGAGCGCGGCTACCTGGGCAAGAACTCGCGCTTCAACGACATCGCGGACTGGTCCTACGCGGACCTGCCAAAGGTGTTCAAGCGGAACACCACGGCCCGATCATTCGTGGTCAAGACCGTGGCCGACCTGGAGAAGGCCCTTAGCGCGCCCAATGACAGCCTGATCTTCATCGAATCGGTGATGGATCCCTTCGACGCCCCGGTGCCTGTCATGCTGGGCGGCAACACCGGAGCTGACCTTGACTACGGGCCACGCGGCCCGCAGCACCGCGGCAATATGCAGCTCCGGCCGCCTTCCTGACGCGGCAAGACAAGCCCCTCGACGGCCGCTCACGTTTCCGCGGAAACGTGAGCGGCCGTGGAGCACTCGGGTTTCAGCTCCCGGGCTTGACCGGGGGCATGGGCATCAGGGCTGCGCTGCCTGGCTCGCCGTGAGGAAGGGCACTACCACGGCGAGGTACTGCTCAGGGCTCCGGCTGTGCACCCGGTGGCCAGCCGGGATCGTCACCAGTTCGCTGTCCCTGATTGACTCGGCGACCGCGGCAAGCCGCTGTGGCGGGATGTGGCTGGCGGGGCCGCCGGAGATCAGCAGCGTCGGTGCGGTGATCGACGTAAGCCCGTTCCACCAGTTCATGTCCGGGGCGCGCAACTGCCTGACCGCCGAGGTGACGGCGCTGCGGTCGAAGCCGCGGCGGATGACCAGGCCCGCGAGCGCGGGCAGCAGGAAGCGGGGCCCGGACAGCTCATGGCGTTCGGTGCCGTCCCGGCCGGGCAAGCCCGGTTCCTCCAGGACCAGGCGCGTGACGCGCGCGGGCTGCTGCTGCGCGATGACGGCGGCAACGTAACCGCCGAGTGAGTGGCCGACGAGAGCCGCGGACTCGATGTGAAGTGCCTCGAGCAGCCCGAGTATGTCGTCGCGGAACCCGGTCAGCGGGTACTGCTCGGTGCGCGAGCTAGTGCCGTGCCCGCGCAGGTCGGCCGCGATGACGTGGTGGCCGGCGGCGGCCAGCGCGGCGCTCAGCCGGTGCCAGGTCGCCCCGCTGCTGGCACCGCCGTGCAGCAGGACGGCAGCCGGTCCCTCAGGGTCACCGGCCTCGCGGAAGCTGATGGTCACGCCGGCAGTCGTGACCGCTCGGGCTGCCGGGCCGGTCATGCCGGCCGCGCCTGCTGCGCAGTGCCCACGTGCGCATTCAGCGCTGCGCGCAGCAGCGGCTCGGGGCCCTCAAGTCCCGTCACGGCGGTGCCCGGCGGCCTGCGCCGGATCGGCGGCGGACTGCTCGGTGCCGGGCTGCTCGTCCAGGTCGAGCAACCGAACGTGCAGGACCGAGCGCTGCTGGAGCGCCGCGCGCAGCGCCCGGTGCAGGCCGTCCTCCAGGTACAGCTCACCGTGCCAGCGCACGACATGCGGGAACAGGTCGCCGTAGAACGTCGAGTCCGTGGCGAGCACGGTATGCAGGTCGAGGACGTTCTTCGTGGTGATGAGCTGGTCCAGCCGCACCGGCCGGGGCGGTATCTCCGCCCACTCACGCCGGGTCCGGGCATGGTCGGGATAGGGCCGCCCATCCCCGACCTGCTTGAAGACCACGTTCCCGAGTTTAAAGGAGTATGCCGGTCGCCGCCGGGTCCCCGCGCTTGGCCCTGCCCGGCCCGGGCAGCCTGGCTCCGCGTCGCGGCAGGTGGCAGCATCGGCGGTATGGCAGAGCGTGCTGGCCAGAAAGGCAAGGCAGCCAGGAGCGCCGGGACACCGAAGGCGCGCCGTGACAAGTCCGCGGCCGAGCCCGACGCGGCCGGCAAGCTGGCCCGCTACCAGTCCATGCGCGACTTCGCGCGCACCCCGGAGCCGGCCGGCGCCGCCGAGGCGAGCGCTGAGCAGAGCACGAGGCGTTTCGTCGTGCAGAAGCACCGTGCCCGCAGGCTGCACTACGACCTGCGGTTCGAGATCGACGGCGTGCTAGCCAGCTGGGCCGTGCCGAACGGGCCGACGCTGGACCCCACCGTCAGGCGGCTGGCCGTGCACGTGGAGGACCACCCGATCGAGTACCTGGAGTTCGAGGGCGTGATCCCGAGGGGCGAGTACGGCGGCGGCGATGTGATCGTCTGGGATCTCGGCACCTGGGAGCCGCATGAGACCGACGACCCCGCTGCGGCGGTAGCCGCCGGGGAACTGCACGTGGACGTGTCCGGCCGCAAGCTGCGCGGCCGCCTCATCCTGGTGCGGAGCGGCCGCGATGAAAAGCAGTGGCTGCTGCTGCACAAGGATGACGAGTTCGCGGTCCCCGGCTGGGACCCCGCGGACTACCCGGAGTCCGTGCTCAGCGGCCGGACCAACGATCAGGTGAAGGCAGACCCGGACCGGATGTGGCGATCCGACCTGCCGCCCGCGCAGGCGTCAGTCGAGCTGCATCCTGGCGCAGATCCGGACATCGAGGGCCCCTCACCCGATGAGCTGGCGGCGCTGGCGGCGCTAGGCCGCAACGGCACCTGGCGGGTCTTCGGCCGCGAGCTGAAGCTGACCAACTTGGACAAGGAGATGTTCCCGGCCAGGCAGGGCGAGGATCCGGTCAGCAAGCGCGAGCTGATCAGGTACGCGGCGGTGATCGCGCCAGTGATCCTGCCCTATCTCGCCGGACGCCCGCTGAACATGCACCGCTTCCCCGGCGGCGCGGGGACGCCGGGCTTCTGGCACAAGCAGCTGCCCGAGCACGCGCCGGACTGGGTACCGCGCTGGCACAACCCCGATGCCGGGCGGGACAAGACCGACACCTACCTGGTCGTCGACGACCCGGCGGCGCTGGTGTGGGCGGCGAACTTCGGCGCGCTTGAGTGGCACGCGTGGACCGCGCTGGCCAGCCAGCCGCGCAGCCCGACCTACGCGCTGATCGACATCGACCCGGGCACCGCGACGTCGTGGCAGGACGTGCTCGTGCTGGCGCGGCTGCACCGCGCGGCGCTGGCGCATCTCGGCGTGCAGGGTCAGCCCAAGGTGACCGGCCGCCGCGGCATCCAGGTCTGGATCCCGGTGGCCGCGGGCCTGTCGTACGAGGAAACCCGCGGCTGGGTGGAGCAGCTGTCGAAGGCGATCGGCGCGGTCGTGCCCGAGCTGGTCAGCTGGAAGTGGGACGTCAGCGAGCGGTCCGGCCTGGCCAGGCTCGACTACACCCAGAACGTCAGCAACAAGACGCTCGTCGCCCCCTACAGCCCGCGCGCCGCGCCCGGCGCACCCGTTTCCGCGCCGATTAGCTGGGACGAGCTTGACGATCCGGCATTGCGACCCGATGGCTTCACAATCCGCTCTATACCGGAACGGGTGGCCCGCCGAGGCGACCTGTTCCGCACGGTACTCGGCGCCGGGCAGCAGCTACCGCCGGTGACCTGAGGCCAGACCGGGCCACGCGGCAGACAGGGGCCGCAAAGCGAGGTACAACCGGGGGAAAGCCGCCATGTCCGGAGGGTGCATCATGATCGAGCCCTATCAGGCCATCGGCCTGGTGCCTACCATGCGCGGAATCCGGCACCGCGACGAGATCAAGACCAACATCGAGCACCTGTCCCACCTGATCAAGGCCGCGTCCTGGCTGTCCAGCCTAGATCTGCCGGTACGGCTGATCGCCATCCCCGAGGGCGCTCTGCAGGGGTTCAACGACGAGGTGCTCGACCTCGACCATGAGGAGTTCGCCAGGGAGTGCGCGATCGACATTCCCGGTCCGGAGACCGACGCGCTGGCCGCCCTGGCCCGCCAGTGGAACGCCTACCTGATGGCACAGGCCAAGGCCCATCACCCGGAGTTTCCCGGACGGTTCTTCAACGTCGGGTTCGTGCTGTCGCCTGAGGGCGAGATCGTGCTGCGGCACCACAAGGTCGTCCCGCTGCTGCCGGTCGAGCACTCGGTCACGCCGCACAACGTCTGGGACAAGTGGATCGAGCTGTACGGGCGCGGCCTTGACGCGTTCTACCCGGTGGCCGACACGCCCATCGGACGGCTCGGCTTCCTGATGGCGAACGAGGGCTCCTACCCGGAGAACGCGCGCGGGCTCGCGATGAACGGCGCCGAGGTCGTGTACCGCGGCCCGTACCCGCACCCGCACGTGGGCAACGGCCTGTTCGAGATCCAGAACCGCGCGCGGGCGCTGGACAACAACTTCTACCTCATTGCCTGCAACGTCGGCACCTACTACCTGACGGCGGAATCCGAGATTCCCATCGACACCTTCGGCGGCGGCTCGGCGGTCATCGACTACCGCGGCCAGATCGTCGGGCGGCACGACTACAGCGCGGGGTCCTCCTGGGTGGCCGGCACCATCGATGTGGAGGCGCTGCGCCGGTTCCGGGCAAGCGCGCAGTGGGACAACTGGATCAAGGACCTCACGACCGAGCAGTACCAGATCATCTACTCCGAGCCGGTCTACCCGAAGAACCTGTACCTGGAGCGCGCCCCGTACGCGCACGCTGAGTACCGGCGCGAGGTCATCGACAAGCAGATCGAGCTGATGCACGAGCGCGGCATCTGGGCCAGGCCGTCAGAAGCGTGATTTGCGGGCCGGTCTGCCACGGCAGACCGGCCCGCAAACGTCAGCCGACCGTGTAGGTGTAGTCGATCGCCGCGAGCTGGTCCCCGGACGGGCTTGAGCCGTTATTGGTCAGCGCGCTTGAATCGTCCACGTACAGCACGCCGTGCACCACGTGGCCGGGGCTGGCCACCGGGGTGATCACCGCGTAGATCGTGATGGTCCCGCCAGGCTCGACCACGACCGGGGCGAACGGGTTCACCGCCGCCGCGCCCTGCTGCCAGAGGTCGCCGGTGGTGGACTCAAAGCCAGGGTCGAACGCGAGGGTGGTGGCGGTCAGCGACACCGACGTCGTCGACGTGGCCGCCCCGGCCGCGCCGAACGGGCCGATCTGCTGCGGCGTGACGTCCCACAAACCCTGCGACAGGTAGCCGCCCGGCGGCGCGGTGATGGTCGCGCTCGCGTCGTCGCCCTGCACGGTCGCCCCGACATCCGGCTCGCCGTTCCAAGGGCTGACGTCGAACGTGGTCGGCGCGGTCGAGACCGCGGACGCCGTCACCGCGGTGGTGTCCGTCGGCACGATCCACAGCGGCGGGTAGACCAGGTCCGACAGCGGCAGCTGCAGGTCGGTCGCCGGCGTGATCGGCGTCAGGGCCAGCGACGTAGTCCGGCGCAGGCGGCCGTCCAGGAAGAACGACTCGGTCGAGTCGCCGTTGTTGTGCACCGTGACCGCCACGACATGCTGGACGCCGGCCGCGAGCACGGTCGACGCGCTGTCGGGCAGCGCGTGCACCTTGACCGTGAACGGGGCGAACGAGACCGTACCCGTCAGCGGAGTCTGCAGCGCGTTCCCGTTCACGGGATTGGTGAACGTGATGATGACGCTCCAGCGCCCGGCCGGGGGATTGAGGGTGTGCAGCCGGGCGCCGGGCTCGCCGACGATGACCGGGGCGCCATCCGACTCGCCGACCACGGCCTGGTTGCTGGCCTGGGCGACCGCGTTGCCGTCCGGGGCGATCAGGTAGGTGAAGAACGGATCGTTGTTCGACCCGGCCAGCCTGGTCTGCACGTCAAGCGCGGGCTCCCCGGCCGGCACGTTGAAGCTGTAGAAGAAGGTCTGCGCGGGAACGTAGCCGCGGCCGTTCCCGCCGATGAGCGTCGTGGCGAAGTGCCCGGTCCCGTCCACGATCGGCACCAGCGACCGGAGCGTCACCGGGATCGAGCTGGCGCCCCAGCCAGGCGCGGTAAAGGTCACGGCGGCGCTCTCGTCACCGGGAGCCGCCGGCAGGGCCGCCGACAGCCTGACGTTCGTGCTGGCGCCGGGCGCGAGCGTGACGTGACTCGGCGTCACCGTACCGAAGCCTTGATTGTCGGCCGTGGTCACCTGGATGTAGACAGGGCCGCTGTAGGGGCCGAAGGAGCTGATGTCGGCCTCCCAGGTGCCGGCCCGCGGGTGGCGGACCTCGACCTGGCCGTGGTTGCCGGTGCCCTGCGGCAGGCTGTACGCCGTGAGCTGGCCGGCCGGGTTCACCAGCGAGATCGCCACCGGGTTGGACACCGGGCCGCCCGGATAGGCGATGTCGGCCGTCAGCACCGAGGCGCTGTGCGGCACGGTGAAGTGGAAGATCTGGTCGGTGCTGCTGTCCCGGCGCGTGATCGTCTTGGTCAGCACCACGGTCGCCGGGCCGAGCGTGCGGCCGGCCAGCGCGACCGAAGCCGTGGTGTTGCCCTCATTGGTCAGGCGGAACGACATGCCGGCCGTCGTGCTCGGCAGCCCGGTAGCGGCGAGCTGCTGGGTGTCAGCCACGAGCTCGGGGCCTGCGCCGCCCGCTGCCGCTCCGCCGCTGGCCGCCATCGCGTCGCGGACGGCGCGGTAGGCGTTCACGAGCCCGGCGCCCTGGTCGGAGCCGGGCATGCCGAGGTCAGATGCACTGCTGGTGATGATGTCCCGCACCAGGCTGACAGAGGGGTCCTGGCCGTGGTGCGTGCTGCGATAGGCCTGTATGACAAGCGCGGAGACCGCGGCGACGATGGGGCCCGCCTCGCTTGTCCCGCCGGAGAGGACGATGTCGTCGCCTCCGCAGGCTGACGGGTCGCCCTGGCAGGCAACCCAGTCGAGGTCTCCGGGCGCGAGCACGTCAATGGTCCGGCCGCCCTCGGTCGCGCCGCCCGAGCTAAGCGAGCTGACGTTGTCGCTGACCCAGCCGCGCGCCTTGACCTGGGTGTACTCGCCCACGTCGTCCTGGGCGTACGAGCGGAAGCCGGTCGACGCGCCCACGCTGATGACGCCCGGCTGGGAGGACGGTGACCAGATGGTGTTCTCCGGGCCCGCGTCGTAGGACGGCGAGGTGATCGTGACGCCGGCCGCCATGGCCGCGTCGTTGGCCATCTTGATCAGGTCCTGGCTGGTGTCGGGCATCGGGAACGAGCCGCCCTCCTCGTTGAGGACGTTGACCCGGTCGACGTTCACCGCGTAGTTGATGGCCTCCAGGAACGCCGACGTGGTCGTCATGTCCTCGTCCCCGTACACCTTGTAGGCATCGATGGTGATGCCGGGCGCCACGCCCTGCAGCCGGATGTCGCAGCCCTTCGGCATGGCCGGCGAGGTGTAGTCATGCAGGTCGTACACGCTCCGCCCCTGCGCTGCCATGACGCTGTCGTCGAGGTAGGACTCGAGGTCCTCCGGACCCTGGACCGCCGTGCCCTCGCCGGTGAAGTCCACGTAGTGCGCGATCACGTGCTGCCCGTCTGGACGGATCATCTCGAGCTCGTCAGGGTCGATGCCGACCGCGATGTCGCCGACCGTGACTCCGGCGCCAGTGAAGCCGAGACTGCGTGCCGTGAGCGCATGCGGATCGTCGGAGACCGCCTGCACCAGCTCGACACCCTCCGGGTTGAGCTGCACGTGATGCTTGGCCGGGCAGACGCCAGGCGCCAGCGCCGCCGCGGCAGTCGCACTGCCGGGCTTCACGGTCACCGGCGCAGGCCCGCGGAACACGGCATTCGGCACCACCGCGGCGACAGCCGGATCCGCCGCCAGGCTTGCGGCCTCGGCGGAGGTGACCGTGGCCACGACCCCGTCGATCAGCGGCAGTTGCGTGACGCCCGTCGCGCCGCTGCGCTGCAGGCTCGATACCACCGGAGCCTGGGCCGCCTGCGCCGCAGCCATCCGCGCCACGGCGCCGCCGGTGGTGTCGGGGAATGAGTACTGGTCGCGCAGGACGACGATGACCGAGTCATTGCCGCCGGCGGAGCCAGTGCTAGCCGACACGGTGGCCGCCTGAGCGGCTGCCGCCGAGAACGCGGACGCGACCAGCGGCGACCCGACGGTTGCAAGTGTGATGGCGAGGATGCAGCGGGCGCTACGGCTCATTCGCGGACACCTTCCAAGCTGCGAAAGATGGCCGATTTTATTGGGGCAGTGATGCTTTTGTCACTAGATCAGCAACGATAAAGGGTTGTCGGTTGCTCTACCCCGGTCCTGTCCGGTCAGCGCCCCCATGTAAGGTCCCTGCAAGCCGGCAAGGGGAGGCAGGTCTATGCCAGTGATACCGGGCGCCGAGGCGTTCGCCCATTTCGAGGGCGGCACGGGAGTGCTGCTGTGCCACGGATTCGGCGGCGACCCGCGCACGCTGCGGCCGTGGGCGCAGTACCTGGCCGACGCCGGGCTGAGCGTCTTGCTGCCGAGGCTGCCCGGCCACGGCACCACCTGGCAGGAACTGGCCAGGACGCGCTGGGAGGACTGGTACGCCGAGGCAGACCGGGCCTTTGACGAGATGCAAGCCCGGTGCGAGGAGATCTTCGTGATGGGCCTGTCGATGGGCGGCTGCCTGGCGCTCCGGCTGGCCGAGCTTCGCGGCGACGCGATCCGCGGCGTGGTCCTGGTCAATCCCTCGATTACCGCCGATACGCCGCTTGTCCACGTGCTGCCGGTGCTGCGGCTCGTCGTTTCCTCCCTGAAGTCGGGTCCGGCCGATATCAAGAACCCGCAGGACAGCTACCGCGGCGGGTATGACCGCGTGGCAGTGAAGGTGCTGTCCAGCCTGCCTGGCCTCTGGCGGATTACCAGGCGTCACCTGGCGGAGGTGACCCAGCCGGTCCTGGCCTACAAGAGCGTGACCGACCATGTGGTGGGCCCGGCCAGCCTGAAGCTGCTGCGGTCGGCGCTGCGGCCCGGTCAGCTCGAGGTGCGGGAACTAGCCGACAGCTACCACGTGGCCACCCTGGACAACGACGCGCAGGCGGTCTTCGCCGGCAGCCTCGACTTCGTCCGCCAGCTCAGCTCCGTGGCGCGCACCCGCCAGGGCCAGCCAGACACGGCGCAGGCATCCTGATGAACTTCTATGCTTGCCCTCAGATTGGGCTCATCTTCTGGGGTCAGCCTCAAGTGTGACGTGAGTCACAATCGTCGGGGGCGTCGCCTCGACGTCCCCCCAAAGGCACGACCGACCTATCAAACGGTGCAGCCATGGAGGCGCAGGTCAATGAGTTTCGGTCCGCAGTACGGCCCTGAGGGCAGCGAGCCAGACCACATCGAGTTCCCCGGTTCCGCTTCCGGTCCGGGCCCGCGCCGCCGCCACGGGCTGCTGCTCCCTGTCCTTGGCATCGGGCTGGTCGCGCTCGCCGGCGGTGGCGGTCTTGCCTATGTCGCGCAGCATTCGGCGAGCCCGGCTGTCGCCGATACGTCGTCGTCAGCCCAGTCGGCCGCGCCGAACGCCAGCCCGTCACCGTCCACGTCGCCGTTGCACCGGTTCCGCGGCGGCTTCGGGGGCTTCGGGTTCGGCGGTCCCGGCTTCGGGTTCGGCGGATTCGGCGGCGCGATCCACGGCCAGCTCATCGAGCCCAAGTCGGGCGGCGGCTACCAGACGGTGGACGTCCAGCGCGGCACAGTCACTGCCGTCAGCTCGTCGTCGATCACGGTCAAGAGCGCGGACGGGTTCACCGCGACTTACGCCGTCGCGGGCTCCACCGAGGTCAACGCGCAGGCCGCGGGCATCGCGACCGTGAAGGTCGGTGACACCGTCAGCATCGTCGCGACCGTCAGCAGCGGCAAGGCCACGGCGGCCAGCATCATCGACATGACCGTGATCCGCGCGAGTCGCGGGACGTTCGGATTCCCCAGCGGGCCGCCGACCGGCAGCCAGAACTGACGCTGAGCTACGCCGGCAGCGCACCCAGGAAGCTGAGCACCCGCTGCATGAGCAGCGCGGCGGCCTCCGGGTCGTACGAGGGTAGCGTGCTGTCCGCGAAGTAGTGCTGGTCACCGGGGTAGAGGAACAGCTCGGCGTCCTTGGTGCTGTCGACCAGCCCGCGGGCCGCGTCGATGTCGCCCTCGTCGACGAAGTAGGGGTCCGCGTCCATCCCGTGGATCTGCACCGGCACCCCGTCCGGCCACCGCTCGCCGAACTCCGAGACGGGCACGCAGGAGTAGAACAGCAGCGCGCCGCGCGCTCCCGGCCGCGTCTGCGCGAGCATCTGCGCGACGACCACGCCGAGCGAGAAGCCGGCGTATACCACCCCGGCGGGCAGCCCCTCGACCGATCGCGCCCCGCGGTCCATCACCTCCGGGAAGCCGATCTCCTGCGCGTACCCGACCCCCTCCTCGATGCTGCCGAACGTGCGCTCCTCGAACAGGTCGGGCGTGTGCACGGTGTGCCCGGCGCCGCGCAGCTCATCGGCGAACGCGACGATCCCAGGAGTCAGGCCCAGCGCGTGGTGGAAGAGAACTACCTCAGCCATCTCTGCTTCTCCTTCGTCGCGACGCCGCGCTGGACCCGCGCCAGCGTTGATGCGGCACGGCAGCCTGCCCGTTGCCGCCGGTCCGCGGGCGGCGCTACGATCTGAGCCTGCCGATTGGTCGAGAGTAGTGGAACGATTGAAAAATGTCGAGCAATGGCCAGATCCCGGACTACGACCTCGAGGACCTGCGCATCGTCTCCTCACCGCAGGAACTGCGGGCGATGGCGCATCCGCTCCGGACTACCATCCTCGACCTGCTGCTGGAGCGAGCGGCGACCGTCGGTGAGCTTGCCGCAGCGGTCGGCCGGCCGGCCGGCACGGTCGCGCATCATGTCTCGGTCCTGGTGGACGCGGACATGCTCAAGGTCGTGCGCACCCGCCGGGTGCGCGCCATCGACGAGCGGTTCTACGGCCGGACCGCCCGGGTCTTCTATGTCGGCGTCATCTCCCGCGAGCAGGCGCAACTGCTCGGTAACTCCCTCTCCGTGGCCGCTGCCGAGTCCGGCCCCGCGCACGATGCCGATGACCTGCGCGCCATCATCCGGCACGCCCGGATCCCGCGCGAGCGCGCCGCCGAGTTCTGGGAGCGCGTGCTTGCCCTCACGCACGAGTTCACCCGGCTGCCGCGCTCCGGCGATACGGTCTACGGGCTCGTGGCCGGGCTCTACCCGACTCAGTACCCGATCCTGCCAGGACACGACGCCGGGCCGAGCTAGCTCAAGGCCGCGGCGTCCAGGTCCGCCTTCGTCAGCACCGGGACCACCGCGATCCGGTGTGCCGCGAGCGGACTGTCGCCCGGTTCAGAGCGGTCTATCGCACAGACCACGGCCGACACCGTGGCGCCCAGTTCGCGCAGTGCGCCCGCGCCAGCTGCGACTGCGCCGCCGGTGGTGATGACATCCTCGACGAGGAGGACGTTTCGTCCCGAGGGATCGTCGCCTTCGGCGAGCTTGCAGGTGCCGTACGCCTTGGCCTGCTTGCGCACGAACAACGTGGGCAGGCCGGTCAGCTGGCTGAGCATCGTGGCGATCGGCACGCCGCCAAGCTCGAGGCCGCCGAGCATGTCAGTTCCGGCGGGCACCAGGGTCGTCATCTGCTCCGCAACGCGGCGCAGCAGCGCCGGATCCGCCTCGAACAGGTACTTGTCGAAGTACTCGCTGGCTACCTGGCCAGAGCGCAGCACGAAGCTGCCCTGCAGCCGGCAGCGCGCATTGATCTCGCGGGCAAGCTCGGTCAGGCGGGCGTCAGGCATGTTCCGATCATGGCGTACTGCGTTCCGGCCAACTCGGGCCGACCCTAAGGCCGGCGCTAACCCGCACGCCCGTGCGCAGACCGTCCGCTACCCCACACGCCCGAGCGCACAGACCGTCCGCTACCGGATTATCTACGGGCTTCCTAATTCGAGTAGGCTGGATACATGGCGCCGACCGCGCCGGGACGCAAGGTTCCGGACCTCAGCTTCATGCTGGCGCATGCCGCGCACGTCCTCGCGACCCGCATGAACGCGGCGTTCGCGGAGATCGGCGTCACGCCCAGGGAGTACTGCGTCCTGAACCATGCGGCATCGGCCGAGCTGACGCAGATCGAACTGGCCAGGCTGTCTGACCTGGACAAGACCACCATGGTGGCGACCCTGGACGACCTGGAGGAGGCGGGGTACGCACGCCGCCAGCCCTCGCGCGCCGACCGGCGGGCCAGGGTGGTCGTGGTCACCGAGGAGGGCCGCCGGCTGGTGGCCGCCGGGCGCGAGATCGCCGACCGGGTGCACGCCGAAGTCCTGGCGGAACTGGCGCCCGCCAGCCGCGACGTGTTCGCGGGCGCCCTCGGCCAGCTAGTCGGCGGCCTGCTGGCCGAGCCAGTCGCCTGCGAGCGGCCGGTGCGGCGCGCCCGTATGGCGTCCGGGTGATGAGCAAAAGTTCAGTCCCAGGATCCGCGCTTGCGCGCGCTCCCGGACGACTTATCCTGCATTACGTCGACTTTCGTGCCGACTTTCACCCGATTTGCGGCGACGTAAAGCAGGATAAGAGCCAGGGCCGTCCGGTAGAAGATGGTCCACTAGTGGATTATCTGTTACCGTCTCTTGTGTGAGAGCCTCCGAGCGCAGCCGACGCCAGTTCGCGCTGTGGCTGCTGTGCACCGCCAGCCTGATGATCATCCTCGACGGCACCATCGTTACCGTTGCGCTGCCGTCCATCCAGCGGCACCTCGGGTTCTCCGCGCCCGCGCTGAGCTGGGTCATGGACGGGTACCTGATTGCTTTCGGCAGCCTCCTGCTGCTTGCCGGGCGCCTTGGTGACCTGATCGGACGCAAGCGG
>DASPWG010000236.1:0-4365 GCA_035621915.1 Streptosporangiaceae bacterium
CATGCTGGCGGCCGCCATCGACGCGCTCAGCGACTGCGCCCAGGCCTGCAATGCCGACAACGCCGCGGACCTGAGCGAGCCGAACGTGACCGAGATGGCCAGGTGCATCCGGCTGTGCCTGGACTGCGTCGATGTCTGCACCGCCACCGTGGGGGTCATGAGCCGGCAGGCGGAGTACCACGCCAGCCTCACCCGGCCGCTGCTGGAGGCCTGCGTGGCCATCTGCCAGAGCTGCGCCGATGAGTGCGAGCGGCATGCCGATATGCCGCACTGCCGGGTCTGCGCCCAGGCATGCCGACGCTGCGAGCAGGCCTGCCGCGAGCTTTTCGACGCCCTGAAATAGCAAACCAGGCACGCCAGCCTGGCTAATCCTTCGGGTCAGCCTGCGGTGCGGACGACCGGCAGCGACTCTAGCCCGCGCAGCGTGAACGTCGGCCGGTGCACCGGATGCCCGGCCAGCTCCAGCCGCCCCAGGCGGCCGATCAGGCCGGAGAAGGCTACCTGGCCCTCCATTCTGGCCAGGGCCGCGCCCAGGCAGTGATGGATGCCGCCGCCGAAGGCGACGTGCCGGTGCGCGTCCGGACGGGTCACGTTCAGCCGGGCCGGCGCGGCGAAGACGGCCGGGTCCCGGTTGGCGGCCCCGAGTACGAGCACGATCTCGTCGCCGGTTCGGACCCGGCGGCCGGCCAGCTCCATGTCCTCGATCACGACCCGCTGGCTGATCTGCACCGGGCTGTCGAACCGCAGCAGCTCATCCACGGCACCGGGGATCAGCTCCGGTGACTGCCGCAGGATGTCCAGCTGATCGGGTGCACGCAGCAGCGCCAGCGTGCCGTTGCCGATCAGGTTTACCGTCGTCTCGTGCCCGGCCACCAGCAACAGCATGGCCAGGCTGACAACCTCGGCGGGGGAGATCCGGTCGCTGCCATCCTGCACCACGAGCAAGCCGGACAGCAGATCCTCACCTGGTGCCTTGCGCCGTTGCGCGAGCAGGTCAGTGAGGTAACCGCTGAGCCCGGACTCTGCCGCTTCGATGGCAGCGTCATCGGCTGCTGAGCGCAGGACGGAGGGGTCTATCGAGCGCGCGAGCGCCCGCGACCACGCGGTGAAGGTGGCCTGGTCGGCGGCGGGCACGCCGAGCAGCGAGCAGATCACCTGCACCGGCAGCGGATAGGCCAGCCAGTCGACGAGGTCGAACGTCTCGCCTGGGCCGGTCTCGGCGGTCAGCCGGTCGAGCAGCTGCGCGCAGATGGTCTCGACCGTCGCGCGCAGTTCCTGGACCCGCCGCGGCGTGAACGCGCGGGAGACGAGTGCGCGCAGCCGCGTGTGATCAGGCGGGTCCATGAACAGCAGGCTCTGCGTGCGCACAATCGACTGCTCGTCGACTCCGGCCTCCGTGCTGGCGCGTGTCTCGTTGGTAGATAGCAGCGGGCTGCGCAGCAGCGCCGATACTTCGGGGTGTGCCAGGCAGAACCAGATGGTCTCGGCCGCGCGCAGCAGCGGCTCGGCGCTCCGGTACGCCTCGTAATGCGGGTAGGGGTCCTCGCGTGCCGCGGGGGACATGGCATCGGTGAAGAACCGATCCTCAAGGGTGGGCTCGCTCATCGTCGCTCCCTGCTCGTCGTCCCGGTCGTCCTCCCCGGTCGCCGCCCAGTCACCGCCGTCTGGTAGCTCGGCCATTGCCGCTCCTTCATAGTCCGGTCGCCGTTTCTAGCCACGGCCGCCCGTTGCCCGCTGTGCTTGCTAACTAGCGGCGTCGCACGTTGGTGGCCGCTCGCCCGCCTGACCGGACCCCGTGCAACTCGATTCATATATGTATCGGGTCAATACAATGATGTATCGTACTGCCATGTCAAGGGCGAGGATCAGGCCAACGCGGGACGAGACCAGGCAGCGGCTCTTCGACGCGGCCGCGCAGGTTTTCGAAAGTCAGGGCATCGGCGCGGCGAGCATCGAGGCGATCGCCGAGGCGGCCGGATTCACCCGCGGCGCCTTTTACTCGAATTTCGCCAGCAAGGACGAGCTGATCATCGCCATGCTGGCCGATCACGCCGACCGGTCAGCCAGGCGCAACCTGGCGCTGCTGGCCCGTTATCGTGACCCGGTTGACTTCGTCGCCGCGCTGCGGACTGCCGAGCCGGATTCCGAGGACCCGCTGGACCGGTCCCCGCTCCTGCACATGGAAGTCATCCTCTACGTCACCCGCGCCCCGGTGTACCGGCCAGAACTCGCCAAGCGGCTGCGGGCCCGGCGGGCGGTGATCGCCGAGATCATCACGGCTACCAACCAGGCCAGCGGGCCCGACAGCTACGTCGATCCGTCCTGGGCCACCATGCTGCTCGCGCTCGAAGACGGCTACCGGCTGCACCGCCTGATTGACCCGGCGACGACGCCCGAGGACAGCTTCCTGCAGGCCGTCCAGAAGCTGCAGCAATTGGCCGGCCTGGACCAGCCGTCCTGAGCGCGGCGACCCGGCCGCGGCGGGCGGTGTTCTGGGACGTGCTCCAGCTACCTCGGCGGTCACCGCCGCCTGCTTGTCCGTCATCCCCGCTGGCGCGGCAGGAAGAGGGCGGGCAGCACGGCAAGTCCGGTGAACCCGATCGACCACCAGAACGCCGCCTGGTAGGTGTGGCCGGCCAGGATCATCGCCAGCACGGCCGTGCCGAACGACCCGCCGATCTGCTGGATGATCCGCGTTGCGGTGCTGGCGTCGGGCACCGATGCCTTCGGCACCCCGGTGAAAGCACCGGCCATCACCGCGATGTTCGCCGACGACAGCCCGGCCCCGCGGGCCACGAGCACCACGCAGAGCAGAACATAGCTGGTGTGCGTCCCGGCCAGCGCGAACGGGACCGTCGCCGCCGCCGCGATGAGCATCCCGGCCAGCGCGACGGGCCGCGGGCCCAGGGTGTCGGTCAGTTTCCCGGCCCAGGGCCGCGGTAGCAGCGAGCCGATCCCCTGCGGTGCCATCAGCAGCCCGGCGGCGAGTACGCTCGCGCCGCGTGCCTGCTGGTAGTACAGCGGCAGCAGGAACAGCGCGCCGTACATGGACAGCCCGGACAGGAACATCAGGCTGGACGCCCCGGCGAAGGACCTGACCCGGAACAGCCGCAGGTCGATGACGGGCCTCACCGCGTCGCGCCGCCGCAGCAGGCCGCGGGCCACGAAGACGCCGAGCAGCACGACGCCGGCCGCGAGCGGCACGAGGACGTCCCGACGGCCGGGCCTGCCGCCGCCCGCGTTAGCCAGCCCGTACAGGAGCATGGCCACCGCAGGCGACAGCAGCACGATGCCCAGCAGGTCCAACCGGGGCGAAGGCCCGGCTTGCCTCGCCTGATCCGGCAGGTACCGCAAGGCCAGCAGCAGGCCGACCGTGCAGATCGGGACGTTCACGTAGAAGATCCAGCGCCAGTCCAGGTTGGCGACGATCAGCCCGCCGACCACCGGCCCCAGGATTGGCACCACCACGGCGGGCAGGCTGACCGTCGCCATCAGCTTGCCCAGCGACTTGCCTCCGGCGGCCTGCACGAGCACGGTGGTGAACACCGGGATGAGCATCCCGCCGCCGATGCCCTGCACCACGCGGAAGGTGATCAGCGAACCGATGTTCCAAGCGGCGCCCGCCGCTATCGAGCCGGCCAGGAACAGCGAGAGCGAGAACAGCCACGTCCGCCTGGCGCCGAAGCGTGCGAGCGCCCACCCGGTGAACGGGATCACCATGGCGTAGGACAGCAGGTAGCCGGTCATGACCCACTGGACTTCGGTCAGCGAGGCATGCAGGTCGTAGGCGATGGTCTTGATCGCCACGTTCACGATCGTGGTGTCGAGCAGTCCCGCCGCCGCACCGACGATCATGACGGCGGCCAGCTTGCGGACCGCAGGGTCGATCCTGGCTTCCTGAACCGGGGCAGTCGTTGTCGCAGCCATGAAACTAAACTACACCGTGCAGTATAGATTTGTAAACTGTACGGTGTAGTACACTGTTGGCATGGCAGTGACGGCATCGGAACGCAAGCGCCAGGCGATAGCCAGCGCGGCCCTCGCGCTGTTCGCCAGGGACGGCTACGAGCGGACCAGCGTGGACGCCATCGCGGCCGAGGCCGGGGTGTCCAAGCGCACCGTCTACAGCCATTACGGTGACAAGGAACAACTGTTCATGCTGGTCGTCCGGGACACCTACGAGCTGATCCGGGAGCGCTTCGCCGAGGCCGCAGAGGCCACCCTCCGCGACGTCGACGACGTGGAGAAATCCCTGGTCAGCTGTCTACACGAGGCTGTGCGGGCCGTCACGCAGACACCGGAGCGCGCCAGGCTCGTCCGACTGGTCACCGCCGAGCTGCCGCGCTTCCCCGCCCTGCTCGACCT
>DASPWG010000237.1:0-12583 GCA_035621915.1 Streptosporangiaceae bacterium
GGCAGCCCCGGTGGACTGACCCGTTCCCTCGCTATAGAAGTCCCCGCCTGAAGGCGGCGTGAAATACGCGACCGATCCGCCGAGGTCGGCATTGTCAAAGGTCAGCTGCCAGATCTGGCCGGCGTTCGCGCCGAAGACCGAGCCCGGGCAGTTCAGCGCGCCGCCAGCGGAGCGGTAGCACGAGGCCGAGCCCACCATCGGGTTGCCGACGGGGCCGGCCGGGTTGAACATCGACACGTACCCGGCCAGGCGCGGGGTGTATCCGCCGAATGCCGCGAAGTCAAAGCTGTTCGCCGTGCCCGTCTTGCCCGCGGCCGGGATGCTCGTTCCATCCTGGCTGATGCCGTCCCCGGCCGCCGTCCCGCCGCTGGCCAGCACGCCCTGCAGGATGTGGGTGGCGGCCGCCGCGACGTTAACGGGCATCACCCGGTGACAGCCGGCCTGCTGCACCGGCAGCGGCTTGCCGCCGATCCCGGTGATCCTGCTGATCGCCACCGGCGCGCAGTACACCCCGCCTGCAGCGACGGCGGCGTAGGCGGCGGCCATGGTCATCGGCGAGACGCTGACCGACCCGAGCGTGAACGACGGGATGTCGTCGGCCGGCGGCTGGTATCCGGGCGAGCCCGGTTTGCCGTCTGGCTGCAGCAGCGAGGTGCCGTCGGCCCGGCGCACGCCCATGCTGACGGCTGTCTTCACCACGCTGCACAGTCCGACTTGCTGCTCCAGGCGCGCATAGAAGACGTTGATCGACTGGGTGGTGCCCGTGTACAGCGAGTAGGTGCCGTGCCCGGCGCCCTCGGCATTGGCGACGGGGAACGAGCCGGCCGGCTGGCCCTTGCAGTTGTAGTAGCCGCCGACGACGGCGGGCGAGGAGACGGTCAGCTTGAACCCGAACGGCACGCCCTGCTTGAGCGCGGTGATCAGGGTGAAGAGCTTGGACGAGGACCCGGTCTGGACACCTAGGCCGCCGTTGTCCGCGGTGTCGACGGCGTAGTCGACGCTGTCCTGGCCAGCCCCTGTCCCGTACGGCCGGTCCACGGCGATCGCCTCGACGTCTCCGGTGCCGGGCTGGATGAGCACTTCCGCGGCGGCGTTCCCGCCCGGGTTGAAGGCGGACGGCGGCGCGGGCACCATCCAGTTCACTGCCTCCTGCGCGGCGGCCTGGTCCCGCGCGTTCATGGTGGTGTAGATCTCCAGCCCGCCGGTGGTGTTGAGCTCCCGGTCGGCCTGTGCGTAGACGGGGCTGGCCCGCAGCTGCGCGATGACGTAGTCGCAGAACCAGGCCGCGTAGCCAGCCTCCGGGCAGCCCTCCTGCAGCGAGTACGGCGAGTAGTGCAGCCCGAGTCCTGCCTTCTGTGCCGCCGCGGCCGCGGCGCCGGTGATGTAGCCGAGCTGGGCCATCCTGGTGAGCACCACGTTGCGCCTGGCCAGCGCGGCCGCCGGGCGGGTCATTGGGTCGAAGCCGGCCGGGTTCTGCACCAGGCCGGCCAGCAGCGCGGCCTGCGTGAGCGTGAGGTGAGCCGCGGTCGTCGAGAAGTACCGCTCCGCGGCTACCTGCACTCCATAGGCCTCGTTCTCGAAGTAGGCGACGTTGAGGTAGGCCGCCAGCAGCTGGCTGAAGGTCAGCTCGTGCTCGACGCTCGCGGCGATCCGCAACTCGCGGACCTTGCGGGCGGCGTCGTCGGCGGCCGCGGCCTGCTGCTGCTGAGGGTCAGGGGCGGTCAGGATCAGGGCGTTCTTCACGTACTGCTGCGCTAGCGTCGAGCCGCCCTGCACCTGGCCGCCCATGAGGTCGGCCAGCAGGGCGCGGAGCGAGCCGCGGATGTCCAGCGCGCCGTGGTCGTAGTACCTGGAGTCCTCGATGGCCACGATGGCGTTGCGCATATAGGGCGAGATCTGGTTGTAGCTCACCGGCACGCGGTAGATGTGGTTGGGATAGTAGGTGGCGATCAGGTTTCCGCTGGCGTCAAAGATCTGCGACCGGGCCGGAAGCTGCGCGAGCGCGGGCTCCTGCAGGCCGTTGAAGGTGTCCGCGGCATCGCGCGCCGCGACGCCCGCGCCGCCGACCAGGGGCAGCACGGCCAGGCCCGCGAGCAGGCCGGCCAGCAGCGACAGGCCCGCGACCGCCGCCAGCGCGCGCAGGACCGAGCCAGGCGTGCGCCGGCCAGGGGCAGCTGCCAACTCAGCCGCCGAATCTGGCGCGAATCGAGCGGGTCAGCTCTCCGACTTCCGCGATCTTCAGCAGCCGCGCGGTCAGCAGGTACAGCAGCAGGCCGCCGGTGCCGCCGATTGCCACCACGGCCAGGGCTGTCACCGTCCCGCCCGGCGCCAGTGCCCCGAGCAGAGCGTAGACGGCGATTGCGAAGACCATGCCCGGAACGGCGGCCACGTGCATCCGCACCAGCGTGCGGTTGATGTACCTGGTCTGCAGGCCGCCGACGCGGCGGCTGAGGATGCGCCACAGCCACACGGTCATCACCAGGCTGGACAGCCCGAAGCCGACGCCGAGGCCCGCGACCACGTCCGCTGGCGGGAGGATGGCCAGCGCCAGGAAGCTCGCCCCGATGCGCACCGCCATCGATACCCCGCCGATGAGCGCGGGGGTCCGGCTGTCGTGCATGGCGTAGAACGCGCGCAGCAGCAGGTTGAACAGCGTGTAGGGGAGCAGGCCAAGGCACATGACGCCGAAGATCACGCCGAGGTAGCGGGCCGAGGCCGCCGATGTGCTGCCGTGGCCGAACACGCCCTGCGCCAGCGGCGGCCCGAGGACCGCGAGAATCATGGCCGACGGCACCACTATGACCGACGAGAGCCTGGTCGCCACCGAGAAGTCCCTGGTCAGCAACTGGTTGTCGCCGGCTGCGGCGTGGCCGCTCATTCTCGGCAGCATGGCGGTGATGACCGACATGCCGACGATCGCGTAGGGCAGCTGGAACAGCTGCCACGCATTGCTGAAGGCGGCGAAGCCGGCGCCCGCGCAGCTGCTGCAGACCCGCGCGCCCGCGTCGTTGGACACGATCGTGGTGGCCACGAACGACAGCTGCGTCACCACGACGTAGAAGAACATCCAGCCGCCCATCCGGCCGATCTCGGAGATCTCCGCGCGCCGGAAGTCGAACCGGGGCCGCCAGCGGAATCCCACCCGCCGCATCGACGGCCACATGGCGGCGGTCTGCAGGACGATGCCGAGCGTCGTTCCGATGCCGAGCAGCTGTACCTGCGCCGGGGTGATGTTCTCCGGGGTCCGGTGCGTCCCGGCGACGACGAGCATCGTGACGCCGACGGCGATGACGACGACGTTGTTGACGATGGGCGTCCACATCGGTGACGCGAAGCTGCCGCGGGCGTTCAGGATCGCGCCTGCCAGCGAGCTGACGCCGTAGAAGAAGATCTGCGGCAGGAAGAAGTACGTGAAGATGACGGTCAGGTGGTAGGTCGCCGCGTTCGGCATGCCGTGCCCGTAGATCGCGGTGATCGGCACAGCGGCGGCCGTGGCTATCACGGTGATGCCGCCGAGAGCCAGCACGCCGATCGTGAAGATCCGCTGGTCGTAGGCCTCGCCGCCGTCGCGGTTCTTCTTGGCCGCCTTGACCAGCAGCGGCACGACCACGCTGGTCAGGATGCCGCCAAGGGCCAGGTTATAGACCGCGTTGGGCACGGTGTTGGCCACGTTGTAGGCGTTGCCGAGGTTCTGGGTGCCGATCGCGTAAAGCAGCACCGCAGTGCGCAGGAAGCCGGTGAATCGGGACACCAGCGTGCCGAGGGCCATCACTCCGCTGGAGCGGGCCACGCTTGGCGTGCGGCCCGCACGCTGCCGGGTCTGTTGCGCCTGGCCTGGCCGCGGCATGGCGGAAGCTGGCGGAGCGCTCCCCGCGTCAGCGTCCTCAGTCAGGACCGCGTCAGCGTCCTCGGTCAGGACTGCGTCAGCGTCCTGCTTCGTGGGCGCGCTGCCGGCGCCTCGGGCCTGACCAGCATCGGCGCCTGCGGGCCCGGACGGGCGCCTGACCGTCGTCATCGGCCCGGACGCGGCCGGGACCGCCGCCATCCCATCCCCGCCGGGATGCCGTTCGCTTTCCGGCCATCGCCGAAGCCGCTGCCCTGGCGCCCCCGTAGGCTGACGGCGCCGATCCCGCCGCCGCGACGGCGGGCGCGGGTGGCCACGCCCGCGGCCGCGCGCGTGCGCGGGCCTGGGCGCGGGCCGGTGGCCGCGCCAGGCAGGACCGGCCGGCGCAGCATCGCGGGAATGTTCTGCCGCAGCGCGGAACGCGCCAGGCCCGCCCGGGCGGCGCGGTGCGCGCGCCGGGCCCGCGCGACGGCGACGTCGCGCGCAGCCTGCTCAAGCTCGTCGTCTAGCGGCGCCAGCGGATCCGCGCCATAGCGCGCGCCGAGGGCGGCACGGATCAGGAAGTCGGCCAGCTGCGGGTTCCTCGGCAGGCATGGCCCCCGCAGGTTGGTGCCGACCGCGCTGCCGGCGATGACGCCCTCGGTGCCGTCGCCGTTGTTCCCGCGCCCGGTGATCACTTCGCCAAGTGGCCTGGCCTCGGGGCCGAGGTAAGTGCCGCCGCTGTGGTTCTCGAAGCCGAGCAGGAGCCGGCCGCGCCAGCGCACCACCAGGTCGCCGATGGCCCTGTCGGCCTGCGCTGCGGAGATCGTGCGGTAGTTGTCGGCGTGCGTCGCAATACGCCGCACGGTCCAGGCGTCGAACACGCCGATACCCGGCAGCTCGGCGCCCTGGCCGGGCTCGCAGAAGCGCCCGAATAGCTCGTAGCCGCCGCCGACGGCGAGGACGGCAGCGCCCTGGCCGACCGCCTCCCTGATGGCGGCCCCCTTGACCTTGTACAGGTCGGCCGCGATGAGTCGCTGCTGCGACTCGCCGCCACTGCCGATGACGATCAGGTCAAGGTCACCGGGGCTGATCCGGTCGCCGATCCGCAGCTCAGTGAGCGTGACGTCGATGTTGCGCCAGCCGCAGCGCCGCAGCACGGTCTCCACATTGCCGCGGTCGCCGTAGGTGCACATGATGTCGGGGTACAGGTGGCCCACCCGCAGTCTCATCACCGCCACGGCCCGGCTCCCATCGTGTCCCGCCGCCGGTTCCGCCGCGGTCGCGGCCGCGGCTGCGGCCGCGGCCTGGCGAAGCGCCGTGCGCGCCCGTCCCGGCTCGCCCTGGCCCGTCGCGCGCTAGCCCGGCCGTCCTGCTCCTGCCATAGCTCGCGGACGTAGCCCTGCTGGCGCAGCCAGCGGCGCACCTTCAGCAGCACGACGGAGGTGGAGACCACCCACAGCGGCTGGCCGGGCGGCGTGCACGCGAGCGCCACCTGGAACGCCCGCACGGGGTCCGGCTCGATCACCAGGTCCGGGTGCTGGCCGGTGCCCAGCCAGCCCGCGTACTTAAGCCGGACCGCGAGGTCCGCGGCCCGGTTGCCGGACAGCACCGGAGTTGGCACCAGCCCGGTCAGCCCGCCGAAGTCGACATCCCAGATCCAGGAAGTGTCCGGTTGCTTGCCCGGATAGTCGTTCAGCCCGAGCAGCATCCGCTTGGGCTGGCCGTCACGCAGCACCGCCCGCAGCACCTCGGTGTAGCCGTTCGCGTTCTTGGCCAGCGCCAGGTAGACGCCGTGCCCTGCGACCTCGATCCGCTCCATCCGGCACGCGCCAGCGCTCACGTGCTCGATCGCGCTAAGCGACTGGTCAGGAACCTGGCATTGGGTCGCCGCGGCGACCGCGGCCAGCGCGTTGTAGGCATTGAAGAGGCCGGGCAGCGGGACGTCGAGAACCGTGTCAGCGCCGGGCGTGGAGAGCTGGAGCCGGGTTCCGCCAGGCCCGGCCGTCTCCAGCTTCGTGATGCTGACCTGCGGCTGCGGCCTGGTCAGGCCGCAGCCGGAACAGGCCCAGTGGCCGAGGTGTGCGTAGAAGACGCACTCGTAGTCCAGCGCCGCGTCGCAGCGCGGGCAGCGCGGGAAGTCCGAGGTGGGGTCGGCGGACTGCCGGGCCAGCTCCGGATCGTCGATACCGAAGTACAGCCGCGGGTTCGGCAGCCAGGGCGCAAGGTCAGCAACCCGCGGGTCGTCGGCGTTCAGCACCAGCGTGGTGTCCGCCGGCAGGCACCGCATGGCGCGCTCCAGCATCGCCTTGACGAAGGCAGGCTCGAAGTAGCGGTCGAGCTGGTCGCGGAAGATGTTGGTGAAGACGAGCGCGCCGGGGCGCGACACGTGCGGCAGGACCTCCGGCAGCGACCCCTCGTCGACCTCGAACAGCCCGATTGCCTGCGCGTCGGCACGCATGTGCCCGGTGCGCGCGGCGTGCGCGACCAGGAGCGTCGCTAGTCCGAAGCGCTGGTTGGACCCCTCAGAGTTGGCCACCGGGTGCAGTCCCGCCGACCGCATCACCCCGGCCAGCATCCGGCAGGTGGTGCCCTTGCCGTTCGATCCGGTGACCAGCACCGCACCGCGCGGTATCTCGGCGATAAGGCCGGCCAGCGCGCCCGGGTCGATGGCCAGGGTGAGCAGCCCGGGAATTGCCGTCCCGTTGCCCCGGCGCAGTCCCCGCACTCCGCCGCGGGCCGCCTTGCCGACTGATACCGCCACCACCCGCCTGGCCGACATTGCCCGCTCATGCCAGAATGCCCGCCCCGACGGCGCTCTCATAAATCCCCCGACTGCCAGACTTCGTCCCCGACTCGATGCCCCCGAAGGCAGGTCCCGCCGGGGCTGCGGCGCCGGCAGCCGGCGGGTCCGGAGAAGCTATTCCCCGGTAAAGGACAGAAAAAGTTCGGCATCCGGCTCTTTGACCGAACTTTGCTAACGCTTGCCGCGGCGGATCAGGGCGAACTAGCCAGGAACTCCACAATCGCCGGCCCGAAAGCCGGGTCGGTGACGGCAGTGAAGTGATCGCCGGGAATGACCAATGCCCGGCCGTGCGGAATGGCGTCGGCCAGTACCTGCGGCCGCGCGGCGACCGGGTCGTCGGCGCCCGCGAGCACCAGGGTGGGCGCGGTGATGTCCTGCAGCGGGATGCCGGCCTGGTGCACGGCGGAGGCGTGCGCAGCAAGCGCCAGCCGGTCGGCGCCCACCGCGTCGGCGAACCGGCGGAAGCCGCCAGCGCGGCGGTCTGTGATCGTGGCCGGGTCGTCTGCCAGCAGCGCCGCCGCGATGGCGTCCCGCCGCACGACCCTGGTGTCCGCCCCGCCAAGCTCGGCAACGCTGGCCCCGACGCCGCCCACCACCAGCCGCACGACCCGCCGGTCGGCGGACGCCGTGAGCAGCGAGACGAGGCTGCCCATGGAGTAGCCGACAAGGTGAACCTGGGGGGCCGCGATCAGGTCGAAGAGCATCCTCAGGTCCCTGGACATGGCGCCCTCGCCGTAGCTCGCGGCGTCGTGCGGCTTGCCGGACGCTCCGTGCCCGCGGGCGTCCAGCGCATACACGTGCCGTCCGGCTGCCACCAGGGCATCGACGACGCCGGGGACTTCCCAGTTCACCCTGGTGTTCGCCACGAACCCGTGGTGCAGCACGACCGGGGGCAGCGCGGACCCGCCGCCCCACTGGTAGTAGGCGATCTGCACGCCGTCAAAGGATGGAAACGACTGCTGTCGCACGGACTCTGGCACGCCTGGATGCCGCCTTCCGAACCGGGCCGATCACGCGCACGGGCGGGCCCGCGCACGCCTGCTGGGGCCGCAGGTGAGTTAGTCATATCAGGGCAACCCCGCGCCTTTCCATCGCGGCCGCCGGGCCACCTCCCGTGGCGACACCGTCGCGGGCGGCCACCCCAGCCCGCAGGTGCCCTAATCAGCGCACCCCGTTCAGTGCGGGTAGATGCCGCCGTCGAGCGAGATGACCTGGCTGGTCAGGTACGGATTGCGCAGCACGGCCATGGCCAGGTCGGCGACCTCCGCCGGCCGGCCGAGCCGCCCGACTGGCACCCGGCCGCGTAGTTCGTCCGGATCGCCGGGCAGCATCCCGGTATCGGCGATCAGCGCCGGGGCCAGCGCGTTCACGGTCACTCCGGCCGCGGCAAACCGGGCGGCCAGCGAGTGTGTCAGGCCATGCAGGCCGGCCTTGGACGACGCGTAATGCGGGCCGATGCTGCCGCCAGTGAAGGCAGCGACCGAGGACATGAACAGCACCCGGCCGAAGCCTCGCTGCGCCATGCCAGGCACCAGCCGCTGCGCCAGCAGGAATGGCGCGCGCAGGTTGACAGCGATGGCCGTGTCGAAGTCCTCGATCGCAATGCGCTCGAGCGGCAGGCGCTGGCCCGCGCCGGCGTTGCTTACCAGGACGTCAACCGGGCCGAGGGCCCGCTCGGCGTCCTCCACCAGGCGATCGACCTCGGCGGCGTAGGCCAGGTCGGCGCTGAGCGCGACCGCCCGCCTGCCCGCCGAGGTGATGTGACCCGCCAGCTGGTGCGCTGCCGCATCGCTGGCGCCGTAGCCGATTGCCACGCTCGCCCCGGCCGCCGACAGCGCCAGCGAGATGGCCGTGCCGATCCCGCCGCTGCCCCCGGTGACCAGCGCCACCCGGCCCGCCAGGCCGTCGGCAGAGCCGTGCTGATCGTCGCTCACTCGGGTCACGCTAGCCGATGCGATGGCACGGCCACCGGGCGGACAACCGCGCTGCGGCCACGTTTTCCGCTCGGACAAGGCAGAATCGCATGCATGCAGACTCTTCACGTCGCCGTCGTCGGATCCGGCCCGGCCGGCCTGTACACCGCTGAGGCGCTGGTCAAGCAGGCTGCGGCGCTGGACCCGCCACGGGCCATCAGGGTGGACGTCCTGGACCGGCTGCCTACCCCGTACGGGCTGGTCCGGTACGGCGTGGCGCCGGACCACAAGTCGATCAAGTCGATCGCGGAGTACCTGCGCCGCGTGCTGGAGCACGAGGGAGTCCATTTCGTCGGCAATGTGCACCTAGGCGAGGACGTGACCAGGGAGGACCTGCTGGCCAGCTACGACGCCGTCGTGTACGCCACGGGCGCCATGCGCGACCGCCACCTCGGCATTCCCGGCGAGGACCTGCCAGGAAGCGTCGCGGCTACTGACTTCGTGAACTGGTACTGCGGGCACCCCGATGTCGACCCGGAGGCCTTCACGCTGGACGCGGAGTCCGTGGCGGTGATCGGCGTCGGCAACGTGGCCGTGGACGTCGCCCGGATCCTGATCCGCAACCCGGACGAGCTGCGGGAAACGGACGTGTCGCAGCCGGTGCTGGACGCACTCATGGCGAGCAAGGTCCGCGAGGTCCACATGATCGGCCGCCGCGGCCCGGCGCAGGCCAAGTTCACCACCAAAGAACTGCGCGAGCTCGGCGAGCTTGAGGGTGTCGATGTGGTGGTCGGCGACGGTGAGGCTGACCTCGACGCCTTCGACGCGACTGGGGAGAGCGCCCAGCTAGCAGAGAACGACCGGCACGTGCGCGGCAACTACACCGTCATCAACGAGTGGGCGCACCGCTCCCCGGCCGGGTCGCCGCGGCGGCTCACCGTGCGGTTCTGGCTGCGCCCGGTTGAGATCCACGGCGAGCACGGAGTGTCCGGGCTGACCCTCGAGCGAACGAGGCTGGACGAGTCAGGCCGGCTCCAGGGCACCGGCGAGCTTGAGACGATACCGGTTCAGATGGTCTTGCGCTCGGTGGGCTACCAGAGCGTGCCGCTCGCGGGCGTGCCCTTCGACGAGCGCAACTCCACTGTGCCGCACGAGGCCGGCCGGGTGCTCGGTCCCGATGGCTTGCCGCTTCCGGGGGAGTACGTGGCGGGCTGGCTCAAGCGCGGGCCGACTGGCGTTATCGGCACGAACAAGTCCGATGCCGCCGAGACCGTGCGCTCGCTGCTGGCCGACCTGGCCGGTGGGCCGGGGCCCGGCGACGTGCAGCTGCCGCGGGCCGGGCTGCTCAGGATGCCGGAGGGCACGCCGCAGGGCGAGTCGCCGCTGCGGACGCTGCTGGCCGAGCGCGGCATCCGGCACGTCACCTACGACGACTGGCTGGGCATCGAGACGGCCGAGAAGGATCTCGGGATCGCCCTCGGCCGCGGCGCCAGGGTGAAGCTGGCCTGCAGGGACGACATCCACAAGGCCTGCGGGCTGAGCTGAGGCGGAAGCGGCGGGATGCCGGGCCGGCCAGCCAGCCCGGCACCCCGCAGGCCCGGCCAGCCAGCCCGGCACCCCGCAGGCCCGGCTCTGGTCAGCCCATCGTCACGGCGAACGCCTCGTACTGCCCTGCCCGGTCGAGGTAGAAGCCGATCCCCTCGCAATAGCCGCGGCCAGGGCAGCTGACGTTGGTAAGGATCGTGATCCGGCCGCTGTCGCCCGCCGGGCCGCCTCCGGCGCCGATCTGGTGCCACCGGGCCCCGGCGCCAGCGACGGCCAGCGACCTGGCCGGGCCGGCTTGCCTGGCGGCCCAGCCGACCGCCACGCACTGGCCGCGGGCCGGACACGCGACGCCGTTGAGGTCGCTGGTGTAGGAGTGCCGTGGCACGGCTCGCAGCGGCAGCGCCCGGCCCCAGCCAGCGGGACCGCGGCTGACCGTCATGGCCTCAAAGCTGCGGCTGGCCTCGTAGGAGCCGGTCGCGGTGCACCAGCCGACGTGCGTACAGGAGACGAAGAGCAGGCTCGCGTAGCTTACGGCGGACCCGCGCACCGGTGCGGCGAGCTGGATAACGCGCCCCCAGCGGCCATCCGACTGCGTGACCGCCGCCGCGACCGTGACGCCACCCGGCAGCTCGTACTGGCCGATGGCGGCGCAGTTGCCGGCTGACCAGCAGGCGATGCCGTCCAGCAGCCCGCCGGGATCGGCGGCCGCGTCCGGCGGCATGGCGACGGAGACGGCGCGCTGCCAGTGCCCGCCGCTCTCGGTGACCACGATGGCCTCGGTCAGCTGAGCGCTGTCGGTGTAGGTGCCGACAGCCTCGCACCAGCCAGGCGCCGTGCAGCTGATGCCGTACAGACCAGCATCCGGCTGCGTAGCGGCGTCGGCGGGCAGCAGCGGCTGTCGTGCCCGGTCCCAGCGCCCGCTCGTCTGCGTCGCGAGGAAGGCGAGCCCGCTGCCCGCCGATGTCAGGTAGCCGCCGACCGCGACGCAGTCGCCGGCCCTGGGGCATGCGATGCCGTTGATCTGAGGCTCTGCCAGGCCGGTGGCGCCGGGCGGCAGCCGGATTGGCTCGACCTGGCCCCAGATCCCGTGCCGCTGCGTGAGCACCCCCACGAGGACGCGGTGGTGCCCGCCGACATAGGTCACCCCGGCCACGCAGTCGCCGGGGCTGGCGCACGCCAGGCCGTACAAGGTCTGGGCTGGCCGGTAGGCCGAGCCTCCTGGCAGCCGGAGCTCGACCGGAGACCCGAAACGGGAGCTGAGGACGGCGCTGCCACGCGGGTGCGCCTGAGCGGGCAAAGCCGCGAGCGTCAGCATCAGGGCGAGTCCCGCCATGACGGCCGTTAGGGCGGCCGCCACGCAGGTCCTGCGGAGGCGATGAGAAACAGTCATGCCCCGACGGTAGGAACGCTGCGGGCCGGACACCTGAGTAAGAAGACCCGGTCGCGCTAGGTACTCCTACGGCAGTTGTGCCTGCCTGCCAGCCTGCTCAGGACTCTGGCTGGCGGCGGGCGAAGTCGTCCTTCAGCTTGAACTTCTGGATCTTTCCCGACGGCGTCATCGGGAATTCCTCGATGAAGACCCAGTGCAGCGGCGTCTTGTAGGGAGCCAGCGCTTCCCGGCAGTGCGCCCTCAGCTCGTCCGCTGTCGGCGGCGACACCCCCGGCGCCGGACGGACGTATGCCGCCACGACCTCGCCCCAGGTGGCGTCAGGGATGCCGACGACAGCGGCCTCGGCGACGGCGGCGTGGGCGAACAGCACGTCCTCGATCTCGCGGGGGTAGATGTTCTCGCCGCCGCGGATGATCATGTCCTTGACCCTGCCCTCGATGTGCAGGTAGCCGTCTGCGTCCATGGAGGCCAGGTCACCGGTGTGGTACCAGCCGTCGGCGTCGATCGCCTGAGCTGTAGCTTCCGGCGCGTCGTGGTAGCCGCGCATGACCATGTACCCGCGCGCGCATAGCTCGCCGACCTGCCCTGGCGCGACCGGATCGGCGGTGCCGACGTCGGCCACCTTGATCTCGGTCTGCGGCAGCGGCGTGCCGAGTGTCTCGGCCCGGCGGCCCGGCGGCGCATCGGGGCGAACCTGGGTCAGCAGCGGCGAGCACTCGGTGGTGCCGAACACGATGCTGAATGTGACACCGAAGCGTTCCTCGACCTGCCGCACCAGCGCGGCGGGAACCGGCGAGCCGCCGGATACCGCGATCCGCAGCGACGAGAGGTCGCGCTTGCCCAGGTCAGGGTGGGCGAGCATGGCGATGAGCATCGTCGGCACGCCGCCGAAGACGGCCGACCGCTCGGTCTCGCACAACTCGAGCATCAGTGCCGGGTCGAAGGCCAGCACCGGAACGTGCACGGCAAGGCCCTGGCAGGTGCCGAGCACGCCCATGGCGCAGCCGGCGGTGTGGAACAGGGGCATCGGGTTGAGGTAGACCTCGCCGGGCTGAATCTCTAGCCGCTCGATAAAGAACCTGGCGTTGTTGGTCAGGCCCCGGTGA
>DASPWG010000238.1:0-6119 GCA_035621915.1 Streptosporangiaceae bacterium
GGCGGCTGGGTCGTGGTCGGCAGCACTCCCTCGAAGAACGGCATGGCCGCGACGGCCAAGGCCGGCTGCCTGATCGTCCTGAACAGCAACGGCACCCCGGTTGAGACCTTCAGCGGTCACGGCATCAACGGCCCGTGGGACGCTGCGCTGGCGACGAGTGGAGGCGTCGCCACCCTGTTCGTCGACAACGTGCTCAACGGCACAGTCGCGGCCGGCGGGAAGGTCGTGCACGGCGGCACCGTGCTCCGGCTGACACTGCTGCTGAGCGGGTCCAGCAAGCCGAAGTGGGTTGCCACCACGAAGATCGGCTCGGGCTTCGCAGAGCAGACGAACGCGAGCGCGTTCGTGCTCGGGCCGACCGGCCTCGGGCTCGGCTCCTGGGACAAGCTGTACGTGGCCGAGACTGACACGAATGTGATCACGGCGATCCCGAACGCGCTGACGAGGTCCGGCAGCGCGGGCACCGGCGCGCTTGTCAGCTCGGGCGGCGCGCTGAACATGCCGCTCGGCCTGGCGATCGCGCCCAACGGCGACATCCTCACCGTGAACGGCGGCGACGGACGCCTGGTCGAGACCACCCCGGCCGGCGCCCAGATCGCGACGCGCTACCTGGACAGCACACCGCCGGCGCCGCTCGGCGCGGGCGCCCTGTTCGGGCTGGCCGTCAAGCCCGGCGGCCACGGCATCTACTACGTCGACGACGACACCAACACGCTGCGCCTGCTGCACTAGGCAAGGCGCGGGCCGGAGGAGGCCGGCTACGGGCTCCTCCGGCCCGGTCAGCGCATTTTTCCCGGAACGCCAGGTGCGCCGCCCGGCTGCGCTCCGTCAGCCGGCGGCGTCTTGGGCATCTCCGGCCGGGGCGTCCCGGAGCCAGCGATCCAGCCAGTTCAGCTGCTCGGCGAGCACGTGCAGGACCGACTCGCGGGCGATGTAGCCGTGGTTCTCGTGTGGCAGCACCACCAGCCTGGCGATCCCGCCGGTGCCCTGGATCGCCTGGAACAGCCGCTCGGACTGGATCGGGAACGTGCCTGAGTTGCCGTCCTTGGCCCCGTGGATGAGCAGCAGCGGGGACCTGATCTTGTCGGCATACCGGAATGCGGACACCCGGTCATAGACCGGCGTCGCCTCCCAGAAGTTACGCCGCTCGGTCTGGAAGCCAAACGGGGTCAGGCTCCGGTTATAGGCGCCGCTGCGCGCGATCCCGGCCGCGAACAGGTCGGTGTGCGCCAGCAGGTTCGCCGTCATGAACGCGCCGTAGCTGTGCCCGCCCACAGCGACCCGGCTCGGGTCGGCGATGCCCATCTTCACCAGCGCGCTGATGTGCGCGGAGGCAGCCGCGTTGATCTGCTCGACGTAGCTGTCGTTCATCGTCTCGGGGTCGCCGATCACCGGCATCGTGGCGTTCTGCAGGACGGCGAAGCCACGCAGCACGAACCAAACGGGATCGCCGGCGGTCAGCCGGGTGAACCGCTCGGTGGTGCCGCGGACCTGACCCGCAGTGGCGGCGTCGCCGTAGTCGAGCGGGTAGGCCCAGATCACCAGCGGCAGCGGGCCGTCGGTGTCCGGGTCGTAGCCGGGCGGCAGGTGCAGCATCCCGGTGAGCTGCACGCCGTCGCCCCGGTCGTAGCTCAGCAGCCGCTTGTCCATGCCCGTCAGCTGAGGATGCGGATCCGGCCACGCGGTGAGCATGCGGTCACCGGCCGCCCCGGCCTGCCCGTCGTCTCCGACCTGGCCGGAAAGGGCGATCAGCGCCAGGTTAGGCGGCTCGGTCCGGCTCTCGCGCCAGATCAGCACGCTGTCCCGGTCATCGGCAACGAAGCCGAGCACCTGCTCATAGCCGCTGGCCGGGGACCGGAACAGGCGCTGCGCGCTCAGGTCATCCAGGTCGAACACGTCCAGGAACGGGCGGTCGCCCTCCGGGCTCGCACCGTCGCCGCGCAGGTAGATATGGCTGCCGTCCTGCAGCACGGTGCGCGTGCCGTCCGCGTTCACGGTCACCATCGGCGAGCCGGGGTCGAGGTAGGCCTCGTCGGCCGAGTGATCGAAGATCACTCGGCCCGGCTGGGCAACGGACAGGTCGGTGAGCCGCGTGGTGAGCCACCTGCGGTCGCGGTCGTGCTCGGTCATCAGCACCTGGCCGGGCGTCGCCATGTCATACCAGCCCAGGCAGCGGTGCTGCACCAGGCCTGCCTCGCGCGGCTCGGATTCGAACGGGGCGGCAAGGCGCAGCAGCCGGTCGCGATGCTCGGCCTCGGCCCGCGGGTCGCCGCCGTCCAGCGCCTCGGCCCACACCAGGCTGGCCGGCTCTGCCTCCTCGAAGGAGACCATCCGCGGCCCGGTCGGCACGCCCTGGCGCGGAACCTCGTCGCTCACCGGCAGGTCCGCGATGATCCGCTCCAGCTCGCCGGCCGGTGACCAGATCTCCACGGTGCGGGCGAAGTAGGGGAACGGGACCCGGAACGAGAACGGCCGCTTCAGCCGGTACACCAGCAGGTGCTGGCCGTCCGGGGAGTCACTGATGTGGTAGTACAGGCCGGGCGCGCCGAGCTTCGTGGCCTCGCCCGTGTCCGGGTCCACCCGCAGCGGGATCGTGGTCGCGAGGGTCTCGAAGATGTCCTCGTCTGCCTCGGTCGTCAGCAGGTCCTGGAACGTCGCCATCTGCGAGTGCTTGCCCGCCGACTCCTCCACCTGCGGCTCGATCGGCGGCACTGGCAAGACCGGCGGCGCGCCGGGCGCGCCGAGGGCGAGCAGCCAGGCGCCGTCGCGCGTCCACCTGACGGTCGAGCCCGCCGACGTCGGCTCGCCACCCAGCACATCGCGCACTCGCAGGCCCGGTACTTCGGCCGCGATCGCCGTCCGCGCGTCGGCAACCCACACAGCGATCCCGTCGGGCTCGTCAACGGTGAACGCGAACCTGTGCCCGTCCGGCGCCCAGACCGGGACGGACACCGACTTGCCCTCCGGCAGGTCGAGTGCGCGGATCTTGCCGTCAGCGACCGACAGCACCGACAGCCCGGTCAGCCTGCGCGTGCGCTGGCGGCCCGCAATCGACGGGTCGATCCGGATCCCGGCCAGGGCCAGGACCGGCCGGGCCAGGAGCGCCACCGGCGGATGCGACTCGTAGTGCACGAGCGCCGCGAACCTGCGGCCAGGCGCCAGCGCGGCCACGGGGGTTGGCGGCGCGTCGATGATCGAGACGATGTCACTGGCCGGGGTCTGGTACGGCACACTCTCTCCTTGCTCGGCGAGCGCAGCCCTGACTGTGCAGGCGCGCGCCGGGCGATCCTAGCGGCTAACCCACCAAGGCTCGCCGCTGCGCCGCCCAGGCGCAAATCGGCCACAACACAGCGGACTACTTCACCATCGACAAGGATGATCATGGAAAAAATCCCGGCGGACCTGTCAGCCGTGCCCGGCTCAGGCGATCACCGCGGGTAACTGGCGCCGCCCGGCGGCGCCCAGATAGCGTGGGCGCCGCCGGGCGCGGGTTTGTCAGTACCAGCCGGTGGCTAGCTCGTGCTCCCAGGCCTTGTACGGCGAGCCGTACCGGTCCTTGATGTAGTCAAGGCCCCATCGAATCTGGGTACGAGCATCGGTCTGCCAGTCCGGGCCGGCGCTGGCCATCTTGTCGCCGGGAACAGCCTGCGGAATGCCGTACGCGCCCGAATAGGGATTGGTCGCGTAGACGTTCCAGCTGCTCTCCCGCGACCAGAGCAGGTTGAGCCACTGGAACTGCCACTTCGACCAATGGAAGGAGTGCAGCATCCCGCGCGCAATCTGCTTGGGCGTGAGCTTCACGTCGCTGCCGTCCGCTTGCGCCTTCAGGCTGCTCGCAGCCGACAGCGCCTGCGTCGTGAAGACGTCGAGCACTATCGGCTGCCGAGCCGGCGGGGTGGGGCTCTGGAGAGCGAAGGCCAGGCGCTGGCCAGCGGTGCCGGCTGTACTGGCTATGCCGCCAGTGCTGGCTGTGCCGGCTCTACCGGCGGTGCCGGCTGCGCCGGCGGGCCACAGGACGGTCGTCCCGGCGGCTGCGGCTGCGAGCGCAACGCCGGCAACCGCGATCTTGATCTTGTGAGTGGTGCTAGGGCTGGGTGTCCTGAAGGGGGACAATTCGTACCTTGTGTCGGGCGCGCAGCGAGCGCGCTCGGCTGCCACCCTTGCGCCGTCAGGGCATTGACCAGGTGCGCGGGCGCGCGGACTTTGTCGCAGGCTCAGGGCAACGGTGGCCGCTCGGGGGCGGCCCGTCACGCACGCAGGGTGCTAACGGAGAGCTACTCTGCCTGATCTTGGCGGGTCATGTTGGCCGAAAATGCTATTACAACGGTATGAGGTAAATCACATTTACCATATTGTTATAATGGCCTATGTGCACAGTAATGCACTTCCGCCAATTGCGTTAACCGCGAGTTTTTGCGTATCCCGCCGCCCGCTTGCGGCTCGTCATGTGGGAACCTCGCCGGTATGACGACGGGCCTGGCGGTCTTCACACGGGACCTGAGGGTCAGCGACAACCCGGTGCTGGCTGCGGCCGCGAGCGCATCTGCGCAGGTCATCCCATGTTTCGTGGTAGATGAATCCATCCTGGCGCGGTACGGGGCGCACGCCACCAGGCTGGCGTTCCTGGCCGACTCGCTGGCTGATCTCGACGCTAGCCTGCGAGCGCTCGGCGGCGCCCTCGTCGTGCGGCGCGGGCACTGGGCAGCGGCGGTGCTGGAACTGGCCCGCGGCAGCGGGGCCAGCCGCATCGACATAGCCGACGACTACTCCGGCTACGCTCAGCGACGGCTCGCCGAGCTAGAGCAGGCAGCGGCGGTGCACCGAGTGCAAGTCATCCGTCACCCAGGCATCACTCTGGTCCCGCCAGACACACTTGTTCCGCCCGGTCGGCCGTGCTACCAGGTCTTCACGCCTTACTACCGGCGCTGGCGGGACGCTCCGCGGCAGGCGCCGCTGCGCGTGCCTGCCAGGATCGCACTCCCGGCCGGGCTCGATCCTGGCACGGTGCCGGCGCTGTCATCGCTGACCTCTGCCCGGCCCGCGTCCGGCCGGCCTGCCGGCGGCGAGAAGGCGGGAACGGCCCGGCTGCGTGCCTGGGCGCGCGACCAGCTGACCGGCTACGGGACTGGCCGGGACCTGCTGGCGGCCGATTCAGTGTCCCGGCTCTCGCCGTACCTGCACCTGGGCTGCCTGTCCGCTCGTACTGTCGCCGCTGAGGTCGCGGAGTTGCCGGACAACGAGGCGTTCCTGCGCCAGCTGGCCTGGCGTGACTTCTTCCACCAGCTACTCGCCGCTCGCCCGGATTCGGGCTGGCGCGACTACCGCAGCCGAGGCGATCAGTGGCGGGACGACAGCGAGGCGCTTGACGCCTGGCAGCGGGGCAGGACCGGCTACCCGGTCGTCGACGCGGCCATGCGCCAGCTGCTGGCCGAGGGCTTCATGCCCAACCGGGCCCGGATGATCGCCGCGTCGTTCCTGACAAAGGACCTGTACCTGGACTGGCGGCTCGGCGCAGCCCACTTCATGGCCCAGCTCGCGGACGGCGACGTCGCGTGCAATCAGCTCAACTGGCAATGGGTAGCAGGCACCGGCACCGACACCAGCGCGTACCGGGTGTTCAGCCCGATGCTGCAGGGCCGGCGCTTCGACCCCAGCGGCGACTACGTGCGCCGTTACCTGCCAGAACTGGCCGCGCTACCCGCCGGCCGCATCCACGACCCTGACCAGGCAGCGAGGCGCGCGTGCGGGTACCCCGAGCCGGTCGTGGATCACCGGGCCGCGGTCGCGGAATACCGGGCCAGGCGGCGGGCCAGCGGGCGTTGGTGACGTTGCCCGCCCCAGGCGGCGCAGTCCGCTGCCCGCCGCCTGGCGAGGCAAGACTGGCGGGCCGGATCGACCCGCTCAGTGGCTAAGGGGCCAGGCAGTCGCAGGATGCGCAGTACCTGATTTGCGGCTGCCTGGCCAGCAGCGCCGCGGAAATGCGGCCGTGGCACTGCTCACACTGGCCGTACTGGCCACTGGCTATCCGGGCAAAGGGCGGCTGCCGAACCTGACCGGGCCGCGAGATCGTCAGGGCCGGCATCGATCTCCTTCCTTTTGCCGGTCCTGGCCGGCCGGAG
>DASPWG010000239.1:0-10645 GCA_035621915.1 Streptosporangiaceae bacterium
CAGGCCGCGCCCGGCCGCCGGCCGATGTGCGCGGGCCGGACCGTGCCTAGCGTCGGGGATATGACAACTTCACTCGTCGCAGTCGTGACGGGCGCCTCCCGCGGCCTGGGCTTCGCCCTGGCCGGCGCGCTCGCCGAGGCCGGTTACGCACTCGTCATCGACGCCAGGGACGGCCCCGCGCTCAGCAGCGCCGCCGCGGACTTGGTGAGCCGCACCGGGGCCAGCATCACCGCGATCCCCGGTGACATCGCCGATCCAGCCCACCGGGCCGACCTGGCCGCCGCAGCCGCAGGCCTGGGCGGAGCCAGCCTGCTGGTCAACAATGCGGGCACGCTTGGCGCGAGCCCGCTGCCCGCGCTTGCCGACTATCCGCCGGATGAGCTGCTCGCGGCGTTCGCTGTCAACGTGGTCTCCCCGGTGGCCCTCACCCAGCTACTGCTTCCCGACCTGCGTCAGCGCGGCGGCGCGGTGCTCAACGTTACGTCCGACGCTGCCGTCGAGGCCTATGCAGGCTGGGGCGGTTACGGCGCCGCGAAGGCAGCCCTCGAGCAGGCCAGCAACGTCCTTGCCGCCGAGGAGAGCGCGATCCGGGTCTGGTGGGTCGATCCCGGCGACATCCGCACCCGGATGCACCAGGAGGCATTCCCCGGTGAGGACATCTCCGACCGGCCGCTGCCTGCCAGCGTGGCGCCGGCGTTCCTGCGGCTGATCGCTGAGCGGATGCCCAGCGGCAGGTACCGGGCCGCCGACCTGCGGCCTGCCGGGGTGCCGGCATGAGCGCGCCGGCCCGCCTGGCCTTCGAGCTGCGCCCGGAACTGGAGGCGCATGAGCCGCCCGAGGCCCGCGGCGTGCCCAGGGACGGCGTGGCGCTGATGGTCAGCCGTGAGCGCGAGGGCGCCATCAGCCACCACAGCTTCACCGAGCTGCCCGGCCTGCTGCTGCCCGGCGACCTGGTCGTCGTTAACACCTCGGGCACGCTGCCGTCCGCTGTCGCCGTGAGCAGCGAACTGACCGTGCACTTCTCTACCGCGATGCCGGACGGCAGCTGGCTGGTCGAGCTGCGCCTCGGCAACGGCGCTGGCACCGTGCCCTACCGGGGCGGGACAGCCGGGGAAGTGCTGCCGCTGCCAGGCGGCGCGCTGCTGCGGCTGTCCGGCCGGTTCACCGGGCGGCTGTGGCGCGCGCGGCTGTCCACGGCCGTCGTCCCTTACCTGCTCAGGCACGGCCGGCCGATCAGGTACTCCTACGTGCGGCACGGCTGGCCGATAGAGGCTTATCAGACTGTCTTCGCGGTCACGCCGGGCAGCGCTGAGATGCCGAGCGCTGGCAGGCCGTTCAGCACCCGGATCGTGACCGCCCTGGTCAGCCGCGGCATCACGATCGCGCCGGTAACGCTGCACACCGGCGTGTCGTCGCTGGAAGACGGCGAGGAGCCCTACCCCGAGCCATTCGACGTGCCGCCGGCCACGGCACGGCTGGTCGGGCTGACCCGCCGCAGCGGCGGCCGGGTCATCGCCGTCGGCACCACCGTGGTGCGTGCGCTCGAGACCGCCTTGCTGGCCAGCCCCGAGGGCGGCGTTGGCGACGTCGGCGCGGCAGCCGGCTGGACCAGTCACGTCGTGACGCCGGCGACGGGCGTGCGCGCGGTCGACGGGCTGCTGACCGGGCTGCACGAACCCCGCTCGACGCACCTGTGGATGCTAGCGGCGCTGGCCGGCGAGGACCTGATTGCCAGCTGCTACCGCGCGGCTGCCACACGCGGCTACCGCTGGCATGAGTTCGGCGACGTGCACCTGCTGCTGCCGTGAGGGCGCGGCCGGCCCCCGCCCGGCCGCGCCCGATTCGATCAGAACCTGCCCGTCACGAAATACGGCTCGATCCCGACCACGCCGTACTCGTAGCCGTGCGTCGCGATCGCGACCTTCATGGCGTGCGTCCTCGGGTTGAACCACACCAGGGACACGCCGGGCGCACAGGCGTTGATGCGCTCGATCATCAGGCTGGTCCTGGTCGCGGTCACAACCAGCGGGCTGGCCGCGCCCGGCACGTCCACCTGCTGCTCGGGCCCGCGGGCCGGCTGCCTGCCGAGCACCAGCGAGCCGCAGGCGCCATAGCCGTTGACGTAAAGCCCGCTGGACAGCTGCCAGGCGCTGAAGTCGCCGTAGTCGAACGTCGGGTGGGTGCGGGCCGGCGTCAGCGCCGTCGGCTTCGCGCCGCTGGCGGGCACCAGCCACAGCCGCCAGTCGCCGTTGCTGAGCGTAAAGCAGCTGGCCAGGATCGTGTTCGCGGTCCACCAGCGGACCGGGTTGCAGCCGCCATCCGCGCCCGGCACCGGCAGCTTCCTGATGACGCCGCCGCCGTTGCTGATCAGCTCAAGGCCGCTCGGCTCGCTCCCGGCCAGGGTCGCGCCGTCGGGCTGGTAGGCCGCCTGGCTGATGTCGTAGACGTCGGCCAGCGACTTCTGCAGCCGTCCGGTCAGGCTGTAGCGCTGCAGCGTGCCCGCGTTGCCCGGTCCCCACTTTGCCGCGACGATATTGAGGCCGTCGGGCCGGGTGTAGCCCAGGGCGGTCACGTTTGGCGGCAGCGTGAAGCTGGTGACCTTGCCCGTGCCCAGCACCAGCTGGTGTACCTGCTGCCTGACGCCAGACTGCGAGACGAACAATGCCCGGCGGGTATCGCCGGACCAGGCCTGCAGGTGCCAGTTCGTGACCGCGCTGCGAGCGGGCCAGGTGAACAGCGAGTACTTCCCGCCCCTCGGGTCGACCAGGTACAGCGTGGACGGTCCGGCCTCGGACTTGATGCTCTCGCCGCCCTGCCCTGCCGAGAACATCGCCAGCGCCCAGCCTGGCCCTACCTTGAGCCATGGCACCGATGCGCGCACGCCGCTCTGGCCCGCAGCCAGCACCCGAGCGCTGGGCGAGTGAGCAGCCATCGCCGGGACGGCGGCGCTCAGCGATGCGGCGGCCGCGCCCGCCGCCACTGCCAGGGCGACCGCACGCCGCCTGCGCCAGCCCGTTGTCATCCTCATCGTCATCAACCTCGCCTTAGTCAATTGGGCCAATGCCGACGATGATGCCGGGCACAGACAGGCACAGAAAAGGGGAACCCTTCCCAGCTGGGGACCCCTCCCCGGGGCAGCCGCCGACGGTGGTTACCGCGGGCGCGAGCCGCCGGAGCGGACCAGCCGCCGTCATGGCGAGCACCTCGCGGCGCGCTCGCCCGGGCCTGTGTTTCACGGCAAACGTGAGCTGAGCGCGCTCCGCTAGCTGCCGCCGTCGTCCGGCAGGTGGCTGGCGCGCCGGAGCAGCCCGATCAGCACGGCCAGCGGAGGCCAGTTCAGGTGACCCTGGCGGGCGGTGGCGTAGGCCCTCAGCTCTACCTGCGGGCCTTCAAGCTGGATGAGCCGGACGCCGGGGACGGTCGGGTGTGCGGCCGGCAGCAGCCCTACCCCCAGGCCGGCGATGATCATGTCCTGCACGAGCTCAAGGCTGTCGGCCTGGTGGGTGAACCGCGGGCTGAACCCGGCCATCGACGCAACGACGCGGATGACATCCTCATCCGCGGTGTTGCGCGAGTTACCGATCCAGTCGTGAGCCCGGAACCGGGCGAACACCTCGAGCGTCGTGCCGCGGACAACGCCGCGCGCGGCCGACTCGCGCATCGGCACGCCGAGGGCCCACCGCGCGGTCCACAGCGGCAGGCGCCTGACGGCCGGATCGTCGGCCCCGGCGGGCGCCAGGTTGTAGTCGTAGGTGAGCGCCAGGTCTGCCTGGTCGGTCGCGAGCAGTTGCAGGGCCTCGGCGGGCTCGTGCTCGCGGATCAGGACGCGGATCTGCGGATGGCTGGCGGCCAGGTCGCTGATGACCGGCAGCAGCACCGCGCGGATCGCGGTGGCGAACCCGGCGACCCGCACGGTACCGGTTGGCTCCGCCTCCGGCATCAGGTCGAGCTGAGCCGACTCCACCGCCGCGAGGATCGTCACGGCGTGCTCGGCCAGCCGACGCCCGGCGGGGGTGAGCCGGACCCGCCGGCCGTGCGGCTCGATGAGCGGGGTGCCCATCTCCCGTGCCAGGGCGGCGATCTGCTGCGACACCGTCGATGTGGTGGTGCCGAGCGTCTGGGCGACTGCGCGCATGGACCCTAGGCGGGACAGCTCTGCCAGCAGTTCCAGCCGTCGTGTCTCCATGCAGTAATTGTTCAATATTTCTAAACAGATTGTCGAAATTTAACACGTGGACATGAACGAAGTTGTCCGCTTCACTGGCCGTATGAGCGCACCGGCACCCCCAGCCCGCGGCGTGGCCCGCAGGCTGGACGGCGCTGACGGCGGAGCCCTCATGGCGGTTGGCTCGATGTTCTCCATCCAGATCGGGCTGGCCCTGTCGGTGCGGATGTTCGGCCGGCTGGGCCCGCTGGACGTGGTGGCATTGCGGCTGGCCTGGGCGGGCCTGCTGCTGCTCGTCCTGGTCCGGCCCAGGCGCCGGGACTTCACCCGCCGGGACCTGCTGGCGTGCGGAGTGCTGGGCGCGGTCACCGCAGGACTGTCGGTGCTGTTCATGCTCGCGCTGGCCCGGATACCCCTTGGCACCGCCAGCGCGCTTGAGTTCCTCGGTCCGCTCGCGGTGTCCCTGTACGGGCCAGGTGGCGGCCGCAAGCACTGGGGCATCCTGGCCGCGGCCGGCGTTGTCCTGCTGACCCAGCCATGGCACGGCGGGATCAACCCGGTCGGCCTCGCGCTCGTCCTCGCCGCCGCGGTCTGCTGGGCCGCTTACATCCTGCTGACCCAGCATGTCGGCGACAGCGTCACCGGCCTGAGCGGGCTGGCCGTCTCCATGCCGGTCGCGGGCTCGATCGCGCTGCTCGTGGCCGGGCCCGCTCAGCTGGGCAGGGTCACCTGGCCGCTGCTCCTCGTCATGCTGGCACTCGCCCTGATTCATCCAGTGCTGCCGTTCAGCCTGGAACTGCTGGCCCTGCGCCGGCTCACCGCCACCGCCTTCGGCACCCTGATGAGCCTGGAACCTGCCGTCGCCCTGCTGGCTGGCCTGCTGCTGCTCGGGCAGGTGCCCGGCATCGCGCCCGGTTTCGGGGTAATCCTGGTGGTCATCGCCGGCATCGGTGCCACCAGGGCAGGCGCACGCGCCCCCGCCGAGCAAGAGAACCGCGGCGTCCGTTCGCGCCCGGCCGCGCGCGAGCCAGTGTGAACCCCAGGTTGCCCTAGCCGCACCTGACCGGGCCCCTGTAGCCGGGGCCTCGGCGGGCGCCACACGTGCGACCCGTCGCGCTCGCAGGCTCCCGTGGTGGATAACGTTGGGACCACTATGACCGGCCCCTCGATCACGCTGCTGGTGACCCTGACCGGCCGGGACCGGCCGGGGGTCACCTCGCGGCTGTTCACTGCGCTATCCGGGCACCAGGTGACGGTCCTGGATGTCGAGCAGGTCGTGATCCGCGGCCGGCTGGTGCTCGGCGTGCTGCTGGCCTGCACGGGCTCGCCCGACCTGACCGCGATCCATCGTCAGGTGACCACGCTGGCGGCCGACATGGGCATGGAAGCCGAGATCACCCTCGGCTCCGGGGAGCCTCCGGCCAGGGGCCGCGGCCGGCTGCACGTGACCGTCCTCGGCCAGCCGCTGCTGCCCACGGTGATCGCCTCGATCGCCGGCCGGATCGCCGCCAGCGGCGCGAACATCGACAGGATCGAGCGGCTTGCCCAGCGCCCGGTCACCTGCATCGAGTTCGACATCACCGGCGCCGACCCGGCGGGTCTGCGCGCGGCGCTGGCGCAGGAGTCCGTCGATCTCGGCGTTGACATCGCGGTGCAGCGCGGCGGCCTGCACCGCCGCGCGATGCGGCTGGTCGTGATGGACATGGACTCGACCCTGCTACAGGACGAGGCCATCGACCTGCTCGCGGCCAGGGCGGGCACGCAGCGCGAGGTGGCAGAGCTGACCGCGGCGGCCATGCGCGGGGAGATGGACTTCACCAGCGCGCTGCAGCAGCGTGTCGCATTGCTGGCGGGCCTGGACGCTGCGGTGCTCGACGAGCTGCTCGAGAGCCTGCGGCTGACGCCTGGTGCTCGCACGCTGATCAGGACGCTCAAGCGCCTGGGCTACCGGTGCGGCGTGGTGAGCGGCGGGTTCAGCCAGTTCACCGACCGGCTTACCGGCCAGCTTGGCCTCGACTTCGCCAAGGCCAATACGCTGGAAATCGCCGGCGGCAAGCTGACCGGGCGGGTCACGGGCGAGGTCATCGACCGGGCGGGCAAGGAGCGCGCGCTACGCGAGTTCGCCGAGCAGGCCGACGTTCCGCTGAGCCAGACGGTGGCGGTCGGAGACGGGGCAAACGACCTGGACATGATCTCCGCGGCTGGCCTCGGCATCGCGTTCAACGCCAAGCCCGCGGTCAGGAGTGCCGCCGACGCCTCAGTGAGCGTCCCGCAGCTGGACGTGATCCTGCACCTGCTCGGCATCTCCAGGGATGACGTGGAGGCGGCGGACGCTGAGGATGCTGCGCTGCTGGCCGGCAGCCCAGGCAGAACAGGCTAACCGGCTGCTGGCGGGACTAGGCCTGCCGATCCTGCGCCGGCGTCCACGACGCCTCCAGCTCGCCATCGCCCGCGCCCAGCTCGGCCCAGTCCCCGCGGATCCCGATCACCGCGATCGCCGATGTCGGGAAATGCAGCTCGCTTCCGGTCAGCGCGGCCACCAGATCGGCTGCCGCCGGATTGTGCCCCACGTACATCAGCGTGCCGACGCCGGGATCGGCCTCCCGGATAACCTCGATCACTTCCCCGGCGTCGGCGTGATAGAGCCGCTGCTCGGCCTCCATCCGCGGCTGGCCGCCGAGCGCCTGCGACACGTACTGCCAGGTCTGCCGGGTCCGCCGGGCCGCCGAGCAGATCACCAGGTCAGGCAGGTATCCGTGCGAGCGCAGCCAGGCACCGGCCGCGGCGCTGTCCGCCCGGCCGCGCTGCCTCAGCGCGCGCTCGAAGTCAGGCCCGCCAGGGAGCTCGCCGGCCTTGGCGTGCCGCATGACGATCAGGCGCCCCGTTCCGTCCATGAAACCTATCGTCGGTCAAGACAGGCGCTGTGCGCATCGCGGCACGCGGCGCAGGCGTGCTGAAAACCCGAAGGGCGGCCAGGTCCGCGACCCGACCGCCCGAGGGCGTGCTGCTGTGTTAGACGGCCGCGGTGTCGGCCGGCGCCTTCGCCTCCGTGTCGCCGGACGCGATGCTGGTCGACCTGCGCTTGGAGATGATGATCGCGGCGGCCACGATGCCGATCGCGACGATCGCCACGCCCGCGCGCAGGCCCAGGTTCGAGCTGAACTCGACCACGCTCGTCGCGATCAGCAGCGAGACCAGGTTCATCACCTTGATCAGCGGGTTGATCGCCGGACCCGCGGTGTCCTTGAACGGGTCACCCACGGTGTCGCCGATGACCGTGGCGGCGTGCGCCTCGGAGCCCTTGCCGCCGTGGTGGCCGTCCTCGACCAGCTTCTTGGCGTTGTCCCAGGCGCCACCGGAGTTGGCCAGGAACACGGCCATCAGCGCACCGGCCGCGATCGCGCCCGCCAGGTAGGAGCCCAGCGGCCCGTAGCCGAGCCCGAAGCCGACCGCGATGGGCAACAGCACGGCGAGCAGGCCTGGCGTCGCAAGCTCGCGCAGCGAGTCCGCGGTGCAGATGTCCACCACCCGGCCGTACTCCGGCTTCTCGGTGAAGTCCATGATGCCGGGATGGTTGCGGAACTGATCCCTGACCTCCAGGACCACCCGCCCGGCCGCCCGGCCGACAGCCATGATCAGCAGGCCAGAGAAGAAGAACACCACGCTCGCGCCGATGATCAGGCCGAACAGGTCGTTCGGCGTATCGATCTGCAGGTTAAATGCGCCCAGGTGCTTGACCAGCAGCTCCGCCCCGACCTGGGTGCGGAACGCCCCGTACAGCGCCGTCGCGGCCAGCACAGCGGTCGCGATCGCGATGCCCTTGGTAATGGCCTTGGTGGTGTTGCCGACCGCGTCCAGCCTGGTCAGCACCTGCGCGGCCTCGCCCTCGACCTCGCCGGACATCTCCGCGATGCCCTGGGCGTTGTCGGAGACCGGGCCGAAGGTGTCCATCGACACGATGACGCCAACCGTGGTCAGCAGGCCGGTGCCGGCCAGCGCGACGCAGAACAGCGCCAGCGTCGGATTGCCGGTCCCGATGAGGAACGCGCAGTAGACCGCGCCGCCGATCAGCAGGGCCGAGTAGACGGCCGACTCCAGGCCGACGGAGATGCCGGACAGGATCACCGTTGCCGCGCCGGTCACCGAGCTGTCGCCGATCTCCCTGACCGGGCGCCGGTTGGTCTCGGTGAAGTAGCCGGTGAGCAGCTGGATCGCGCTGGCCAGGACCAGGCCGACCACGACGGAGCCGATCGCCAGCAGCCGCGGGTCGCCGCTGTGACGCAGGATCGAGGAGGTGGCGCCGGTGAGCGCGCTGAACTTCGAGGGCAGGTAGACGAACGACGCGATGACCACCAGCACCAGCGAGAAGACCGCCGAGGCGAAGAACCCGCGGTTGATGGCGGTCATGCCGCTGCGGTCGTTCTTGCGCGGGGCGACCACGAAGATGCCGAACACCGCGGTGATGACGCCGATCATCGGCACGATGAGCGGGAAGACAAGGCCCTGCGAGCCGAACGCGACCTTGCCGAGGATGAGCGAGGCGACCAGGGTGACCGCGTAGGACTCGAACAGGTCCGCCGCCATGCCGGCGCAGTCGCCCACGTTGTCGCCGACGTTGTCGGCGATGGTGGCGGCATTGCGCGGGTCGTCCTCGGGAATGTGCTTCTCCACCTTGCCGACCAGGTCGGCGCCCACGTCCGCGGCCTTGGTGAAGATGCCGCCGCCGACACGCATGAACATGGCAAGCAGGGCGGCGCCGAAGCCGAAGCCCTCCAGCACGCTCGGCGCGTTGGCCCGGTAGAGGATGACCACCAGCGCCGCGCCGAACAGGCCGAGGCCGACCGTGAACATGCCGGCCACGCCGCCGGTCCTGAACGCGATCCGCATCGCCGAACGCTCGCCCGACTCCTTGGCAGCGGCCGCCACCCGGACGTTGCCGCGGACCGCGAGCGACATGCCGGTGAAGCCAGTAACAGCCGAGAACAGCGCGCCCACCAGGAAGAACACCGACCGGCCGATGCGGACCGAGAGGTCGGGCGCTGGGAGAACCAGCAGCACGAACGGGATTATGACCACGAAGACGCTCAGGGTCTTGAACTGCCGCCGCAGGTAGGCGGCGGCGCCCTCCTGGACTGCCTTACCAATCTCCTGCATCTTCGCAGTGCCCTGGCTCGCCGCCAGCACGTCCCTGACCAGCCAGCCCGCTACAGCCAGCGCCATCAGCGCAATCACAGCCACCACGGCTACCCAGGCCAGGTTGCCGCCGGTCACACCGACCGCGCCAGCCGCCAGGGCGGTGTTGGGCCTCATCCGTCCTCCTTGACAGGGGATTACAAGCTAATACCGGGTGCCAGCCCCTCGGCACGTCCCTGAGGCATCTGCTGCTGACCGCTGGTCAGGATGCCCGGGGACACGCAAAGCCGGCAACCAACGGTGCCGGGAGTCTACGCATCCCGGTAAGCGGATGGTAAATCGGGTCCCGGTGCAGGCACTTTTGCAGCGCTTTTGCAATGCAAGAGTGCCTGCGCAGAGGGTACCGCCCCCGGCGACCAGGTCCGGCCCGCCATCCGCAGCGCATGCCGCACGGCCCTGCCGGTCCCTGGACGGACGGACCGGGCAGGTGCCCGGTGGTAAGCCCGTGCGCAAGGCCGTCGCGCTCATGCTGCCGCGGCCAGTCCGCCTACCGGACTGCCCCGGCCGACGGCCAGCTCATCCTGATGCTGGTCCCGGCGGACGTCTCGCTGATCTCGACGTCGTCGGCCAGCCCGGTGATCACGGCGATCCCGAGCCCGGCCGGGATGCTGGAACCCTCGCCCTTGCCATCCAGGCCCGGCAGCTTGCGCGCGCCGGGCGCGCAGTTGTCGGTGACCTCCACCTCGAACCGGCCAGCGGTGTCAGTCAGGGCGAGCCGGACTGGCTCGGCCGGACAGTGCAGCTGGTGGCCTTCGACCGCACGCGAGCAGGCCTCGCCGACAGCCAGCCTGACGACGTCCAGCAGCGACTCATCAACCCCGCTGCGCCTGGCCACGGCCGTGGCGACCAGCCTGGCCGTCCGGACGTGAGCGGGCAGCGGCGTGAAGCTCAGCTCTACGGTTGCCATCTGGGTGAACCCGGCGCGGCGCCTACTTCTCCGACCGCCTGGCGGCGATGGCCTCATCGACAGTGTCGTGAATGCCGAAGACCTTCGTCAGCCCCGTGATCCTGAAGATCTTCAGGATCCGCTCCTGGGTGCACACGAGGTCAAGCGAGCCGTCGTGAGCCCTGACCCGCTTGAGCCCGCCGACCAGGACACCGAGCCCGGTGGAGTCGAGGAACTCCACCTTCTCCATGTTCACCACCAGCTGGTAGAAACGGCTGTTCACCAGCTCGATCAGCAGTTCACGCAGGCGCGGCGCGGTGTAGACGTCGATCTCGCCTTCCACGTCGACGATCTCGATCCCATCCTTGCTGTAGTGGTCTAGCTTCAGATCCACAAATCCT
>DASPWG010000240.1:0-4934 GCA_035621915.1 Streptosporangiaceae bacterium
ACCCGGCTGAAGATGCCGTGCCGGACGTCGCGGCCGAGCGCCATGGCGACCTTCGCGCCGAAGTACACCGCGATGACCGAGCAGACGATCTGGGCCAGCGTGATGCCGAGCATCACCGCGCCGGTCTTCATGATGTAGTGCGTGTTGTGAACGACCACGCCCTTGTCGATGATGTCCGCGTTCAGCGTCGGCAGGTACAGGGTGGCCAGCGTCTGCGCGAGTTGCAGCAGCAGCACCAGGCTCAGCTGCCTGCGGTACGGGCGCAGGTACTCGCGCAGCAATCGGATCAGCACGTGGGGGCTCTCTCTTTTTGAGGGAAACGGGATGGTCTGCCGTCAGCGCCGTCTGCCGGGCTCGGGCAGGACTTCGGCCATGCCCTCGGCCAGCCGGGCGAGCGCCTCCTCGATCAGCGGCTTGACCGGGACCGGCGGATCGGAGTGCAGCCAGCGCTCGGTCGCCGCCTGCAGCGCCGCGGAGATCGCCCCGGCGAGGATCCGCGGGAACATGTCGGTGGCCGGGTCGGCACCGGTCCGCTCGGCGATCGCCGCGGCCAGGCCGTACTGCGCCAGGCCCTGGACCTTCAGGGACTCGCCACGCAGCGCGGGACTGCTCACGACGAGCCGCACGCCGGCCATCCACTCCTCGTCGGGCAGCCGGTCGGCGAACTCCGGCACAACCGCGTGGCTGATCGCCTCCCACAGCGGCTCGCCGGCCGGCCTGGCCCGCAGCGCGGCGCCGATCCGCAGCGCCCGGTTCAGCTGCAGCGCGCAGATTGCCTCGTACTTGCTGCTGAAGTAGTTGTTGAACGTGCGCGTCGACACCCCGGCGGCGTCCGCGATGTCCTCGACCAGGACGTTGTCCAGCCCGCGTTCCACGGCCAGCCGCATCGCGGCCATGCCGAGCGCCCGCCTGGTCGCCAGCTTCTTGCGCTCCCGCAGGCCGCCGGGAATCGGGCAGCCGGTCCCTGGCTCGTCCTCCCCCGCCAGGTACTGCCTGAGCCGTTCGGCCTGGTCGGGATACTCGTCCAGGTAGTCACGCAGCTGAGCATCGGTAGTCACGCGACAAGGATACAGAAACTTTCGCGTTACGCAACTTTGCCGATCACGAAAAATAACTTGACAAGCCGGGCAGGCTCGCCCCCGGCTATGAGCAGGGCGGGTCAGCGCGGGTCAGCGCCGCGTCACGCCAGCCGCGTCAGCTCGACCGTGACCTCCATCGTGCTGCTCGGCGCGCCGTGGTAGATGCCCTTGATCGGCGGCACGTCGGCATAGTCGCGGCCGGCCGCCACGATGACGTGCCGCTGGCCGACCACCGCGTCGTTCGTGGGGTCGCAGGCGGCCCACTCCCCCGTCCAGTACTCGACCCAGGCATGCGACTGGCCGGTGACCCGTTCGCCGGGCTCTGCGTCCGGGGCCGGGAACAGGTAGCCGGACACATAACGCGCCGGAAGGCCGATCGAGCGCAGCAGCCCCACGGCCAGGTGCGCGATGTCCTGGCAGACTCCCTCGCCCTGGTCCCATGCCTCCTGGGCACCGGTCTGCACGCCGGTGGCGCCTGGCACGTACGCCACGTGCCCGTGAACCCACGCCGCGATCTCCGCGGCCGCCTCCCGCGGATCGAGGCCCGCCGTGCGCTGGCGCGCCTGCTCGGCAAGCTCCGCGCTCACCGTCGTGCGCGGCGTTGGCACGCTGAACTCCGCGACCCGGCCGGTGCGCTGCGCCAGCTCCGGCCAGGGCAGCGGCCGCGAGGCCGGGCCGGGCGCGCTGGTCTCCACCGTGGCGCGGGCGGTGATCAGCAGGTCGTCGTGCGGCGCCTGGACGTCGAACGCGCTGACCTGCGTGCCCCAGTAGTCGCGGTAGCTCCACACCGGCACCTGCGCGTCGGTTGACAGGACTGTCTCCAGCACTGTCTGCCCGGCGAGCGTGACCGGCGTCATCCGCACCTCGTTGTACGACGCGCGCACCGACCCCTGGTAGCTCACGTGCGTCCGGTGCGCGATGAGCAGTCGCCAGCTCATGCGCTGGTCTCCTGCGCCCAGGCGACCGCCTCGGCGTAGCTGAAGTACCTGGCCGTGATCGCCTCGCTGGCCTGCACGCAGGTCTGCTGCAGGACGGCGAGCAGCTCGGCCAGCTGCTCGGGCGGCAGCTTCGCGGGAGAGTACTCAAGCCGGGTGCGCAGCGCGCCGATCGGCCGCCGCGCGGGGTCGGCCATGCCGGCCCGGCCGGCCGCCGGCTCGAGCGCGGCCAGGCAGTCCTCCGCGGTCGCCAGCGCGTGCAGCACCGACCGGGGAAACAGCCGGTCCAGGATCAGGAACTCCGCCGCCTGCGTCGGCCCGCCGGACCAGCCGTGGCTGCGGATGAACGACTCGTACGCGCCGCAGGCGCGCAGCAGCATCAGCCAGCCGACCTCGTAGGGCGTGTCCGGCATCCGGGCCAGCAGCAGCCGGGCTGTCATGTCCACCCGCTCGATGCTGCGGCCGAGCACCAGGAACCGCCAGGCGTCGTCGTGGCTCATCGTCGAGTCCGCCAGCCCGAAGAAAAGCGCGGCCCGCTCCCGGATGAACCGCAGGTAGACGTGCGGCCCGAGCCGCTCCGCCGACCTCCGCTGCCTGCCGAGCGCCAGGCTGGTGACGTTCAGGCACTCCCACATCTCACCGGAGATCACGTCCCGCACGCTGCGCGCGCCGCTGCGTGCCGCGAGCACCGCACCCGCGATCGCGCTCGGGCTCCTGGCCTCGTAGGCGAGGTGGTAGATGGTCGTCCCGATGTCCAGCGGGGTGTCCGGCGGCGGCGGGATGCCCAGCACCGACAGCAGCGCGCGGCAGTCCGCTTCCTCGTCCGCGCGCGGCTCTTCCAGCAGCCGGTGCACGTACACGTCGACCATGCGCGCGGTGTCATCGGCGCGCTCGACGTAGCGGCCGGTCCAGAACAGCGTCTCGGCGATCCGGCTGAGCAGCCCGGTGTCGGTCATTGCTCACCGCCTGGCCCGGTCTCGCGCGCCAGCACGGGCCGCTCAGGGCCGGGGCCGCCCGGCACGCCGCGCGCTGCTGCTGGGTCGCCTGCGACGAGGCCGCCCGCCGCGGGGCCGTCCAGCACCGGTACCCTCGCGCGGGCCAGGCCGGCGCCGACCGCCTCACCCTGCGACAGGCGCGGTCCCGGCACGACCGGCCGCGGCGCGGACCGCGCCCCGGCAGGGGCCAGCACCCAGGTGTCCTTGGAGCCGCCGCCCTGGCTGGAGTTGACCACCAGCGCGCCCTCGGGCAGCGCCACCCTGGTCAGGCCGCCGGGCAGCAGCCACACGTCGCTGCCGTCGTGCACCGCGAACGGCCGCAGGTCGATGTGGCGGGGCGCCAGCCGCTCGCCGATCAGCACCGGGGCCGTCGACAGCGCCACCGGCCGCTGGGCGATCCAGCTGCGCGGGCTGGCCAGCACCTGCCCGCGCGCGGCGGCCAGCGTCGCCTCGTCCGCCTGCGGGCCGATGACGATGCCGCTGCCGCCTGCCCCGTCGACCGGCTTGAGCACCAGCTGATCCAGCCGGGCCAGCGCCCAGTCCATGACGTCGGGGTCGCCGAGCCGGTAGGACTCGACGTTGTCGATCAGCGGCTCCTCGTGCAGGTAGTAGCGGATCAGGTCGGGCACGTAGGTGTAGGTCAGCTTGTCGTCGGCGACCCCGTTGCCGACCGCGTTCGCGATAGTCACGTGACCGGCCCTGGCCGCGTTGAGCAGGCCGGGACAGCCGACGACCGAATCCGGCCTGAAGTGCAGCGGGTCAAGGAAGTCATCATCGACCCGGCGGTAGATGACGTCCACCGGGCGCCTGCCCTGCGTGGTGTGCACGAACACCTGGTTGCCGCTCACCACCAGGTCGCGCCCCTCGACCAGTTCCACGCCCATCAGCCTGGCCAGCAGCGTGTGCTCGAAGTACGCCGCGTTGCCCACGCCTGGCGTGAGGACCACGACCACCGGGTCGTGGCTGGTGGCTGGCGCCGCCTCCCGCAGCGCCGCCAGCAGCCTTGCCGGGTAATCGTCGACGCGCCTGACGTGCTGCTCAGCGAACAGGCCGGGAAACGTCCTGGTCATCGCCAGCCGGTTCTCCAGCACGTAACTGACCCCCGACGGGATCCGCACGTTGTCCTCCAGCACGCAGAACCTGCCGCGCTCATCGCGCACCAGGTCGATGCCGGCGATGTGGATCCTGACCTCGTTCGGCGGCGTCACGCCGTGCGCCTCGCGCCGGAACTGCCGCGAGGTGGCGATCAGCTGCCACGGCACGACGCCGTCCTCGACGACGCGCGCCGCGCCGTAGACATCGGCCAGGAACGCCTCGAGCGCGAGCACGCGCTGCCGCACGCCGCGCGATACGAGGTCCCACTCGGCCGCGTCGATGATGCGCGGGATCAGGTCGAGCGGGAACGGCCGCTCCTCCCCCGCGTAGTCGAACGTCACGCCGCGATCGGTGAACAGGCTGGCGAGCTGGTCGGAGCGGAACCTGAGCTCGGACGGATCAAGCGGCTGCAGGGCGGCCAGCAGGGCCTGATAAGGCGCGCGGGCGGTGCCGGGCCGTTCGAACATCTCGTCCCACGCCGCCGCAAGCTGGTAGCTGTCGAAGATGTCCGCCACATCCAGAGCGTAAGCACGGCGTGTTTCGCTGTCATTACGCCAGCAGGCGGCCCTTTAAATGACCGCGCGCTGGCCGGAGACACCTACCTAGCGGATTTGCGACATCATCCTATTCAACTGGCCTGATGTAAGGTCGGTGTCGGAATCTCGCTAGCCTGACCACGGCCTGAGCGCCGATGCTAGGAGCATGTACGAAGACACGCAGCGGTGCATGCGGGCCGTGCAGTCCAAGGATGCCCGATTCGACGGGTGGTTCTTCACCGCGGTGCTGACAACCGGCATCTACTGCCGGCCGAGCTGCCCGGTGGTGCCCCC
>DASPWG010000241.1:0-7279 GCA_035621915.1 Streptosporangiaceae bacterium
GCGGAACGCGGCGAGGAACGTCTCCGCGGTCACGTCCTCGGCCAGTTCCGGACCCAGCCGCGCGTACACGTACCGCAGGATCTCGGCGCAGTGCCGGTCGAACACGGCGGTGAACTCCTCAGGCTCCGCGAGCGACCGGGAAATCAGATCCGCGTCGCTGGCTTGCGTGTCAGTGACCACCGGCCCTCCTTCCGCCTGTGATTGCCCGCTCGCCCGCTGCCGGTTGCGCGATCCGGAGCAGATACTCCTCCCGGCTGAGCGGATTCTTATCGAAACGGGGACGGCTCGGGGGAGCGCCCTGCACCGGCGCGTAGTGGTCGAACGAACTCTCCAGGATGCCTTCCCCGCTGGTCAGGCCCGGCAGCATCCGGCGAAGGGCGTCCACCTTGCCCGCGGGTATCTCGCCCGCCAGCACGCACGCGGCGCCCTGCACCTGCTGGGTGCGCGACACGGCGCCGTGCCGGGCCAGCGCCGGAACCAGGACAGCGAGCGCCTCCGCCGGGGCCTCCAGCCGGAAGCCCTGCACCGGCTCGAAGACGACAGTCCTGGCCTGCCGCAGCGCCGTCATCAGCACCAGCGGCGTCAGGTTGCGGAAATCGCCCGCCGAGCTTGACCACTTGCTCCACCCGTAGGGCGGCGGCGGGACGTAGCCGGACTCGGTCAGCGTGACGGCGCAGTCGGTGACCTGCCAGCCGTGCAACCCCTGCCGCAGCGTGTCCCGCACCGTCGTCTCGATTGCCTTGAGGAACGCCGGAGTGAGCGATCCGAGCTCGATCTCCAGTCCGAATGTCACGCCCGATCCGGCGGCAGCCGGGTCGATGCGCAGCCCGACGGTGGCCCGGAACGGGTTGAGCCCATCGTCCATCCGCTCGGCCGCGGCGCCCGTGCCGATCGGCCGCTCGATGCAGATGGTGGTGGTCGGGCTGAATCCGGCAGTCAGGCCGAAGTCGGCGGCCAGCGTTTCCTGGATGACCTCCTTCTGCACCTCGCCGTAAAGCGAGACGAGCATCTCCTGCCGGTCCTCGTCGTAGCGCAGGTCGATCAGCGGGTCCTGCTCGGCCAGCTGGGTCAGCGCCGCGTACAGCCGGCCGCGCTCGGCAGCGCGGTCCGGGATGACGATCGTCTCCAGCGTCGGCGGGGCGAAGTGGCCGTGGTCCTGGCGGGCCGGCGGCTGGCCGATAACGTCGCCGATCCTGACGCCGTTCAGGCCCCACAACTTGGCGATCTGCCCGGCGGTCACGGCGTCGGCCCGGGTTTCCGCACCGCCGCCGAAGACCCGGATCCCGGTCACCCTGGCCGCCGTCCCGGTCCGCATGACCAGCCGCTCCCTGGCCCGCACCGTGCCGCTGAACATCCGCACGTAGGCGACCTTCTCCCCGGCGGTGCCCCGGCCGACCTTGAAGACGGTGCCCGACACCGGGCCGCCGGGGTCGCCGGCCGCACTCGGGAGCAGGTCGCGGATGCCGGCGGTCAGCGGCCCGATACCGGCGCCGGTGATCGCCGAGCCGAGGAAGACCGGGTACACGAGCCCGGCGCGCGCCTGGGCGGCAAGAGTGCGTCGGAGCCGGCCGTAAGGGACCTGGGCACCGTCGACCAGGGCGCTCAGGAGGTCCTCGTCGTGCTCGGCCAGCAATTCCGCCAGCCTCGCCGCGAACTCGGTGTCGGCTGCTCGGTACGGCATCACGTCAACGGCGCTGGTACCCAGCGCGCGAGCCGTTTCCATCTGAATGATGTCCGGGCTTAGCCTGGCCGCTATCTGGCCAAGCACGCGGCCGGGGTCAGCGCCACGCCGGTCTGCCTTGTTGACGAAGATGAGCGTCGGGATGCGCAGCCGCCGCAGCGTGCGCATGAGCACGCGGGTCTGCGCCTGCACGCCCTCGACGGCGGAGATCACCAGCACCGCGCCGTCGAGCACGGCGAGCACCCGCTCGACCTCGGCGATGAAGTCCGGATGGCCGGGCGTGTCGATGAGGTTCACCGGCAGGTCACCGAGGCAGAAGGAGGCCACGGCGGACTTGATCGTGATGCCGCGCTGGCGCTCGAGCGCCAGCGTGTCGGTCTGCGTGCTGCCCTTGTCGACGCTGCCGATCTCGTCGATTACCCCGGCGGCGTACAGCAGCCGCTCGGTCAGGCTTGTCTTACCGGCGTCGACGTGCGCCAGGATGCCCAGATTCAGCGTGCTCACAACGCGTCATGTCCCCTTGGTCGGCCATAGCTGCCATCACCGTGCACATGAGCGCTGTGCGCATCTGGGTCACCTCCTCCTGCATCGCGGCGCAGGCAAAGTAGACCAGCCAGGGATGCGCGGATCAACCGGTTATCTGTGGCCGGCCTCAGCGGGCTGTCTGCACCAGCCCGTCGTACTCGGTGGGGAGCTGGGCCATGAGACGCCGGTACTCGTCCCCGCCGAGGGTCTGGCGCAGCACGCCGAGCACGGCCCCGGTGCCGGCGCTGGCCTCGTCATCGGTCAGCCCGGTGCGCGCGCTCAGGTGCCTGATGAACGGCAGCAGCCTGACCGGATGCGCCCCCTGCCTGCGGCGCCGCGGTGCCTGGGCCCGCGCTGGGAGGATCGGGAGCTCGGCGGCAAGTTGCCGTACCTGTCCCTCGCTGAGCTGGTCAGCGATCCCCTCGAGCACCGCTCGGACGATATCTGCTGATTCCTCCCGAGACAGCCCAGATCGGTCGGCTACCACGCGGGCGACTTCCTTCTGGTCCATGGCCACGCCCCCTTTGAGGGCCTACCGGAGGCCCTTCGTCGGCCTACCAGTCAGTGTCCCTTATCCCCGGATTGCGGTAGCCGCGGCCCTGGCCGGGATAGCTGCTGACGAGGTTGAGAGTGCGCGGCAGCCCGGCGACGATGCGTGCATGACGATTGTCGAGTGGGCCAGGCACGGGGAGAACGTGGCCAACCTGACTAGGACGCTGTCCTACCGGGTCTTCGACGGCGAGCTGACGCCGACCGGGCGGCAGCAGGCAATGGAGCTGGCGGACCGGCTGGCCGGCGCCGGTGGCGAGCCCGTCGGCTGTCTTGTCTGCTCGCCGCTGCGGCGGGCCCGGCAGACCGCTGACATCGTCGCGCAGCGGCTACGGCAGCCGGTAACGGCCGAGTTCGAGGATCTGCGCGAGCTGAACGTCGGCGAACTTGACGGGCGAAACGACGAGCAGGCCTGGGATATCTACCACAGCGTGCTCGCGGCGTGGCGCGCCGGACGGCCCGAGGTCAGGTTTCCGGGTGGTGAGAACCTGCCGGAACTGCGCACGCGGCTTGCCCGTGCCCTGACGGCGGTAAGCGTCACCGCGGCCGGGTCGCGAGCGCTGATAGTCGCGCACGGCGGCGCCCTCCGGGCTGCGCTGCCCGCGCTGACCGGCGAGCCGGATCCCGGCACCGACCTGGCGACAGGTTCCTGCGCGACGCTGGCCGTCGGCGGCAGCGGCGGCTGCCCGCGGGTGGAGCTGCTGAGCTGGCCGGCGGCCGGAGGCGGCTGACGCGGGCCCGCTCCTGATCAGGCAGCCGCGCAGTGACGCAGGATCGTGCTGAGCACCAGCGCCGGCGCACGGACAGTGGGGTAGTGGTCGACGCCGGGCATCCGGATCAGCTCGCAGCGGGGGATGCGCCTGGCTGCCTCCTCGTTGGCGGCGATCAGCGGAGGAAAGTCCTTGTCACCCACCATGATCACGGTCGGCGGGCGGAGCTGCTCAAGCCGGTCATAGGTGCCTTCGCCGGGATGCTGGAACTGCTCCTCGTTGGCCGCGGCCCGGCGGGACGAGCGCATGAGATCGGTGACGAATGCGTCAGGGCCCGCGGCGCCCCAGATGCCGAGCAGGAGGCGGACGATCCCGTCTTCATCGCCCGCTGCGTCGAGCGCCGCGTACTCGGCCTCAAGCTCAGGCTGCTCCGGATAGCGATAACCCTCGAAACCCGATGCCAGCAGCACCAGCGACTGCACCCGGTCCGGCTCCGCCAGTGCGAACTCAACTGCGCAGAGCCCGCCCATGCTGCAGCCGGCCAGGTGCGCACGCGGGATCCCGAAGTGAGCGAGCACGGCCCGCAGGTCGCCGGCCAGCGTGTAGTCCTGGGTGGCAGGCCCGGACTTGCCGTACCCGCGCACGTCATAGCGGATGACGCGGTAACTCGCGGTCAGGGCCGGCCACACCGGATCCCACATCCGCGAGTCGGCCACGCCCTCGTGCAGGAGAACAAGCACCGGGCCGGCCCCGCCGGAGTCCTCGGCCCAGACCTTGTCCGATCCCACCCGCACCATTTCCTGCATAGCCAAGAAGCTACGTTGGCGGGCCGGCACCGGTCACGCGATTTTCGCTGCCATAACCACTCGACCGCTCGCAGGGCCGCGGCGATACTGTGCCGATGCCCGCGACAGGCGAGGCCGCTGAGATCGGCTTCATCACCCGCGCCGGGGTTGCGGCTGCCGTTGCGCTGGCCAGGCGGCTCGGCCTGCCGTCGGCCGGTCCCGACGTTCTGTCCAGCCGCGGGAACTTGCTGGTGCACCTCGCGCCGGCGCCGATCGTGGCCAGGGTCGCGACGCTCACGGCCCTGACTCGCCGCGATCCGTCGGCGTGGCTGGCCAGGGAGGTCGCGGTCGCGGGTTACGTTGCAGGCCGCGGCGGGCCAGCCGTGTCACCCGTCACGATGGTGCCGCCCGGGCCTTACCGGCAGGACGGGCTGGCCATCACGCTCTGGGATCTGCTGCCGCCGTCATCGCTGCGGCCGGACCCCGCGGCCGCCGGCGCTGCGCTCGCCGAGTTCCACCTGGCGGCCGCGGGGTGCCCGGCCGAGCTCGGGTACCTGACGCCTGCCAGGGACCTGGTCAGCGAGGGCCTGGAGATACTCGAGCGGGAGGCCGGCCTGGACCGGGCGACGATCGACGCGCTCCGGCAGGGGCATGCGCGCGTGCTTGCGGCGATCCCTGCGCCGGGCGAACAGATCGTGCTGCACGGTGACGCGCACCCTGGCAATCTGCTGGCGGCCGGTGACGGCTGGCGCTGGGCCGACCTGGAGGAGACCTGCCGCGGCCCGGTCGAGTGGGATCTGGCCGTGCTGGCCGGCCAGTCCGGCGCTGGTGCCCGGGCGGCACTGCGCGGCTATGCCGGCGTGGCGGGATCCGCGGTGCCGGAGCCGGATGCGCTGGAGCCGTTCCGCCGCGCGCGGCTGCTCGAGGCCGCAGTGTGGACCGCGGGAATGGCGTGCCGCTATCCGTCCAGGTACCGCGAGAGCGCGCGGCACCTGATCGCGGCCGTCCTGGACGGCTGACAGCGCCGTCCAGCGCGGTGCCGGTCAGCGCTCGGCGTAGGCGGCGGCTACGGCGGCGCTGATGTCATGCGCGTCGGGGTTGACCGGCATGCCCGCGACCAGGACCGTCGGAGTGGCGCTGACGCCAAGCTGCGTCGCTCGTGCGGTGACGTAGTCAGGCCAGTTCAGGTAGGGCGCTGCGGAGATGCAGCCGGCGAACTTCGTGTCGGCCAGGCCGACGGTGCGGCCGATCTCGACAAGCTGGGCGTCGCTGAGGCCGGCGCCGCCCTCGGGCGGCTGACTGACGAACAGCGCGTGCGCGAAGTCCGGGAACCCGCCGAGGTCCGCCGCGCAGCCCGCCGCCGCGGCCGCGCGGGTGGAGTAACGAGTCGTCGACGCCTGGTCGAGGAAGTTCATCGGGTGGTAAGCGATGCTGGCCATGTGATCGCTAGCGAGGCCAGCCAGGGCCGGGCCGGCGGCCAGCTCGAACCGGCGGCAGAACGGGCACAGGAAGTCGATGAAGGCGTCGACGCGGACCGGCCCGCCGCCGACGAGTATTGCGTCGCCTTCGGGCGTCGCGCCGGCTGGGACGCGCGCTGGGATGCCCGGCTGTGTCATGACATCTCCGGTCTGCTAGGAAGCGGGAACTGGCGGGTCACGTGATGAGTGGTACCCAGCACCGCCGCCTCATCCGCGGCCGGCCTGCTGCCGGGCCGCTTATGGTGCCGGCTTGCGCTCGGCGCCGGATGGCCGCTCCAGGTCCGCGGCGCTGGCGCGGGCTTCCTGGTGACCGGCCTGCGCAGCGCCTTCGCGCTCGATCTCGGCGTTCAGCTCAGCCCCGATCAGCACCGCCAGCCCGGTCAGGTACAGCCAGAAAATGAGGATCACCACGCCCGCGAAGGCGCCGTAGGTCTTGCCGTACGAGCCGAATTTGGCCACGTAGAAGGAGAAGCCCACCGATGCGGCGAGAAAGATGATCGTGCCGACGATGCCGCCTGGACTCAGCCACTGCCAGTGCGGGGTTTCCCGGTTCGGGCCGTAGAAGTAGTAGAACGCGAACAGCAGGCTGACCAGGATGACGGTGACCGCCCACCGGACGGCCGTCCAGGCGACGACGAAAGCGGTGCCCGAGATGCCGACGTGGCTCTCGAAACCGGTGCCGATCGACTGGCCGAACACGATCAGGGCCGCCGCCGCGCCGCCAAGGACGACAGTGCCGGCCATGAGCGGGAACGCGCGCAGCCGCCGCGGCACGAACTTGCGGTCGACCGGGACCTCGTAGGCGACGTCCAGTCCCATCTCGAGCGCGGCCATGCCGCCCGATGCGCTCCACAGCGCTACGACGATGCCGATGATGAGCGCGACCAGCGAGCCCCTGGCTGACCTGCTGGCCGCAGTGCTGACTGCCTGCGTGAATACCTGGGCCGCGCCGGGCGGCAGGGCGGTAGTCAGCCCGTCGACGAGCCGGTGCACCACGCTGGATCCGATGTGCAGCAGCCCGGACAGGCCGAGCAGCGCGACCAGCGATGGGAACAGTGCGAGGAACCAGTGATAGGCAAGGCTGCCGGCGCTCATGCTGCACCGGTCAAGGACGAACTTCTTCCCGGTGCGCTTCAGCGTCCGGCCCCAGCCGCGCCTGCCCAGCTCGAGGGGGGTATCCGGGCCGCCAGCCAGCTGTCCGCGTGGCGGGATGGCCGCGTCGGAGGAACTGCTCATGTCGGCCTCCCTGCCGCTAGCTATCCGCCTCAGGTCACCGGCCCGCACGGCGAAACGGTGAAAGGCCGTCCGCTACCCCGTAACTAGCTGGGCTAACACACCGCCGGTCAGGGCCGGGATGCTGATCCGCACAGCCCGCTGTCGATATGATCGAAATAACGTTCGATCAGAGCAACTGAATGTCCGCCCGACTCGTTATGCTGGTCGAAAGAGCGATGGCCGGTACAGGCAGCCGCTGTGGGAGGTGACCTGGATGGGCGGGACGCTGCGGCAGCCAGGATGCTGGGGAGACGGGCGTGGGGTGGGATAACCCGC
>DASPWG010000242.1:0-31099 GCA_035621915.1 Streptosporangiaceae bacterium
GCGGCATCTTGGACGAGATTGCGTGCGGGCCGGGCGGCCAGGATGCTCAAGACACCGCTGTCAGCCCGTCGATAAAGCAGTTCAGGACTCGGGTGGCCGCCGTCACCGCGACCGGCCGACCGGCCGCCGCATGGACGTACGCGCCGGCGCTGCGCACCGCGCTGTACAGCGCTGTCGCAGTGATCTCGACGTCCAGCGGCTGCATCTCGCCGAGCTCGATGGCCTCGATCACCTGCTCCCGCAGCAGGGCATAAGAACTCCCCCGCTCGCCCTGGCCGGGGACCACCCGCGGGGCATCGGTCAAGGCAATCCGCGCGAAGTCGTCCTTGGTGGACAGTTCCAGGAACATCGCGACGCCGGCTCGCAGCCTGGCCACTGGCGATGGCAGGCTCCGCAGCGCATCCCGGCGCTGGTGGAAGGCTTCGTTGATCATGTCGAACACGGCGGTGAAGATCTCCGCTTTCCCGCCGGGGAAGTAGTGGTACAGCGCGCCCCGGGCCATGCCGGCCCGGTCCAGAATGCCGGCCACCGTTGTGGCCTCGTAGCCCAGCTCCGTGAAGCTCTGGCGGGCCGCCTCTAGCAGTTCCGCTCGTGATGCGGCTGCTTGCTCCTTGCGGTTCATCGGTCTTGTCATCTCCTGATCGGCTGACCGGCTGCCGGTCAACGAGCCTAGCGCGCCTGCCGTCTATTGACCGACTAACGGTCATTGACCGTTAGTCGGTCAATCGTTAGGCTGACCCCATGCCTGATGCGGTTCACCCGACCCGCAACCGGCTGCGAGCAGCACAAGGAGGCTGACCGGGATGCTCAGAGCCGAGGGACTTACGAAGCGCTACGGGGACAGGCGAGCCCTGGACGGTTTCGACCTGTCAGTGCAGCCTGGCGAGATCACTGGCCTGGTCGGGCATAACGGCGCCGGGAAGACCACGTTCGTCGAGGTGGTCACGGGGCTGGTGCGGCCGGACGCAGGCAGGGTCACCGTGGGCGGGATCGACGCCAGGCGGCATCCGCGTGCGGCCCGACGGCTCATCGGGGTAGCCCCGCAGGAGCAGGCGCTCTACCTCAGCGCCACCGCACGGGACAACCTCTCGCTGTTCGGCGCCTTGGCCGGATTGCACCGCGCCGGGCTGCGGCGCGCGATCGCCGAGGTTACCGACGAGCTGCTGCTGGGCGACGTACTCGCCCAGCGGGTAGGCCTGCTCTCGGGCGGCCAGCGCCGCCGGGTGCAGGCGGCCACCGCCATGATCGGCAGCCCGCGGCTGCTGCTGCTGGACGAGCCGACCGCCGGTGCCGATCCGGACACGCGCACCGCGCTGCTGGCGGCCGTCAGGGCGCGCGCGGCGGCCGGGACCGCGATCGTCTACACCACCCATTACCTTCCTGAGCTGGCCGACCTTGGCGCCACGCTGGCCGTGGCGAGGGCAGGCAGGGTCATCGCCAGGGGAACGCAGCACAGCCTGATCAGCGGGCTGCCCGGCGAGCTGAGGCTGCGGTTCGGCGGCAGTTCCTTTAGTACGGATACGGATACGGAAACGGGTGCAGTCCGGGCTGATCACCCTGCGCTGCCCGCGGCGCTCGCCGGCCGGTCAAGGAAGGTCGGCGACGAGCTGGCAATCGCGAGCACCGATCCGCCGGCCGACCTGGCCGCAGTCCTCGCGGCCGGGTGCTCGCCGACGGCCGTGGATGTCCGCAAGCCCGACCTGGACGACCTGTACCGCGCACTGGCCCTGGAGGTTTCCCATGCTGCGTGATCCGCTGCACCGCACCGGCGCCCTGGTCCGGCACAACGCCATGCTCATGGCGCGCGAGCCGGGCCCGCTGGCCACCAGGATGATCCTGCCGCTTGGCTTCCTGCTGCTACTGCACCCGCTGTACGAGCAGGCGCAGCACGGCAACCTGGGGGTCACCCAGGCCGTCATCGCCGCGCTGGTGACCTTCTCCCTGATGGCCATGAGCATCGCGGGCAGCGCGATCCTCACCGAGCGCATCTGGCACACCTGGGAACGCGTCCGCTCGACCGCCACTCACCCGGCCGAGCAGCTGGTCGGCAAGGCCGTGCCGGTCATGGGCGCGCTGCTGCTGCAGCAGTCCATCGTCCTGGTCTTCGGCGTCGCCGCGCTGGGCCTTGCCGTGGCGGGCATGCCGCTGCTGGTGCTGGTCGTGCTGGCGTGGTCGGTAACCATCACCGGGATGGGGGCCGCGCTCGGCCTGACCGTGCGCAGCCTGAGCGCGCTGTCGGCGTGCTACGACATCGGCGGGATGATCCTGTCCAGCCTCGGCGGGGCGCTGGTGCCGCTGGCGGCCATGCCGCTGTGGATCCGGCATCTCGCGCCCGCCTCGCCCGGTTACTGGGCGGTGTCGGCGCTGGAGGCGGCGATGCGCGGCGACGCCTCGCGCACCCTCGGCTCGTGCGCGGTGATGCTGGCCTTCGCCGCCGCGGCGTGCCTGATCGCCGTACTGCGGATCGGCAGCAGCTGGGGCCGGTCATCCAGGCTCTGACGAAGCCGTCAGTCCTCCTCCTCGTCCTCGCCGGGCACGGGCTTGTGCGCGATGAACTTCACCGCGTGGTCGACGCTGATCGTGATCTTGCCGTAGCCCAGCGTCTGCAGCCGTGCCAGCAGGGCGGCGGGCTCCACCGGGTTGTAGGTATCGCCCTCGTGGAAGTCGTGCAGCCCGGTGCTCGCCAGGCTGTCGGAGCCGATCAGCACGCCGCCCGGCCGCAGCACCCGGAGCGCCTCCGCGAGGATCTGGTTCTGCAGCGCGGTGGTCGGCACGTGGTGCAGCATCGTGAAGCAGCCGGCCGAGTCGAAGCTGTCAGCTGGCCACTGAAGATCTGCCCCGCTGCCGACGACGATCTCGACGTTGGTGTCCGCGTAGCGCTCGGCCAGCGTTGCCGCCGCGGCCTGGTCGATCTCCACGGCCGTCAGCCGGGCTACCTTGTGCCGCAGCCACTCGGTCGCCGCTCCCGGTCCCGGCCCGATCTCGAGCATCTCCTTGCCGAGGTCAACGTCCCTGGTCAGGACGGAGAGAATCTCGGTGCGAAGGTAGTCCGCCCATTCCGGGCTGGTGCACACGCGTGCATGGTTCTCGTTCATGCGCCCGACGCTACGAAACGGCTACCCCGCGTCCAAGGGCGTAGGCTGCCATGTTGTGTCGCAGGACGGACAATGCGCGGCTGATGAGCGCAGCGACGCTGCGGCCGTGGGTGTCGCGACCTTCCCGATGCCACCCGGCCTGGTCTTCGACTGGCACACCCACGACGACCACCAGCTGGCCTGGGCAGCCAGCGGCGTGCTCACGGTCCGGTCGCAGCAGACGGCCTGGGTGCTGCCGCCGACCCGGGCGCTGTGGATCCCGGCCGGGGTCCGGCACGAGACCCTGACCTCAGGCGGCGCGGCGACGATGCGCTCGCTGTACGTCCGGCCGCAGCTGTGCCCGATCCGCTGGACCGCGCCAACTCCGGTCGCGGCGAGCCCGCTGCTCGCAGAGCTCATCGGTTACCTGGACGACCGGACGCTGAGCGCGTCCCGCCGTGCCAACGCCGAGGTGGTGCTCGTCGACTTGCTTGAGCCGGTCGCGATGACCACCATCGAGGTGCGGATGCCCAGCGACGACAGGGCCAGGGCGGTAGCGGACGCGCTTGCCGAGGATCCGGCTGACAACCGCACGCTGGCGCAGTGGGGCCGGCGGGTCGGGGCCAGCGAACGGACGCTCGCGCGCGAGTTCCTGGCGGGCACCGGAATGACGTTCGGGCGGTGGCGCACGCTGCTGCGGCTGCAGGCGGCGCTGCCGGGCCTCGCGGCCGGGCGCCCGGTCAGCGCCGTCGCCAGGCAGGCCGGCTACGAGTCCGACAGCGCCTTTGTCGCCGCGTTCCGGCGCGAGACTGGCAGCACTCCGGCCACTTACTTCCGCGAGGCCTGAGCAGCACGGCAGCGCGGCCTCACGGCCTGCCGAGCAGCCGCAGCGCGCGCTCCTGCTCGAAGTCCAGCGCGCGGGCGGGGCCGGGCTGCAGGCGGCCAATCCGCCTGCCGAGCTCGGCGACATCGGCCCGCACCCGCGGGTCGGCGAGCACCCGGATGCCGAATGCCAGCGCGACCGGGCTGATGTCGTAGCGGCGCTCGATCGACAGCCCGAGCGAGACCGCGGCGAGGTCGGCATCGCTGAACTGCCGGTGCGAGCCCGCTGCGGGACGACGCCGCCCGCGTAGCCCCGGAAGCAAACCGAGGGACTCGCGATACCGGAGCATTCGGGGCGTAGTGCCCAGCTGTGCGGCGGCCTCGGTGATGCGCATGGCTGAATCTTACAAGTTCTTGTCAGGAATGGGCTCGCTCGCGTGCCACCGGGCAGGATCGTGCCGTACGGTCGTGCTGTGGCCCGGACGCCGGGCCTGCCGGGCTCCGCGCAGGGGCCGGAGTCACCAAAGCCAAGGAGTCCGCATGCCCGCTGAGACGCCGTCGTTTGACGCACCGTCGTTTAAGGTCGCCGACCTGTCGCTGGCCGACTTCGGCCGCCGCGAGATCCGGCTGGCCGAGCACGAGATGCCAGGCCTGATGGCGGTCAGGGAGGAGTTCGCCGCCTCCCAGCCGCTGGCCGGCGCCAGGATCACCGGCTCGCTGCACATGACCGTCCAGACGGCGGTGCTCATCGAGACCCTCGCCGCGCTCGGCGCCGAGGTGCGCTGGGCAAGCTGCAACATCTTCTCCACCCAGGACCACGCGGCCGCGGCGGTGGCCGTGGGGCCGGATGGCACTCCTGACGATCCCAGGGGCATCCCCGTCTTCGCCTGGAAGGGCGAGACCCTGCCGGAGTACTGGTGGTGCACCGAGCAGGCGCTCACCTGGCCCGGCCAGGACGGCCCGAACATGCTGCTCGACGACGGCGGCGACGCCACGCTGCTGGTGCACAAGGGCGCCGAGTTCGAGGCGGCGGGAGCCGTTCCCGCTGGCCGCGATGACGACCCGGAGGAGTGGGGCGTGATCCTGTCGGTACTGGCGCGTTCCCTGCAGGAGACGCCTGGAAAGTGGACTGCGGTGGCGTCGGGTATCAGGGGCGTCACCGAGGAGACCACCACCGGCGTGCACCGGCTCTATGAGATGGCGAACGCCGGCACGCTGCGTTTCCCCGCCATCAACGTGAACGACTCAGTCACCAAGTCGAAGTTCGACAACAAGTACGGCTGCCGGCACTCGCTGGTGGACGGCATCAACCGCGCCACCGACGTGCTCATCGGCGGCAAGGTGGCGGTGGTCTGCGGTTACGGCGACGTCGGCAAGGGCTGCTCGGAGTCGCTGCGCGGGCAGGGCGCGCGGGTGATCGTGACCGAGATCGACCCGATCTGCGCGCTGCAGGCGGCCATGGACGGTTTCCAGGTGGCACGGCTCGAGGACGTCGTGGAGACCGCCGACATCTTCGTCAGCGCGACGGGCAACTTCCACATCATCACCGCCGAGCACATGAGCCGGATGAAGCACCAGGCCATCGTCGGCAACATCGGTCACTTCGACAACGAGATCGACATGGCAGGCCTGACCCGGCTGCCCGGCATCAAGCGGACCAACATCAAGCCGCAGGTGGATGAGTGGACCTTCCCGGACGGGCACGCGGTGATCATCCTGTCCGAGGGCAGGCTGCTGAACCTGGGCAACGCCACCGGCCACCCGAGCTTCGTGATGTCCAACAGCTTCACCAACCAGGTCATCGCGCAAGTCGAGCTGTTCACCAAGGCCGACGAGTACCCGCTCGGGGTGCACGTGCTGCCCAAGCACCTGGACGAGAAGGTCGCCCGGCTGCACCTGGACGCGCTCGGCGTCCGGCTCACCGTGCTGACCAAGGAGCAGGCCGCCTACATAGGCGTCCCGGTCGATGGCCCGTACAAGCCGGATCACTACCGGTACTGACGGTCGCGCCGCCGGGCAGGCCGAACGGACAGTGGGCTCGCGGCCAGACGCCGCGGTAGCGGCGCAGCCCGCCGCGGCCGCCGGCCCGGCGTCCGACATCGCCGATCCCGGGCTGGCCCTGGCCGGCCGGCCCGGGATCGCGTGGGCCGAGCGGGGCATGCCCGTCCTTGGCATGCTGCGGTCGTCATTTGCCCGGCAGCAGCCGTTCGCCGGGCTGAGCGTCGCCGCGTGCCTGCACGTTACGGCAGAGACCGCGATCCTGGTCCGCACCCTCACGGCCGGCGGGGCGCACGTCCAGCTGGCCGCCTCCAATCCGCTGTCGACCCAGGACGACATTGCCGCGGCGCTCGCCGCCGAGCCGGCGGTCACGGTGCACGCCAGGTCAGGCGTGGACCGCGGTACCTACTACGAGCACATCCACCGGGCCCTGGACTGCGGCCCCGACCTGGTCCTCGACGACGGCGGCGACCTCGTCAACGCGCTGCACGAGGACCGGCCCGAGCTGCGCGCGGCCGTGCGCGGCGGCTGCGAGGCGACCTCGACCGGTGCAGCGCGGCTGCGCCGGATGGCCGCGGCCGGCTCGCTCGGGTTCGCGATGGTTGCCGCCGATGCTTCCGCGACCCGCCGGATGATCGACCATAAGTACGGAACGGGCCAGTCCGTGCTCGACGGGATCCTGCGCGCCACCAACACGCTGCTGGCCGGGAAGACCGTCGTGGTGGCCGGATTCGGGCCGTGCGGGTCGGGCGTGGCCGAGCGGGCCCGTGGCCTCGGCGCGCAGGTCATCGTCACCGAGGTGGACCCGGTCCGCGCCCTCGAGGCCATCATGCAGGGCTTCCGGGTGATGCCGATGGCCGAGGCCGCGCCCCTTGGCGAGCTGTTCGTCACCGCCACCGGGAGCCGGGACGTGGTCGGCGCCGGGGAGCTGGCGGCGATGCGGGACGGGGCGATCCTCGCCAACGCCGGGCACTTCGACGTGGAGGTCGACATGCAGGCGCTCTCGGGGCTGGCCCTGCGGGTAAATCCGGGCATCCGGCCGCACGCCGACGAGTACGTGCTGGCCGACGGCCGGCGCCTGATCCTGCTGGCCGAGGGCCGGGTGGTGAACCTGGTGGCTGCCGAGGGCAACCCCGCGGCGGTCATGGACACCTCGTTTGCCGTGCAGGCGCTGGCCCTTGCCTGGCTGGCCGGCGGCGACGCGCGCCCGGCAGCGGTGTACGAGGTGCCCGCCTCGATCGACGCCGAGGTGGCGAGCCTGACCCTGGCCTCCCTCGGTACCCGGATCGACCAGCTCAGCGACGCGCAGCAGCGCTACCTGGAGTCCTGGCGGCAGGAGTCCTAGGGGCCGAGCCTCCGGGCCGCAGGCCGGCCCTCGGAGGCTGGCTGGTCGGCCGCAAGGCCCTGGCCCGCGGGCGTGCCTGATGCCGGCGCAGTTCCGCCGCGGCCGGCGCCGGGAGGCCCGCGGCGGCCCGAGGGCCGGCCGCGTCCGCGCCCGGCGGCCAGCCAGCGGCCGGCCGCGGCGATGATGGCCAGGGCCGTGGCCGCGATCATGGCAAGGAAGCCGCTGGCGATCCACTGAACTGCTGAGATAGCAAGCGCAGTGCGCGAGGTGTCGGCCGCGCTGTCGCTGATCAGGCCGGCGGCGAGGGCCGCGACGACGTACGCGAGCGCCGGAACCGGGATGACCTTGTAGGCGGCCCTGGGCGCGACCGCGAAGACGGCCACGGCCGTGGCGGCGAGCACGCATACGCCGAGCAGCCCGCCGGGCTGGCCGCCGCTCATGAGGGTGAGCAGGACGCCGAGAACCGCCCCGGCGATGACGGTGAAGACGCCAAGGCGGCCCGGCCGTGACCCCCACAGCCGTGGCGGGGAGCCGGCCGGCCGGGTAGTTCCGCGCCGCCGAAAGCCCAGCCCCGCCGCCCCGTCCCGGCTTTGACCAGCCTGCGAGCGCGGATCATTCCCCCGTGGCTGCGTCATATCGCAGAAGGATAGCGAGCGCGGTTCTGGCCGGGTGGTTACAGGTAGTGTTCGTCGGAATGGGAATCGTAATGGGGAGTGATCGGCCCAGGTCCGGGGAGACGCGATGCAGGCGGGGCATGACGACGGGCAGCGCGAGGGCGGCCCGGCGGCCGGCGCGCCTGAGCCGCGCGGGCCGCTGCCCGAGCGCGGGCGACGTGCCGCCCGTCGGGCCGGGTACTCGCTGAGCTGCGTCCTCGCCGCGGTCGTGCTGGCGGTCAGCGGGCTGTCCTACCTCGGGGTCAGGGATGTGCTGAGCATCGGCAGCTCTGACGCCATCGTCAGCGGGCCGTCGACCGGCGCGCAGAACATCCTGCTCATGGGCCTGGAGAGCCGGACCTACTGGAACGGCGCCATCCTGCCGCCTGACATCCTGGCCAAGCTGCACGCCGGCAGCGCCCAGGCCGTTGCCTCCGGCACCGGCGGCAACGACACCAACACGCTCATCCTGATCCACCTGTTCGCAAACGGCAGGAAAGCGGTTGGCTTCTCCATCCCGCGCGACGACTGGGTCCAGTTCGCCGACACCGTCGGGCCGCAGCAGGACGGCAAGATCGACCAGGCCTACGGCGTGAGCTTGTACTACACCGAGCAGCAGTTGCTGGCGCGGAACCCGGCCATCCCCACCAACCGGCTGGCCTTCCTGGGAAACGAGGCCGGGCAGGCAGCCGCGGTCGCGACCGTCGAGCAGCTCACCGGGGTGCACATCGACCATTTCGCGGCGGTGAACCTGTACGGGTTCTACGAGCTGGCCAACGTGCTCGGCGGGGTGGAGGTGTGCCTCAACCACCCGGTCGACGACCCGAACTCTGGCGCCGACTTCCCGGCCGGCTATCAGCACCTGGATGCCGCGCAGGCGCTGGCGTTCGTGCGCCAGCGTGATGGCCTGCCCAACGGCGACCTGGACCGCACGCACCGCCAGCAGGCGTTCCTGGACTCGGTGATGCACCAGCTGCGCCAGCAGGGGGTCATGGACGACCTGACCAAGGTCGGCGCGCTGACCAGCATCGCCAGGCACTACGTGATGGCTGACGCCGGCTGGAACCTGTTCGACTTCGCCGCCGAGGCGCGCAACCTGACCAGCGCGAACCTCGTCTTCCACACGCTGCCGATCGTGGGCTACCAGACCATCGACGGCCAGGACGCGAACGTGGTGGACCCCGCCTACATCCAGTCCATCGTCCAGGCGGCCTTCAACCCGGCCCCGTCGGCGCGGCACGGGCATAGTCCTGGGACGGCCATCGGGTCGGGCAGCACTGCAGCGTCAGGGGGCGGTGCTGGGCCGGGTGGTGGTGCTGGTGCTGCCGGCGCTGGCGGGGCTGCTGGGTCGGTGAGCCCGTCCTCGTCGGCGTCGATTCCGAGCTCGGGTCCGCAGGGCGGGCCAGTGCGCGCCGTCAACGGCATCCCGTGCGTCAACTGACCATGATCCGGTAAAGTTCGTCGGATTATTGCCGGCAAACTCTACGGCTTGACGACTCCGAGCCTGAGTTATCCACAGGTACACCGCCGCCGGTCACGTCGGCGGGGCGTACGCAGTCTGGCCGGGCTCCGAGCCAGGCTCACTAGGGGCTGACAGCGCCGGGGCTTGCGACACCACCGCGACGCCCGGCTGGTCAGCGTCGCTCGGCAGCTCGATGCCGCCGGCGGGGCCAGGCGCGGTCTGGCCACCGGGCTGGCTGGCGCCCGGCGCGGTCTGGCCAGCGGGCTGGCTGGCGGATGGCGCGGTCTGGCCATCGGGCTGGCTGGCGCCCGGCGCGGTGCCTGACGCGGAAGCCTGCGATCCGGGGTACGGTTGCCGGCCGGCCTGGGCCGCGTACCGGGCGAAGTCGCGGTAACGCCGGACAGCCAGGACCGCGGCCAGGTACGCGGCCGGGGGAGTGCCCGGCGGTGGCGGCGGGCTCACCTTGGCGGCAACGGCGGCAGCCAGCTGCAGGCCGAGCGCGTCCCTGGCGGCCGGGTGCAGGTCGTAGTACCTGCGCAGGTAGCTGCTGGCCGCCTCGGCGTCCTGGTCGGACAGGCGCGACAGCTCAAGCTGCTGCGCCCACGCCGCCAGCGGCGGCGGCACGAAGGCGAACTCAGGTCGCAGGTCCCGGCGCGCGGGCACGCGCTCGGAGATGACGTAGGTACCCGCGAACATGTCGCCAACTCGCTTGCCCTTGGCGGAGACGATCGAGGTGATCAGCGCGATCGGACACAGCAGAATGGTCCAGATCTCGAAGATCGCGGCCAGCGCCCTGATCAGCGCCTGCCGGAACCGCTCGGGGCCGCCGTCGTCGCTTACCACCCGCAGGCCGAGTGCCATCTTGCCAAGGGTCTTGCCCCGGCTGAGGGTCTCGAAGATCGTCGGGTAACCGATGATGACCAGGGCGAAGGTCACGGTGAACAGCGCGGTTATGGCCGCGGAGTTGAGGTTGCGGGCCGTATTTGAGATCACGACCGCGGCGACCACCAGCGCCGTGATCTCGACTGCCATGTCGATCAGCCGCGCCGCCATCCGGGCCGGGAACGCCGCGGGCGAGATGTCGAGCACGACGGCGTCACCGGTCACGACGTTGGCCATGGCGATCCCTGCGCTGGTCGGCTGATACAGGGGCAACAGTATCCATCGCGAGACCAGTAGTCTCCTGGAGTGGACGTGGACGCGTTTGTCGCTGCGCACCGTGCGGAGTGGACCAGGCTGGACAAGCTGGTACGCCGCCGGCGCAGGCTATCGGGCCCCGAGGTGGACGAGCTGATGGCCTCCTACCAGCGGGTCGCCACGCATCTGTCGATGCTGCGGACCGTCGGCCATGATCCCGCGCTGACCTGGCGTCTGTCGGTGACTGTGGCCAGGGCCAGGGCGGCCGCGGTCGGGGGCGCTCACTCTTCTGGCTGGTCCACGGTGCGGCGGTTCTTCACTGTGTCATTTCCGCTCGCGGCGTACCGCTACCGATGGTGGTGGCTGGCGACCGCGGTCGGCTCGCTCGTGCTGGCCGCCCTGGTCGGCTGGTGGATGGCCAGGACACCGGCAGTCCTGGCCAGCTTCGGCGCAACCCCGAGGCAGCAGAGCCAGTACGTCAATCACGAGTTCCGCCAGTACTACTCGCAGTACAACGGCGGGTCGTTCGGGTCAGAGGTATGGACGCACAACTCGCTGCTGGCAGCCGAGATGCTGATCTCGGGCATCCTCCTCGGCATCCCGACGCTTTTCCTGCTGCTGGAGAACGCGCTCGATCTCGGGTCGGCTGGCGAACTGATGGTGACGCATGGCAGGGGCGCGGAATTCTTCTCGCTCATCCTGCCGCACGGGATGCTCGAGCTGTCGTCGGTATTCCTGGCCGCTGCCGCCGGGCTGCGGCTTGGCTGGGCCATCATTGATCCCGGGCCGCGACCGCGCGGGCAGGCGCTTGCCGAGGAGGGCAGGGCGGCGATCACGATCGCGCTTGGGCTGGTCCTGACGCTGTTCGTGTCCGGGTCGATCGAGGCCTTCGTCACGCCTTCGTCGCTGGCCACCTGGGCGCGCATCCTGATCGGGGCGTGCGTGGAAGCGGCGTTCCTGAGCTACGTGCTGGTTGTCGGCGGCCGGGCGTCCAGGTCCGGGCTTTCCGCCGACATGGAGCAGGCTCCCGACGTGCTCCCGGTCGCGGGTTAGCGGCACTCGCGCCGCGGGCATTCGCGGCCGGCGCCCTCAGAGCCGCCCGGCGCCCTTAAGGCTGAGGTAGGCGTCTGCCAGCGCGGGCGCGAGCGCGTCTGGCTCGGCGTCGACGACCTCGACTCCCAGGCGGCGCAGCAGCGCGGACACCCGGGCGCGCTCTGACCTGGCATGCTCGGCTGCCGCGGCCTCATAGACCGCTGCGGTGCTGCCCCGCCCGGCTGCCATCTCGGCCAGCCGCGGATCGGCAACTGCCGCAACCAGGAGCCGGTAGCGGGCAGCCAGCATGGGCAGGTGCGGCAGCAGACCCTCCTCGATGGCGGCCTTGTTCAGATCGGTGAGCAGCACCACGAGGCAGCGCTGCCTGGCCATGGCGAGGATGGTGCCAGCCAGCAGGTGAGCGTCCGACTCGACCAGTTCGGCGTCCACCGGAGCCATGGCGTCGGTCAGCGCTGCGAGCGTCGCCGACCGGCCGGCCCCGACCACGCGCGCCCGGACCCGCCGGTCGACCGCGAGCAGGTCGACCCGGTCGCCGGCCCGGATGGCCAGCGCTGCGAGCAGGAGGGCTGCGTCCAGGAACGCGTCGAGCCTGGGCATCCCGCCGACCCTGCCAGCCGCGGTCCTGCCGGTATCGAGGACCAGGATGATGCGCCGGTCGCGCTCGGGCCGCCACGTCCTCACCATTACCTGCGCCTGCCTGGCCGTGGAGCGCCAGTCGATGGAGCGAACGTCATCGCCAAGCACGTACTCGCGCAGCGAGTCGAATTCACTGCCCTCGCCGCGGGTCAGCGCGCGATGCTGGCCATCCAGCTGGCGGAGCAAGCCGAGCTTCTCCGGCAGGTGCTTACGGCTCAGGAACGGCGGCAGCACCCGCAGCACCCAGGGCACCTGGTGGTAGCCCTGGCGCGCGGCCAGTCCCAGCGGGCCAACGGACCTGACCGTCACCCGGTCCGGCATAGCGTCGCCACGGCGCTGCGGGGAGAGCGTCGTGGTTACCGTCACCCGGCCGCGCGGCGCAACCATCACCTTCGATCTGGCCGGCGCCGCGCCTGTGCTCGGCCGCCAGGCATCCCTGACGACGGCGCGAAGCGGGCGGTGGCCAGGGTTCTCGATCGTCAGCGCGACGGAGCCGGTACTCCCGAGGACGATCCTGGCGTCACCGTGCCTGCTCATCCGCAGCTGCCGGACGCCCGCAGCCAGCACGAGGTCGGCTGCGACTGCGGCGACGAGCAGCGCGTTGACGATGATCAGCGCGGGAACGCTGCGGAAGGCCAGCAGCAACAGGGCCCCGGCCAGCGCCGCCAGCGCTGCGCGCCCGGTCAGGGCCACTGCTGATCCCGGGCCGTCGGTCTCCGGCCGGCCTGGTGCGGCGGGCCCTGCCTGGGACGCGGACCGGATACGGCATCACTCATCGCGGTACCTGGACGGAGGCAAGGATTCCGTCCAGCACGCCGTCGGCGGTGGCGCCGTCAAGCTCCGCCTCCGGGCGCAGCTGGATGCGGTGCCGGAATGACGGGACTGCCAGCGCCTTCACGTCGTCCGGCGTCACGTAGTCCCTGCCGGACAGCCAGGCCCAGGCCCTGCTGCTGGACAGCAGTGCGGTGGCGCCGCGCGGTGACACGCCAAGCTGCAGCGACGGCGACATCCTGGTAGCGCGGCAGATATCGACGATGTAGCCGGTGACCTCGGCCGATACCAGAACGCCGCGTACCGCCTCACGCCCGGCGGCCAGATCCGCGCCGCCCGCGACGTGATGGACTCCGGCGGCGGCCAGGTCACGCGGGTCGAAACCGGCCGCGTGCCGGTCCAGGATCGCGATCTCATCGGCGCGGTCGGGGAGCGCGACGGTGAGCTTCAGCAGGAAGCGATCGAGCTGTGCCTCGGGCAGCGGATACGTGCCCTCATACTCGACCGGGTTCTGCGTTGCGGCGACGAGGAACGGAACGGGCAGTCGCCGCGGCGTGCCCTCTACCGAAACCTGGCGCTCCTCCATGGCCTCAAGCAGCGCGGCCTGGGTCTTGGGCGGGGTCCGGTTGATCTCGTCAGCCAGCAGGAGGTTAGTGAAGACCGGGCCGGGCCGGAACTCGAACTGCGACGTCCGTGCGTCGTAGATGAGCGAGCCGGTGACGTCGCCTGGCATCAGGTCGGGGGTGAACTGAACCCGCTTGCTGTCCAGCGACATCGAGGCTGCAAGCGACCTGATCAGCAGTGTCTTGGCCACGCCGGGCACGCCCTCAAGCAGCACGTGTCCCTGGCAGAGCAGCGCGATGAGCAGCCCGGTAACGACCCCGTCCTGGCCCACGACGGCCTTGCCGACCTCGGCCCTGACCGCCGCGAACGCCGCGCGCGGATCTGCAGGACCCGCCGCGCTGACCTGCTCCGCAGTCGCCACTGGGTAATCGGCGTTCATTGCGTGCGTACCTCTCTTTCCATGGCGTCCAGCTCGCCGGCGAGCGTGACCAGCGCCGTGTCGGTGTCGGGCGGAGGCCCGAACAGCAGCTCGGACAGCCGTGCCTGGCTGAGGGTAGTGCGCAGGGCAAGCTGCGCGGTGACAGCGTCCCGCGGCGCTGCGGCAGGCAGACCGAGCGCCGGGATCAGGCGGCTGAGCGCCGCGTCCCGCAGCGCCGCTGCCGCCCGGTCACGTGCGCGGTGCGCCTGATAGAGCCGGGCATGCCCCTCGGCGGTCTCGCTGGCCCTGACCGCTACCGGCAGCTGCTCGGCGACCAGCGGGCCGAACCTGCGGGCCCGCCACAGCGCTGTCAGCAGCACGGCGACGCCGAGCTCGGCGGCGACGAGGTAGAAGCCGAGTGGCACCAGGCTCGACACCGTTCGGCCTGTGGGCGCGGCCGCCGCCGGACTGGTCGGCTGCGGCACAAGCCAGGCAATGCTGCCGTGGTAGCCGAGCAGGTTGAGCGCGAGTGCCGCGTTGCCGAGCCTGGCGAGGTAGTCGTTCTGCAGCGGCGCCCCCGACCCGAAGATCGTGATCTGCCGCCCGCTCGTCACGTACTGGACCAGGCTCGCCGTACCGTGCGCCGGGTAGCATGCCTGCCCGCGGGCGCCTGCTGCCAGTCGCAGGCGGAGCCCGCCGATGTCGGCGTTGCCCGCCAGCACGGCAGCGGCCAGGCTGCACCGGGGCTGGGTCGGCACGATCGCGGTCTGGCCGGCTGCGGTGACAGCGGGGGCGAGCGCGGACAGCACAGCCGGATCCGGACCTATGATCACCAGGCTGACCGTCGCGCGGGCCAGCGAGCGTAGCTGCGGGCCGGTCAGCAGGCCGGGGCTGGTGACCACGATGGCTGCGGCGCCGCGCCGGACCTGTGCCAGCGCGGCGGCCGGAGTGGACACCGGAGCAACCCCGGTGCCGCGCTCGGCTAGGACATCGGCGACCGCACGGGCGCCGGTAGCGCCGGTGCTCGCGGGGTCAAGGTAGGTGTTGCGGACGGCGGCGCCTGATGGCACCAGCAGCGCGATGATGATCCCCGCGAGCAGCACGAAGCCTGCGATCAGCAGCGGCGTGCGCCACCTGCCTAGGGCACCGAAGCTGGTACGGGCCGCTGGCGCGCGCCGGTGACCGATGTCGGCTGGCGCAACGGCTGTCATCTCAGGCCTGCCGCGACGCCGTTAGTGACTGCGACCTGTGCGCTGTCGGCCCTGGCGGCCTGCAACCGCGTGTCAAGACGGCTGACGAGCTCGTAACCGGCCTCAGTCCCGTCGCGGCCGCCATAGCGGACGTCGTCAAAGAGCGCGGCCGCAGCGCTGAGATCGCCCGCCAGTTCCGGCACGGCCCGGCCGGCCTGCGCCGCGAGCTCGTCCGCTGTCCGTCCTGGCCGGGCTGGCAGGATCCCGCGCTCCTCGATTTCCACCGCCACGGCCCGCATCGCCTCGACGACGGCAGCGGTGTAGTCGCCCGCTGCGGCGAGCTGCCCGGCAAGCTTGCGGTGATCGCGTGCGCTGAGGTTCGCCCCGGACAGCAGCGCGCGGCCGGCTACCCGGTGCGATCCGGCCGGCCTGATCCAGAACAGGACCGCGGCCACCACCAGCACCAGGAGGATCAGCATGGCGATCGTCGACCACCAGCCTCCTGGCAGGTTGCCCGCGGCGTTGAACAGCCGGGCCAGGAAACGATAGATCGCGTCCATGATCCGGCTGGACAGCGGCTGGCCGTAGATGGACCTCGACAGTTCCCTGCGGGCCAGCTGCTGGGCGGCACGACGGCCTATCAGCGGCCCAGGGCCGACCGGGCCGGACAACGCCGCCATCAAGCCGGCGGTGCCGGCTCTCACCGCACGGCCGGAGGATCCTGCTGCGGCCATGGGCCAGGGGGCTGCCACTGCCCGGCTGCCGACGGCCACTGCCCGGTCGCGGACGACGATCCGGGGGGCGGTGCCTGGCCCGAAGCCGGAGTCTGGCCGGGACCCTGTGCCGGTGCCTGGCCCGGCCACGGACCCTGTGCCTGGCTCGGAGCTGGCCACTGGCCCTGGCCCGACCACGAGCCGGGAGCCGGTGCCGGCCACTGGCCGGGTACGGACGGCTGCCAGACCGGGGCCTCGGGAGCTCGCCAGATATCCGCGAGCTCGTCGTCGGTCGGCTGGTGTCGATCGGTGGCGTTGCGAAGCGTGAGGTCGAAGCCTTCCCTGCGCATCCGAATGTCGAGATAAAGCAGGACGGTGACGCCGGTCTTCATCGGCTGCATGAGCGTGCTGGCCACAAGCCCGCCGACGACGGTCAGCAGGACGGCCACGACGCTGCCAGAGGTCAGCGCGCTCATGAGGCCGCCCGAGAACGCCATCGTTCCGCCGGCGACAACGAACGGGATCTCGACTACGGCGGTGGCGATGCCGATGATCACAGCAGTGAGCAGCTTGATGCCGAACAGGCGCCATGAGCTGCCGCGGCTGAGCCGCCAGGACCGCTGGATGGCCTTCCACGGCCCGAGCCGCTCCAGCACGACGGCAGGCATGGTCAGGCACAGCCGGACCCCGATGATCACGTAGCCAACGAATGCGGCGAGCCCGAGCAGGACTCCTGCCCCGACTGCGGCCGGGCCAGCGTGGGCGGCCACGAACAGGAGCACGATGAACGCCACGGGGACGAACGGCAGCAGGACGAGCAGCAGCAGCAGGAACGCCGTGCCGACCAGGTGCCCGATCCTGACAGTGCGCCAGGCCTCGCCAATGCTCAGCTTGCGGCCGAGCACCCCGTTGCCGATGACCGCGGCCAGCATGCCCGTCAGCACGAACTGAATGATCAGGCTCAGCAGGTAGACCACGACGTCCAGCAGCCCGACGGCACCATGCCCGGCCGGCTGCGGGCTTGCGGGTGAGGTAAAGGACACCGGCGCCGAGTGCGTCCGGACATAGAGCAGCGCGAAGAAGTCCAGGAGGGCGTAGATCGTCGCGAGTATGGCGGCGATGCCGAACGTGGCGATGGGGTTGCGCCGGGCGGAGGTCAGCGCGCCGCTGTAGATGTCGCCGAGCGCGAGCGGGCGCAGCGGGATGCCGCCAGGTGCGCTGGCCGCCTGCCAGCCCGGCCCGTAACCAGCTCCTCCGTAGCCGTAGGGCGGCTGCCCGTACGGTGCCTGCCCGTACGGTGCCTGCCCGTAACCCGGCGGCGGTGGCTGGCCGTAGCCCGGCACCTGGCCCTGCGGTGCCTGGCCGTAGCCGGGTGGTGGCGGCTGGCCGTAGCCGGGCGGCGGGCTCTGCGGAGCCTGGCCGGAGCCTGGGTCATCCGGCCCCGGCTCGGCGCCAGGCTCGTGACTCTCGTTCATGTCCCCCGCTCTCTGTCCGACCGCGCCGCGGTCAGATTGGGCTGCGCTGGCTATTACCTGGCCCGCGCTCATACTTGCACGCACACGATGTGGCTGTTCGGACAAGCATGTTACGAATTCACATAGTCCACTCACAATCATTACGCCCGTCCCAGCGGGCCGTGCCAGAGTGGCCGAACTGCTTCCAGGCTGGTGCAGACTCGTGGCATGACGAGCCCTCGCCCGCTGCGGTCCCTGCGATGGCTGGACCCGCCGGCCGGGCCGGCCATCGAACTCCTCGACCAGACCAGGCTGCCGGCCGAGGAAGCGATTGTGAGCTGCAGCGACGTTCCGCAGTTGATCGATGCCATCAGCAGGCTCGTCGTCCGCGGTGCGCCGCTGCTCGGGGTGGCCGGCGCGTACGGGGTCGCGCTCGCGGCCGCACGCGGAGATGACGTGCCCGCCGCCGCGGCTGCCATTGCCGCTGCCAGGCCCACCGCGGTCAACCTGGGCTGGGGTGCGCGCCTGGCACTTCAGGCCTGGCGGGCGGCCGGCGGCGGGGACGATCCCGTTCCCGGCCAGAAGGCTGCGGCAAGAGCGGCACTCGCGCAGGCGGCCGCAATCGCCGAGCAGGACGCTGCCGCGAGCGCTTCGATGGCGCGGCACGGCCTGGGGCTCGTGCCGGCCGGCGCACGCGTTCTCACGCATTGCAACACCGGCAGCCTGGTGTCGGCGGGGGAGGGCACCGCGTTCGCCGTCGTCCTCGCCGCGCATCGCGAGGGCCGGCTGGCCCGGCTCTGGATCGACGAGACTCGCCCGCTGCTGCAGGGCGCACGGCTGACGGCGTGGGAGGCGGCCCGTGCGGGCATCCCGCACACACTGCTGGCCGACAGCGCGGCGGCGGCGCTCATGGCGAGCGGGCAGGTCGACCTCGTCATCACCGGCGCGGACCGGATCGCGGCCGACGGCAGCGTGGCCAACAAGGTGGGCACGTACGGCCTGGCAGTGCTGGCCAGGCAGCATGGCGTGCCGTTCGTGGTGGTTGCCCCAGTCTCGACGGTGGACCTGGCCACCCCCGATGGCGCCTCGATCGAGGTCGAGTTCCGGCCCGACGAGGAGGTCGCCGGCCTGGCCGGGCAGCCGGTAGCGCCGGCCGGGACGAGGGCCTGGAACCCGGCCTTCGACGTGACCCCGGCGGAGCTGATCACGGCGATTGTCACCGAGCGCGGGCTGATTCAGCCGGTCACTCCGGGTAATCTGCAAGGTCAAGGTGCGGATGCCGAAAATGTGGCGGGTCCCCAAGCCGCCTCCTACGTGGAACGATGAGGTCTATGAAGGGTCGTGTGCTAGTTGTCGATGACGACGCTGCTCTGGCCGAGATGCTTGGCATCGTGCTGCGCGGCGAGGGGTTCGAGCCCACTTTCGTCTACGACGGAGACAAGGCGCTAGAGGTCTTCCGCGACTGCAAACCCGACCTGGTGCTGCTTGACCTGATGCTGCCAGGGATGGACGGCATCGACGTGTGCCGGCAGATCCGGGCCGAGTCCGGCGTCCCGATCGTGATGCTGACCGCCAAGAGCGACACCGTGGATGTCGTGCTTGGCCTGGAATCAGGGGCGGACGACTACATCGTCAAGCCCTTCCAGTCCAAGGTGCTGATCGCCCGGGTCAGGGCTAGGCTCCGGCGAACCGATGATCCGGCGCCGGAGACCCTGACCATCGGTGACGTCTCTATCGACGTGGCCGGGCACTCGGTGCAGCGAGGCGGCGAGCCGATCAACTTGACCCCGCTGGAGTTCGATCTCCTAGTCGCCCTGGCCCGCAAGCCGCGGCAGGTCTTCACCAGGGAAGTCCTGCTGGAGCAGGTCTGGGGCTACCGGCACGCCGCCGACACGCGGCTGGTCAACGTGCACGTGCAGCGACTGCGCGCGAAGATCGAGAAGGATCCCGAGCGGCCGGAGATCGTCGTGACGGTGCGTGGAGTGGGCTACAAGGCTGGTCCGGGCTGATCGGGCGCGGACCGTGTGGCCGCGGCCGGGCCTGGTGGCCGGCTGCGCAGCACAGCGGGGAAGGGCAGTGAGGGAGGCAGTCGGCACCGCCTGGGCCAGCGTGAGGCGCTGGCTCAGCCGGGTGCGCTCCGAGGCGCGCCGATGGGTGCGACGGCTTCGCGACCGGTGGTGGCGTTCGCTGCAGCTGCGCGTGATCACTGCCACCCTGGTGCTGTCGGCCGTGGTCGTGTGCGTGCTCGGCTATTTCCTCATGCAGCGGTTCGTGTCCGACCTGTACGCGAGCAAGGAGGAGTCGGCGCGGAACGTGGCGCAGGTCGGGGTCAACTTCGCGCGGAACTCCGCGGTGTTCGCCAGCCCGCCTGGGGCGCAGGCCGGGGCTGATATGTACACCCTGGTGAAGCAGCTGACGCCGGATGGCGCCGCGCCTTACCCCGGCGCGGGGACGAATTACGGCGAGGGCGGCTCGGCCTTCGGGCTGGTGGTCACGCTGCCTGCTGGCAGCCAGGGGCCGCCGGTATTCAGCGGCGGCCACGAGTGGAACATCGACGGCACCGCGATCGTGCCCCCGGCGCTGGTCAAGGCAGTACAGGCCGAGTCGCCAACCGGCAGCCTGAAGTACCTCTGGACCCGGATGCCGGTCGGCAGCAGCCGGCCCGTGCCGGTGCTCGCGGTGGGCGCCAAGTTTGGCTACCAGTACCAGCTCTACTACTTCTTCACGCTGACGGCAGAGCAGCAGAGCATTGCCAGCATCCAGCGCACGCTGCTGCTGGCCGGGATAGCGGCGGTGTTCTTGCTGGCGGCCATCGCCTGGCTGGTGACCAGGTGGGTGGTCATCCCAGTCCGGCTGGCGTCGCACGGTGCCAGGCGGCTGTCGGCCGGGCACCTGCACGAGCGGATGGACGTGCGCGGTACAGACGAGCTTGCTGCGCTGGCGACCTCGTTCAACGAGATGGCGGCCAGCCTGCAGGAGAAGCTGGCCGAGCTCGAGGACCTGTCCCAGGTCCAGCGGCAGTTCGTCTCCGATGTGTCGCACGAGCTGCGCACGCCGCTGACCACTGTCAGGCTTGCCGCAGACGTGCTGTTCACGGCGCGGGAGGACCTGAACCCGGCCAGCCGCCCAGCGGCCGAGCTGCTGCAGAGCCAGCTGGAGCGGTTCGAGTCGCTGCTGACCGACCTGCTCGAGATCAGCAGGTACGACGCGAACGCGGCAACCCTGGACGCCGAGCCTGCCGACCTCGGCACGATCATCCGCCAGTCCGCCGACGTGGCGCAGCAGCTCGCGGAGCGCCGCGGCGCCCGCATCGAGTTCCGGCTGCCAGCCGAGCCGTGCATCGCCGAGGTCGACCGCCGCAGGGTCGAGCGGATCCTGCGCAACCTGCTCCAGAACGCGGTCGAGCACGGCGAGAACAAGGATGTGGTGGTCACCGCAGCTGCGGACTCCGCGGCGGTCGCGGTGTCCGTGCGCGACTTCGGCGTTGGCCTGCGGCCGGGGGAGGAGCAGCTGGTCTTCGAGCGGTTCTGGCGTGCCGACCCGGCCAGGGCCAGGACATCTGGCGGGACCGGTCTCGGCCTTGCGATCGCCCTTGAGGACGCACTGCTGCATGGCGGCTGGCTCGAGGCATGGGGTGAGCCAGGCCGCGGATGCGTGTTCCGGCTGACGCTGCCCAGGAACGCGGGCGGCGAGCTGCAGGGATCGCCGCTTCCGCTCAGGCCCGACCAGGCAGGGATCGACACCGACCAGATCGGCCTGGACGTCACGGCCATGCTGTCGCAGGCAGCTGGCGCTGCGGTTGGCGTCAGTGCTGACGGGGACGGGCAGGCTGCGGCACGCGGTCCCAGGCAGGACCGTGCCGCCCGGCGCAGTGCCGCCCAGGGCGGTGCGGGCCGGGACGGTGCTGGCCAGGATGGTGCCGGCCAGGATGGTGCCGGCCAGGACAGCGAGGTGGCGGCCCGTGGCTAGCGCGCGCCTCATGGTGCTGCTCGCGGTCCTCGCGGCCGCCGTCACCGGCTGCGCGACGGTGCCCACGAGCGGAGCGGCGCGCAACCTGCCGGGAAATGGCGGAGCGCCCGAGGCATTCGTGCAGCCGCTGCCGCCACCGCCGCCCCAGCCAGGATGGTCGCCCACGGACGTGGTGGACGGGTTCCTGCAGGCGAGTGCCAGCGGCGCCGCAGCGGCGCGCCGCTACCTGGCCCCTGGCGTCCAGTGGCAGCCGCCGGCCTCCGTGACGGTCGTGAACAACAACCTGTTGTTCGGTATTACCTCAAATCCCCGCCTTGGCCTGGTGCAGGTCAACGTGACGGGCCAGCGGCTCGCGTCGCTCAGCGACTCGGGGCAGTATCGATACGGGCCTGGTTCAGCCAGCTACACCTTCACTCTCGGCTTGCACAACAACGTCTGGCTGATCGAGTCACTGCCGGCGCAGCAGACGCTGCTGCTAACCCAGACCGATTTCCAGGAGGTCTATCAGCCCAGGAACCTGTACTTCTTCTCCCAGCTTGGTGACGCGCTGGTGCCCGATCCGGTATTCGCTCCGGTCCAGGGAGCCAACGCCGCCCTGAGCACCGACCTCGCGGCCAACCTGGTCAACGGGCTGATCAAGGATCGCGGCAGCTGGCTGTCAGGAGTGACCAGGACCGACTTCCCTGCAGGGACCAGGCTTCTGTCGGTCTCAATCAGCGACCAGGTCGCCGTGGTGAATCTCGGCGGCGCCGCGAGCACGGCCACGCCGGCCCAGCGCGAGGGCATGTATCTCCAGCTGCAGCAGACGCTGACCAGCCCCGCCTACTCCCAGGCGATAGCCACCTCGGTGCAGATGGAGATCGACGGCGCCGTCCAGTATCCGTCTCCGGTAGCAGCCGGACTAACCGGGGCCGGCGGATCGGCTCAGTCCAGGGACCTCTACTTCGCCGATGGCGACACCGTGAAGCAGCTCGGGCCAGGCGTGAAGTCAGCCACCACGCTGGCGTTGCCGTCGCTCGGCGCGGGCATCACGGCGGTTGCCGCATCGCCGGTCGGGCGTGCCGCGCAGCTGGCGGTCGCGGTGCCGGAAGGGCGGGGGTGCGAGCTTGAGGTGCAGGACGCCGCCGGCGTCTACAGCAGCTACAGGGTCGGCAGCGGCGGGGCGTGCACGTCACTCAGCTGGGATGACAGCGGTGATCTGTGGGCCGTCGCCGGCGGGCGGGTCTGGGTGCTGCAGCCCGGGTACAGCGCGCCGGCCCAGGTGAGCGTGCCGTCGCTGCCGGCCGGGTCCCGCGTACTGGCAGTCCGGCTGGCCGCGGACAACGTACGCGCAGCGATGCTCGTGCAGGCTCCGTCAGGGACTCAGATGACCAACCAGCTGTTGCTGTCAGCGGTTCTGTACACGCGGAACGGGCTCGTGCTCTATCCGACCGTGCCGATCGGCACTGATCTGGGGGACCCGACGGCCATCAGCTGGTACGGCACGTATTACCTGGTGGCGATCGACGGGCCGGAAATCTACGAGGTGCCGCTGACCGGCGGCCAGTCGCAGCCGCTCGGGCCCGTGCCGCCCGGCGGCGCCGTCTCGATCACCTCCGACGGGGCCGGGCTCGCGGTTACGACGTCTTCAGGCAGGGTCACCTTCTCGGCGGGGCCGGATAGCGGCTGGTCGTGGTCTGCCAAGGGGACGGCAGTCGCCTATCCCGGCTAGCCTGCAGGGCCTGGCTCGGCGATCTTCAAAACACTGCGAAATACCGTAAATACCTTGCTCCGGCGCAAGCCGGCGCGGGCCGCCCAAGACCACGCCGCTCCAGGGGCGTGCGGCGGCCCTGGGCAGCCGCAGAACATGGTCAGATCGCGATTTGTGGCTTTTGCTCGAGCATCAGTCTGGCCCGCACGGCCACCGATCCCGGCCACCAGGGCTGACAGCGGTGCGGAAGGCCGGATAACTTCGTCTTATGGCACCCGCCTGGGTCCGTGGTTGCGCCAGGCCGGTCGTCCCCGCAGCGGGGCGTCGGGCCAGGCAAGCCGATGCCAGCCGCAGGCGAAGCGGCCCACGTAAGGCGACTTCTCGTCGACTGATCACGGTGCGGCTTAGAAGTAAGACCTGCCCCGCCGGGGGACCGGATGTCTCCTGGGTAAGGGAGAAGAGTAGTAGTGGCGTTAGCAGCCGCGATTCTCTCAGCAGGCGGATGTGGGGTAGAAGACCAGGTCGGCCAGGCGGGTGCCGTTCCGATCCGGTTGGAAGGGGGTTGTCAGTGGACATTATCTTCACTGGTCGGCATACCGAGGTGCTGGAGCGGTTCCGCCAGCACGCAACTGCGAAGCTGGCGAAGGTCGAGAAGCTTGATCAGCGCGCCATCCGGGTCGATGTCGAGGTGACGGAAGAGCGCAACCCCCGGCAGTCGGGACGCAAGGAACGCGTCGAGCTCACGGTCATCTCGCCAGGTCCGGCGATCCGCGCGGAGGCCGCGGCCGAAGACAGGTTCGCCGCGCTCGACATGGCGATGGCCAAGCTCGAGAACAGGATGCGGCGAGCGTGTGACCGGCGCAAGGGTCGCCATGGTGCGCACGCCGCGATCCGCCTCGCGGATCTGCCCGAGGCCGACCTGGCATCGGACGCCGAGCTTCCGGCGATCCGGCTCGGCGGTGGCGGCGGGCTCCTGGCCGGCAACGGTGCAAGCGCGATGGCGGCGATGGCCGCGGCAGCGGACGAAGCCGATGCGCGCGAGCTCGCGCAGGCCGATGACGACAGTGAAGATGACAGCGTGGTAGCGGTCGAGATGCAGGGCGACGGCCCGCTTGTCGTCAGGGAGAAGTTCCACTCGGCGATCCCGATGACCATCGACCAGGCACTGTTCGAGATGGAACTGGTCGGCCACGACTTCTTCCTGTTCACCGACGAGCGCAGCGGCCTGCCGAGCGTCGTTTACCGTCGGCGCGGCTACCAGTACGGGGTCATCAGGCTGATGGAGGATGGCTCCGGCGCCGGCCAGGCGGCCGAAGACGGAGTCGCCGACGTCCTGGCAGGCACGCGGACCAAGGCCAGGTCCGGGCGCGCCGCGGACGCCGGCGGAAGCTAGCCCGGCGGGCGGCGCGCCGGTTTGACGGCGCAACTTGAAACCTGAGCGCCGGTCGGCGAAAGTTCTGGCACGGGCATCGCGGAGACAGGGTTGCGGCGGGCCGGGCGGGGGAGACACGTGGGCCCTGGGCCGCCAAAGGAGGAAGGCATGGACCGCAATGCCGGGCCAAGCGGTAGTGACGACGACAGCCGGGAGCGGCCTGAGCCCATCCGGGCAATGATCGTCGATGACCATGCCCTGTTCCGGCGCGGCCTGGAGATGGTGCTGGAAACCGAGCCCGATATCGAGCTAGTCGGTGAGGCCAGCGACGGCGAGGAAGCCGTGCGCAAGGCGGGGGAGTCCTTGCCGGACGTGGTGCTCATGGACATCCGGATGCCGCGCAGCAGCGGGATCGATGCGTGCCGGGCGCTCAAGGAACTGGTCCCGAGCGCCAAGATCGTGATGCTGACGATCAGCGACGAGGAAGAGGACCTCTTCGAGGCGATCCGTGCGGGCGCCAGCGGCTACCTGCTCAAGGACATCCCGCTGGACGAGGTGGCTGACACGGTCCGTGCCGTGAACGGCGGCCAGTCACTGATCAACCCGTCGATGGCAGGCAAGCTGCTGACCGAGTTCGCCGCCCTTGCCCGCCGCGAGGACGAAGAGCCGCCGCGGGAGCTACCTGCGCCGCGGCTCACCGAGCGCGAGATCCAGGTCCTGCGGCTGGTGGCGAGGGGTATGAACAACCGTGACATCGCCAAGGAACTGTTCATCTCCGAGAACACCGTCAAGAACCACGTGCGCAACATCCTGGAGAAGCTGCAGATCCACTCCAGGATGGAGGCGGTCATGGTGGCAGTGCGGGAAAAGCTCATCGAGTTCGGCTAGAGAGGTTGTCAGGCGCAGCCTGACAACCGTAAGGTAACTCCTGACGCGCTGTCAGGAGCAGCCTGACAGCGGCGCGCTGCCAGCCGGAGGAAGGTATGAGCACAGCGGATACGCGACCGGGCCTGGCCTGCACGTTCTGCATGAAGCTGCCCGCGGACGTGGAGACCATGGTGGCGGGCGCCGGTGTCTTCATCTGCAATGAGTGCGTCGACCTCTGCGTGCAGATCATCGCGAGCAAGCCAAAGGACGGTTCGGACGCCGCCCCCGACAGTCGGATGCAGACCTGGGAGCAGAAGATGTCCGACGAGGACCTGCTCGCGCACCTGCCGCGAGTCGCGGCCGCGAGCGCGCAGGTCGAGGAGCAGCTGACGGGGTGGGTCCGCCAGGCGCGCGCCCGCGGGATCACCTGGACCAGGATCGGGGAGGCGCTTGGCATGACGCGGCAGTCCGCGTGGGAGCGGTTCTCTGGCGAGGACTGAGCCGGCGGCCGCGCGTCCGGGCAGGCCCGTGATGGCCGCGGTCCGGCGGCCGCGCGTCCCCGCGTGCAGTCGGGCGGCGGCGTGTGCCGTCCGGCAGCCGCGGTGTACCGCGGTCAGGCGCCGTGTGCGGCCAGTGCCGCCCGAAGCCGCGGCTCGATCCCGGCCGGCTCGACCTGCTCCAGCCGGACGCTGTCGCAACCGACCCACGAGGCCGCCTCCACCAGGGCCTGCGCCATAGCCTCGGCGGCCGCCGGCTTATCCAGGCTGAGCTTCCTGGCGATGAGCGTCCGCCCCTCGCGGGCCGGGTCGACCCGGCCTACCAGGCGCCCGCCGGCCAGCAGCGGCATGGTGAAGTACCCGTGCACCCGCTTGTGCTGGGGCACGTACGCCTCGAGGCTGTGCTCGAAGCCGAAAACTCGCAGCGTCCTCTTCCGGTCCCAGACCAGCGAGTCGAACGGCGACAGCAGCGTAGTGCGGTGCCGGCCGCGCTGGGCAAGCGCGCCGGCCGCTGCCTGCTCGCCTGATTCGGGCCGCTCGCCGACCGCCGCCGGGTCGGCCCACGCCCGGACCGCCGGGGCCCGGCGGGCGCCCGCGATCTCGACCGGGACGAGGCCAGCCTCCTCCGCAGCCCAGGCAGCGGTCAGGCGCTGCCCGCCACGGCGCAGCTCGGCGCCGCTGTAGCTCAGCCGCTGGTAGTCCGCCAGGTCCGCGTGAGTGACAACGCCGAGCGCGCGAGCGGCCACCTGCGCGAGCCTGGTCACGCACTCGGAGTCGGCGGGCTCGCTCCCGGCCAGTCCGTCCGGCAAGACGCGCTCGGGCAGGTCGTAGACGCGCCGCCATCCGGAGCGCCGCGCGCAGAGGACATCACCGGTGTCCAGCAGCCACTCCACTGCGATCTTGGTGTCCGACCAGTCCCACCACGGCCCGCCCTTCTTCGCGCCGCCCAGCTCGGTCGCGGTCAGCGGCCCCTCGGCTCGGATCCTGGCGAGCACCTGCTCGCAGACGTCGGGATGGCTCTGGTGCCAGCGCAGTCCCCTGACCCTGAAGGCCCGGCGCCGGAACGCGTAATACGGCCATTCCTCGATCGGCAGCACGCAGGCCGCATGCGACCAGTACTCGAACGCGGCAGGCCGGCGCGGGTGCCAGTACGCGAGCTCTACCCTCGCCCGGCCTATCGGCCCGAGCCTGGCATACGCCACCAGCTCATGTGACCTGGCCAGGACGCTGATCGTGTCGAGCTGGACCGCTCCGAGCCGCCGCAGCATGCCGGGAACCCCGCCGCGCCGTCCTTCCGCGCCGAGCAGCCCCTGGGCACGCAGCACCATATGGCGTGCTTCATCCGGTTTTAGAGTGTATTTGGGTGCAGGGAGGATCGGACCGGCCACGTCTGGGAGGTTACCGGCCGCCAGTGACAATCACCGGCGGCAGCGCGTGGCCGGCTTAATACCAGTCGTCGAAGATGCCGGTCGCGAGGCCAATCAGCGCGCCGACCACGGCGACGGCGAGGCTCACCCAGAACAGCCACCAGGTCGGGCCGAAGACGAGTGCAAGCCCGCCGGCCACGAAGCCGATGAGGATCAGCGTCACCGCGAACCAGGAAACTCCCCGGCCGTGGAACGTGGGGAAGTGGACCGGAGTGCCAGGTACCTGCGAGACGAAGGGGGCAGGCTCCGATGAGGCCGTGGCTCCTACGCTGCCGCCCAGACCCTCGGCGCCCGTCATGACGCCTTCCGCGGTGGCAGGCCTCACCTGCTCTGACATTGCCGCTGCTCCTCTCCTGCCGCGTGGCCCAATGTACCTATCATTGTGGTGGCAATCTCATCCGGGTGGGTTTTCAGCCAGGCCGGCGAGCTGGCCGGCTCCAGGCTGACTCCGGCTGGCCTCAGGCCGATTCTGGCCGCGCGCGGACTCGGCATCGGCTGGCCGGGTCGCCTACCATGACGGTAGAGCCAGTGCGGCTGCTGCGGCCATGCCAGGAGGGACCTGCCGGGCAGGGCGGCCGCTGCCCAGCCCCTGGCCATAGAGCGGCCACCGGGACCCCTCGCCAGACGATCCGCAGGGAGCGCGACGACAAGTGCCAGTAATCGTTGACCAGATCCTTCGCGCAGGCGAAGGCAAGACGCTGCGCAGGCTCAGGGCGATTGTCAGCCAGGTTAACTCGATCGAAGACGACGTCCGGCGGCTGAGCGACGCCGAGCTGCGGGCGATGACCGATGAGCTGCGGCAGCGGCACCAGGAGGAGGGCCAGAGCCTCGATGACCTCCTGCCGGAGGCCTTCGCGGTGGTCAGGGAGGCTGCCTCGCGGGTCATCGGCCAGCGCCACTTCGACGTGCAGATCATGGGCGGCGGAGCACTGCACCTGGGCAACATCGCCGAGATGAAGACCGGCGAGGGCAAGACCCTGACTGCCGTGCTGCCCTCCTACCTGAACGCGCTGACCGGCCGGGGCGTGCACGTCGTGACGGTGAACGACTACCTGGCCAAGTACCACGCCGAGTGGATGGGCCGGGTGCACCGCTTCCTCGGGCTGGAGGTCGGCGTCATCCTCGCCGACATGAGCCCGGACGAGCGGCGCAAGGCCTACGCGGCCGACATCACCTACGGGACGAACAACGAGTTCGGATTCGACTACCTGCGCGACAACATGGCCTGGGGCCTGGAGGAGTGCGTCCAGCGCGGCCACTACTTCGCGATCGTCGATGAGGTGGACTCGATCCTGATCGATGAGGCCCGCACGCCGCTGATCATCAGCGGCCCGGTCGACGAGAACAGCATCTGGTATCAGACATTCGCCAGGATCGTGCCGCGGCTGCGCAGGGGCGAGGACGGCGAGGGCGACTACGAGGTCGACGAGAAGAAGCGGACCATCGGCATCCTCGAGTCGGGCGTGCAGAAGGTCGAGGACGAGCTCGGCATCGACAACCTCTACGAGAGCGTCAACACCCCGCTGATCAGCTTCCTCAACAACGCGCTGAAGGCGAAGGAGCTGTACGCCAAGGACAAGGACTACGTCGTGATGAACGGCGAGGTCCTGATCGTGGACGAGTTCACCGGCCGCATCCTGCACGGCCGGCGCTGGAGCGAGGGCCTGCACCAGGCGGTCGAGGCCAAGGAAGGCGTCCAGATCAAGGACGAGAACCAGACGCTGGCCACCATCACCCTGCAGAACTACTTCCGGCTCTACGAGAAGCTGTCAGGGATGACCGGAACGGCGCTGACCGAGGCCAACGAGTTCCATCAGACCTACAAGCTCGGCGTCGTGCCCATTCCGACCAACATGCCGATGATCAGGGACGATGAGCCGGACCTGGTGTACCAGAGCGAGGACGCCAAGTGGGAGGCGCTGGTCGAGGACATCGTCGAGCGGCACCACAAGGGGCAGCCGGTCCTGGTCGGCACTACCAGCGTCGAGAAGTCTGAGCTGGTCTCCCGGCAGCTCAAGCACAAGGGCGTCCCGCATGAGGTGCTGAACGCTAAGTACCACGAGCGTGAGGCCGCGATCGTGGCGCGAGCAGGGCACAAGGGCGGCGTCACGGTCGCGACGAACATGGCGGGCCGCGGCACCGACATCATGCTGGGCGGCAACCCGGAGTTCATCGCGGACGCCGAACTGCACCAGCGCGGCCTGTCGCCGGTGGATACCCCCGAGGACTATGAGGCTGCCTGGCCGGGTGCCGTCGAGAAGGCGCGCAAGGCGGTGGCCGAGGAGCACGATGAGGTCGTCGCGCTCGGCGGCCTGTACGTGCTCGGCACCGAGCGGCATGAGTCGCGCCGCATCGACAACCAGCTGCGCGGCCGGTCAGGCCGCCAGGGTGACCCCGGATTGTCACGGTTCTACCTGTCGCTCGAGGACGACCTGATGGTCAGGTTCAACGGCGACAAGATCGCGCACCTCATGCAGCTGCTCAAGACCCCGCCGGACATGCCGCTGGAGTCCAAGCAGGTCAGCCGGGCGATCAGGTCAGCGCAGTCGAACGTCGAGTCACTGAACTTCGAGATCCGCAAGGACGTCCTGAAGTACGACGACGTCATGAACCGGCAGCGCAAGGTGGTCTACGACGAGCGCCGCGCCGTGCTCGAGGGCGCCGACCTGAAGGGGCAGCTCGTCGGCATGATCGACAACGTCGTGGCCGAATACGTGGCGGGCGAGACGGCCGAGGGCTTCCCCGAGGAGTGGGACCTGGACAAGCTGTGGCGCGCGCTCCGGCAGCTGTACCCGGTCAGCTTCACCGTAGACCAGCTGGTGGAGGAGGCCGACGGCGAGCGGTCGCACCTTTCCAGGGAAGTCATCACCGAGGCCGTGCAGGAAGACGCGCACGCCGCCTACGAGCGCCGCGAGCAGGAGCTCACCCCGGATGTCATGCGGGAGGTGGAGCGCCGCGTCGTGCTGTCGGTGCTTGACCGCAAGTGGCGCGAGCACCTGTATGAGATGGACTACCTGCGCGAGGGCGTGAGCCTGCGCGGATACGGCCAGCGTGACCCGCTGATCGAGTATCAGCGGGAGGGCTACGACATGTTCACCGCGATGATGGACGGGATCAAGGAAGAGTCCGCCAGCACCATATTCAACCTGCAAGTGCAGCAGCAGGTGGACCCGATACTCGAAGAGGACGGGACTGTTCCTGCCGCCGGCCCGTTTGCGGTGGTGCAGGCGCCGGTACAGCAGGCTCCGCCGGCCCAGCCAGTTCGGCAGGCACAGCCCGGCCAGCATCCACAGACAGCCCAGCAGCGTGCCCCGCAGCCGGAGCCCGTGGGCGCCGCAGCCGACGGCGGCGAGCCACTGCCGCCTGCTCTGGCGCGCGGCCTGTCCCGGCCCAAGCGGACCGGACAGCTGAGCTACAGCGCACCGAGCGAGGACGCCACCGGGCATGCAGAGCAGAAGACCACGGCTGGCGCGGCATCGCAGTTTGCCAACGTGGGCAGGAACGCGCCGTGCCCATGTGGATCTGGCCGCAAATTCAAGCAGTGCCATGGTGATCCTCGCAGCCGCTGATGAGCCAGGAGCGCTAGGGGGGTCCTCAGGCCGACTCGATCTCGGTACAGCGCCAGTGCTCGCCTGGCTCCTCGACGCGCTCCAGCCGGAGCGCGAGGACGCGCACCCGCGGGCCGAATCCCACGACGGCGGTGAGCTCCAGGACGTCGCTGGCAGGCGCGGAGGTCATGAGCCGGCGCAACCGTGGTCGCTGGCCCGTGGCCAGCAACGGTCCGAGCTGGCGGATCCGCTGCCTGGTCTGCTCTGTTGTCCACGGCGTGAGCTGCTGCGCGGGCCGAGAACCGCCAAGTGCCTCGGCTAGCGCCTGTGCGAACTGGCTTGGCCAGGTGCCCTGGCCCGGTGCGGTGCGGCCTGACCTGCCAGGCTGCCCCGGCTCGCCTCGCGGCTGCGCCTGCGGGTCGCCAGGTCCGGCCCGCGG
>DASPWG010000243.1:0-2140 GCA_035621915.1 Streptosporangiaceae bacterium
CGGGTCATTCGACATGGTCGCCCGACCCGACGTACGCGGGTGCCCACATCGCTGCGCTCACGGCAGCCTCGATGTCTTCCTCGGCTGGCAGCCGCGCCAGCCCGCTGTCGCGAGCCTCGCGTGCCACCGCGACGGCGATGGCCTGGGATATCTGCCGCAGGTCAGCGATCTGCGGGTAGAGGGCGCCGTTCGCAAGACGCTCCGCTGATACCAGTCCCGATAGGGTGGTGGCCGCGGTCAGGAACATGCGGTCGGTGACTTCCCTGACACGTGCTGCGATTGCGGCCAGGCCGACGCCCGGGAAGATGAAGACGTTGTTGGCCTGCCCGACTAGGCGCGTATTCTGGCCGACCTGCACTGGGCTGAAGGGGCTGCCGGTAGCGACTAGCGCGCGTTCCTGGCTCCACCGCAGGACGTCGGCTGGTGTCGCCTCCGAATTGGCCGTCGGGTTGGACAGCGGGAAGACGATTGGCGCGGAGACGTGCGCGGCCATCTCGCGGATGGCCGTCTCGGTGAATGCACCCGCGGTCCCGCTCGTTCCGATCAGGATGGTCGGTGCCACCTGCCGCACTACCGTCTCCAGCTCGTATCGGGTGGCCGGCTCGAAGCCGAAGCGTGCGAGTTCAGGTCTGGGGAGAGCGAACGGGCGCTTGTCCTCGTCCAGATGATCGCGCCCTTCGAATACGAGGCCGCCGGAGTCGAGCATCACTACGGAGCGGCGGATTTGCTCCTCAGGAGCGCCTTCAGCTCGCATGACCGTCTCGACGAGCCTGGCGATGCCGATACCGGCGGCGCCAGCTCCGAGGAACACAAGCCGCTGCCGGGTCATTGGCTCGCCACCGAGCCGCAAGGCGGCCAGGATCCCGGCCACGACCACCGCGGCCGTGCCCTGGATGTCGTCGTTGAAGCTCGCAATGCGGTGCCGGTACCGGTCAAGCAGGCGGATCGCATTGTGCTGCTTGAAGTCCTCCCACTGCAACACGACATCCGGGTAGGCATTCAGGACGGCCTGGATGAACGCCTCGATGAATTCGTCGTAGGCGGCCCCGCGCAGACGAGGCTTGGGGTAGCCGAGGTACAGCGGATCGTTCAGCAGGTCGGGGTTGTCGGTGCCGCAATCAAGCGACACGGCAAGTGTCAGGCTGGGGCTGACGCCGGCTCCAGCGGAGTAAAGCGCGAGCTTGCCGACCGGGATTCCCATGCCGCCAGCCCCCTGGTCGCCCAGGCCGAGGATCCGCTCGTTGTCGGTGGCGACGATCAGCCGGATCCCCGATCGGCCGGTATTGCGCAGCAGGTCCGGGATGCGAGCGATATCGTCGGGCGTGATCCACAGTCCGCGGGGACGGCGCACGATGTGGCTGAAGCGGCGGCACGCTTCACCGACCGTCGGCGTGTAGACAATCGGGGCCAGTTCTTCGAGGTGATCGAGAAGCAGCCGGTGAAATAGCGTCTCGTTGCGATCCTGCAGCGCCACTAGCCCGATGTATCGCTCCAGGTCGGTCGACTTGGACCGGAGGTGCTCCAGCTCCAGTGCGACTTGCTGCTCAATCGTGGCGACGCGCCAGGGCAGCAAGCCATGCAGGCCGAGTGCGTCGCGCTCGTGCAGGGTGAAGGCAGCATCCTTGTTGAGCAGTGGCCGCTCGAGGACCTGTGTGCCGCTGGGCCGATCCGGCGGTGCTGGTAGGTTGCCGAGCCTGGCTCGCATGACAGCCTCCTTGTTGCCTGCTCCTACAGGTGGGGCGCCGTCTTCGGCTCTGACGTCATCGACGCGCGCTGCGTCTAGTCAATCCTGGGCCGACACCTCCGGCCACGGCCGAAGGTCCCGCCCGATGAGCTTTTACTCGCCCACTGCGACGCTGGCTCCACCGCGGACCGGACCAGGCAGGTGCCCGTGCCAAGGTGTGATCACCTGCTTGGTGCGCTGCTAGGCGATGGGAGTGGCGCCCGGCTTGGTCCCCGCGGAGCTGGTGTTGCGCTGCCTGGTGACCGAAGTCCTATCAGGACGGGCCCTTTGGCCGATCTCGCGTCCGCTCGCCCGGTCTATGGTGCGGCCATGAGGGCCCGTGGGCCCTGCGGCGACTGCTGCTCGACGCCGGGGCTGTCAGGAGCGTGTAGTCATGGGCACGAGCAGTGTGCTGCA
>DASPWG010000244.1:0-21503 GCA_035621915.1 Streptosporangiaceae bacterium
GTGGCGGACACCCTGTGCGCGATCGAGCACCAGCTTGCGGCTGCGCTCGGCTCGGTCAGCGTGCGCAGCGTCGACGGCGTCCCGCATCGCGCCGCCATGGCCGGCACCGGCTGAGGTCATGTGGCCGGCCGCTCGGACCCCTCACATTGCCGCTTGCGGGCTGCTAGCGGCTGGCCCAGAACGGCACGTATGTGGTGCTTGCCGCCTCCGACTGCAGCGCGGCGAGCGCCCCGGTCACCCGGCGCAGCACCGGCGGCGCCAGCAGGCCGGCCAGCGCTGCCGGCGGGATGAACTGGTAGTCGTCCAGCTCATCAGCCTGCAGCGTGATGCCAGCCTCGCCGTCCAGGCGGCCGCCGTCGAAGACGAAGTAGAGCGCCGGCCGCGCCGCGGGCCCGTACTGCGGGGCGGCCTGGTACCAGTCCACCGCCAGCAGCCTGCCTGGCGGCCGGTCAAGGCCTATTTCCTCGGCGACCTCACGCCGGCATCCCTCGTGCGGCGGCTCGCCAAACTCGCAGATCCCGCCCGGCAGCGCCCAGGCATCCCGGTAGTGCTGCCTGACCAGCAGTACGTGCCCGGCCGGGTCAGTAAGCAGGGCGGCGGCGACCGCGATGACGCCTGCCAGGCTGGCATGCCATGCCCGCGGCTCCATGAAGTCGGCTGCCATGACGGAGTTCCCGGCACGCAGCCTGGTCAGGCGTGCGCGCCGGGCAGGCCGGCGAGGTAGCCGCCAAGCTCGTCGACGGTGACTTCGGTCTGCTCGCCGCTGGTCATGTCCCTGACCGTGACGACGCCAGCCTGGTGCTCGCGCTCGCCGTAGATCAGGCACCAGCGCGCGCCGCTGTCGCTCGCCCACTTCAGCTGCCGCGCCAGCTTGCCCGAGCTGCCCAGGTACACACTGGACCGCAGCCCGGCGGCGCGCGCGCTGCCCGCGAACCCGAAAGCCTGCACGGCCAGGTCCTGGCTGAGTACCGTGACCGCGACCTCTAGCCTGGCCCGGCCGGAAGCGCCCGCGTCGGGCAGCAGCGGCAGGATGCGCTCGACCCCGACGGACGAGCCTGTCCCCGGCACGTCCGGCCCGCCGAGCACGGCGATCAGGTGGTCGTACCGGCCGCCCGAGCCGATCGCGGAGGCGACGCCGGGAGCGACCACCTCCCAGATCGGGCCGGTGTAGTAGCTAATCCCGCGGACCATGCGCGGGGTGAACGCGATCCGGTCGGCCGGGATCTGCCCGGCAACCAGACCCAGCACGGTGTCGACCTCATCCAGCCCGGCGGTCCCGGTGTCGGTCTGCTTGAGCGCCACGCGGAGGCGGTCGGCCGCGTCCGGCGCGGTGAGCGTGGCCACCAGCTCGCCCGCGATACCGGCGTTCAGGCCGCGCTCATCCACGAGTTCGGCGACAACCTCGGGCGGGGTCAGCTTGTCCAGCTTGTCGAGCGAAATCAGCACCCGGGCACCGAGGTCAGCAGGTACCCCGAACGCCTCCAGCAGCCCGGCCAGCACGTGCCGGGAGTTCAGCTGGATCCTGAACTCCGGCAGCCTGAGCTCGGCCAGGGCGTCGTGCTGCGCGCACAGCGCCTCGGCGTCCGCGAGCAGCGAGGCCGACCCGAGCGTGTCCAGGTCACACTGGATGAACTCGCGGTAACGATCCCGTCCAGGCCGGTCGGCCCGCCAGACCGGGCCGATCGCGTACCGCTTGTACGGCACCGGCAGCTGGCTTCCGTAGGCCGCGGCGACCCTGGCCAGCGGCACTGTCATGTCGTACCGCAGCGCGAGGTCGGCCTCGCCGGACGCCTCGTGCTCGCCGCGGCGCAGGATCTTAAAGACCAGCCGGTCGTTCTCGTCGCCGTACTTGCCGAGCAGCACGTCGAGCCGCTCGAACGCGGGGGTCTGCAGCGGCTCGAACCCGTAGCGCGTGAACACCGACCGGATGACGCTGAGCACATGCTCGCGTCGATCCACCTCGGCGGCAAGGAAGTCACGCGTTCCTGACGGCGGGTCGAACTGGCTAGGCATAGGCCTATCCTCCCCGACGACAGGCCCCGCCGTCACATCGGTATACCGCCCGGCGGGCGCGAGCCGAGACCGCGGCCGCCCGCCTGGCGCTCATCGGAGGCGGCTAGTAGCGAGCCCCGGATACCCGGCTGCCGAGGGGGTCGAGCAGGGCCAGGTCGTCCTGGCTGAGGGTGACGTCCAGCGCGGCGATGTTCTGCTCGAGCCACTTGACGCGCTTGGTGCCAGGGATCGGGACCACCGGGATGCCCAGCCGCTGCTGCTGGGCATAGACCCAGGCCAGCGCCACCTGCGCGGGCGCGACGCCGCTGGCCTCGGCGACGTTGCGCACGGTGTCGGCGATCGCCTGGTTGCTAACGGCGGCCGAGCCGGTAAAGCGGGGATTGTGTGCGCGGAAGTCCCTGCCGTCCAGCGCGGCGATGTCCACGGCGCCGGTCAGGAAGCCGCGGCCAAGAGGCGAGTAGGCCACCAGCCCGACGTTCAGCTCGCGCAGGGCATCGAGCACCTCGGTCTCGACGTCACGGGTCCACAGCGAGTACTCGCTCTGCACGGCGGTGATCGGATGCACGGCAAAGGCGCGGCGCAGCAGGTCACTGTTCACTTCGGACAGGCCTAGGTAGCGGACCTTCCCCTCTGCCACGAGCTCGGCCATCGCGCCGACCGTCTCCTCGATCTCGGCGGTCTGCGGCGGCCGGTGCAGGTAATAAAGGTCGATGACCTCGACGCCGAGCCGCACCAGGCTTGCCTCAGCGGCCCGCTTGACGTACGACCGCTCCCCGCGCAGGACGCGGGACTTGCCGTCGCCGCCGGACCTGTCGATGCCGAACTTGGTGGCCAGCTGCACCTCGTCCCGGCGGCCGGAGATGGCTCGCCCCACCAGGACCTCGTTGTGGCCGGCTCCGTAGATGTCGGCTGTGTCGAGGAACGTCACGCCATCGTCCAGCGCCCGGCGGATGGTGGCGACGGACTCGTCCCAGTCGGCTGCGCCGTACCACTCGCTCATTCCCATGCAGCCGAGGCCCTGGACGGAGACGGTGAGCTCACCCAGCTTGGTGTTGCGCATTCCTACCCTTCCCGATCGTCTTCTCGCGGTTTCGCACGCTCCCCGGCGGCTTACCGCCGGGTGCCGACCAGCAGCGAGTTCTCCAGGTCCGGCAGCACTACCTCAGTCCAGGTGAGGCGCTCCTCGGCTGCGAACATCTGCCGCTTCGGGTCCGCCTGCAGCAGTGCCGAATCCGGCGACAGCGCCTTGACCGGGGTCACGTCGTCCATCACGATGCGCCCACCCGGCTTGAGCCAGTCGACCAGGGCTCGGAAGCCAGCCATCTCGCGCAGGCCGCCGTCACAGAAGATCAGGTCGAACGGGGCGAACGGGGCGAGCACCGCGCTGGCGTCGCCAACCAGAACGCGCACGCGCGGATCGCTGGACAGCAGGCCGGCTGCCGCGGCGGCACGGGCCGGATCGATCTCGGCGGTCACCAGCGTGCAGTCAGCGGGCATCGCGTCCGACATCCACGCGGTGCCGATGCCGACTCCGGTGCCGAGTTCCGCGATCCGGCCGCCGGTGCAGCCGGCGGCGAGCACCGCAAGGAACCGGCCGGTGCCTGGCAGGCTGGCCGATCCCCGGCCGTGGCCCGGGTCGTCCCTGGTGAGCGGGAAGCCGACCCGGCGGGCCACCGCCCAGGCTTGCCTGACCAGGGCGGGGGCGTCGGCGGTCTGGGTCACGTCTTGCGACGGTACACGCGGACCGCGAGCGGCGCGAATACCACCACGATGCCAAGCGCCCACAGCAGCGACTCGCCGGCGTTCACCGCGACCGGGCCCCCGGTCATCAGGCCACGGCACGCGGCCGCGAGCAGCGTCATCGGGTTGGCCTTGGCAAAGGCCTGCAGCCAGCCCGGCATTGTCTGGATCGGGACGAGCAGCCCGCTGGCGAACACGATCGGGAACATTGCGGTGAAGCCGAAGGTCTGCACGCCCTGCGGCGTCTTCACGCTCAGGCCGATCAGCGCGGAGATCCAGCACATGGCCATCGCGAAGACCAGCACCAGCGCGCAGGCAGCGACGGCGGCCAGCGGGTTCGTAGTGACCCGGAAGCCCATGATCATGCCGAAGCCAACCGTCACCACGACCGAGATGACGTATCTGGTGACGTCACCCATGATCGCGCCCGCCAGCGGCGCCCAGCGGGCGATCGGCAGGCTGCGGAACCGGTCGAAGATCCCCGCGGAGATGTCCTGGTTGAGCATGAGGCCGGTGCCCAGCGTGGCGAACAAGACGGTCTGCACCAGGATGCCGGGCAGCACGTACTGCAGGTAATCGTGCACGCTGCCGTGCGCGATCGCGCCACCGAACACGTAGGTGAACAGGAGCAGGAACATGATCGGCTGCAGGCTCAGGCCAAGCAGATCCTCGGAGTTCGTGCGGATCTTCAGCACGCTGCGCCAGGTCAGCGTCAGCGAGTTGCGCAGCCCGGCCAGCGGGCTCAGCCGGGCCGTGGGCGGCTGCCCGGCCGCCAGGGTTGCGGTGGTCATCGAGTTGCCCCATCTCGCTCGGTTGCCAGGCCGCTGGCCGTGGCCTCGTCCTCGGCGCGATGGCCGGTGAGGGTGAGGAACACCTCGTCCAGGCTGCTCTTGCGCAGGCTGAACTCGGCCAGCTCGATGCCTTCGTCGTCGAGCTGGCGCACGATGCCTGGCAGCACCGAGGCGTTCGCTAGCTGGGCCGCGACGAGCTTGGCGCCGGGCTCGGCTACCGGCTCGTCTCCGGTCCAGCTGGCCAGCACGGCCGCGACATCGCCGAGCCGCGCCTGGTCTGCGGGCTCGACCTCGAGCACCTGCCCGCCGACCTTGGCCTTAAGCTCATCGGGCGTGCCCGTGGCGATGACTCGGCCGTGGTCGATGACGACGATGTCGTCGGCAAGCTGGTCGGCTTCGTCTAGGTACTGCGTGGTCAGCAAGACTGTGACGCCGTCACTGACCAGCATCCGGATCGTGTCCCACACCTCGCTGCGGCCCTGCGGGTCCAGTCCCGTCGTGGGCTCGTCCAGGAACAGCACCTGCGGCCGCCCGACGAGGCTGGCGGCCAGGTCAACCCGGCGGCGCATGCCTCCCGAGTAGGTCTTCACCGGCCGCCCGCCTGCCTCGGTAAGACCGAACTTGGCGAGCAGTTCCCTGGCCCGTGCCTTCGCGTCGGCGCGGCTGAGGCCAAGCAGCCGGCCGATCATGACGAGGTTGTTGGTTCCGCTCAGGCCATCGTCGACCGACGCGTACTGGCCGGTGAGCCCGATGAGCTGGCGGACCCGGTGGGCATCGGTCACCACGTCGTAACCGCCGACCGTTGCGGTCCCGCCGTCGGGCGGCAGCAGCGTGGTAAGGATCCGCACCGCGGTGGTCTTGCCTGCCCCGTTCGGGCCGAGGACGCCGAGTACCGTCCCTGCCTGCGCGGACAGGTCAGCCCCCGCCAGCGCCCGGGTCTTGCCGAAGTTCTTGACTAGTCCCTCGGCCCTGATGGCTTCCGTCACCTGCCCGACCTCTCCCGTGGCGCGCGCACTGTCGAGTTCCCGATGAGCCTGGCGATCGCGGCCTGCCAGCGTGGCAGCACCCGCGGCTCGCCATGGTGCGCCCACCGCTGGGCGCGCGCGTGCCCGCCGGTGTGCAGCGTCTGCGCCCCGGTCCTAGCTCGCTGCTGCGCCCGCGCGTGGCGCTCAGCGCTGCGGTTCCAGGCCCTGGCATGCCGCTCGTAGTGCACCCACCTGGCACGCGCGCCTGCCCTGTCCTTCAGCCAGCGCGTCTCCGCCAGCCGGTCAACCAGAGTCCGATGCAGCCGCCGGATGCCCGTCATCATGCCGTCCCTGCTTTCTGTCGAGGCAGTAGCGCCGTGGCTCGCCCGCTTAAGATATATCTCTTCCGTGAGCTCAACAAGATATATCTCTATAACTCTGCGCGGCCGCCGGGTTACGAGAGACCGCGAGCGCTATGCTGAGCGTACGCCGTACTGTATAGAGTACGCTGTACTCCGACAACCCGCCACTCCACTTGAGGAGATCACCGGACGACATGGTGCACCAGTCAGACCGTGCCGGAGCCGTGCCTATCTGGGCCAGGCCGGAGCCAACTGCCCGCCGGCCGCGGTTCAGCCGCGAGCAGATCGCCGCGGCTGCCCTTGCGATCGCCGACGCCGAGGGCTTTGAGGCTGTCTCCATGCGTCGCATTGCCGGAATGCTGGGCTCGGGCACCATGAGCCTGTACCGCTATATCGAGACCAGGGCCGACCTGCTGGCGCTGGTCGACGACGCAGTCCTGGGCGAAGCCCTGGTGCCTGGCGAGCTGCCGGCCGACTGGCAGGAGGCGCTCGCGCTGGTCGCCCGGCATACCCGCGATGCTTACCTGCGCCATCCGTGGGCGGTCCAGGTCCTGCAGGGCAGGCCGGCCGCCGCGGTGACCCTGGCCGGGCCCAATGGCATGCGGCACTTCGAGCAGTCGCTCGCCGCGCTCGCGGCCGCGCCGCTGGACACCGCGGCCAAGCTGGACCTGCTTGCCATCATCGACGACTACGTGTTCGGCCACCTGCTGCATGCTGCCGAGTGGGACGAGCGCTCAGGTCAGGGAGCGCAGGCGCAGGCAGCCGCTGACTTCATGCGAGCCCAGATCCGGTCCGGCCAGTTCCCGTTCATGGCCACCCTGGCTGAGGATCCGCAGGCCGAGTCGCTGGCAGAGCCGGGCCTTCTCGCTGCGCGGTTCGAGCGCGGCCTCCGGCTGATCATCGACGGCGCGGTCCGCGGGGCGCAGGAGGCGTAGACCGGGGCTGGCCGGGCCGCGCGGGGCGCCGTGCGGCCCAGCCAGGCTCAGCAGGCCATCAGGCGGCCGGGCCGTTCATCAGCGTTACCGTCGCGCTCTGCGCCTGGCCAAGCTGGTTGGTCCAGGACACCGTGACCTTGTCGCCGGGGTGGTAACCCTCGATCACGGTCTGCAGGTCTGACGACGAGGTGACATCGTGCCCGCCGACCGAGACGATGGTGTCACCCTCGGCCAGGCCTGCCCCGGCGGCGGGCGTTCCCTGGATGGCTCCCTCGATGGTGACGCCCTGCTCCTGGTCGCCGCCGAACCCGCTGGACTGAGAGTCCACCGCCACGCCGAGGAACGCCGTCGCGCCGATATGCACGGTGCTCGAGGCCTGGCCGGCCTCGATCTGCTCGGCGATCGAGATTGCCCTGCTGATCGGGATGGCGAACGCCGTCGTCGTCACCTCGGCCGTCGTGCCCGGCTGCCCTGAGTTGCTGCTTGAGGCGGCGGTGTCCATCCCGACGACCTGCCCGGCTGAGTTGACCAGCGGCCCGCCAGAGTCGCCAGGCTGGATATCGGCGTCGGTGCGGATCATGTCTTCCAGGTGCTCGACGACGCCGTCGCCCTGGTCCTCGGCCTCGATGGCGGTGCCAAGGCCGGTGATGGTGCCCGTGGCCACGGACGGAGTGCCGTCCTTGCCCCCGGCGTTGCCGATCGCCACGATCTTCTGGCCCTGGGCCAGGCTGCTGTCGCTGCCGATGGAGACCGTCGTGAGCCCGCTCGCGCCCTCCAGCTGCAGGACGGCGACATCGTCGGTGTCGCTGTAGCCGACGACGCTGGCAGTGTAGGTGCGCCCGTTCCCGATATCCCTGACCTTTATCGAGGTCGCGCCGGCGATCACGTGGTTGTTCGTCAGCACCTCGCCGGTCGAGGTCAGGACCATGCCGGTCCCCTCCTGCTCGCCCCGCTGGTATCCGAGGGTCGCGATGACGTCGACCAGGCCAGGATCGGTGCGGCTGACGATCGCGGCGGTACTCAGCGAGCTGTCGCCGGAGCCGCTCGTCGCCCAGGCGGCGGCGCCGCCGGCGGCCACGGCCAGTGCCGTGCCGGCGGCCGCAAGGGCCAGGCCCTTCCGCCGCCGGGGCCGGCGCCCGTGCCGGCCGCGCCCGCCGAAGGCGGCCTCGGGCCGGGCGCCGGGCACTGGCGGATAGCCGTGCCACCCGGCTCCGGCCCAGCCTGCCCACGGTGGCGGCGGCGGAGGGGGCGGCGGTCCCTGCTGGCCAGAGGCGTGCGGCGGGCCGGCCGGGTACTGCTGGCCCGGCTGCGGCGGGGCGGACCCATACGGGCCATACTCGCCGGAGCCGTACGAGCCGTACGGCGCGGAGGAGCCATGCTCGGTGTCCATGCGAACCGTTCCCCTCTTCAGAACCTCGGTGGATCAACCACGGCCTGCTGCGGCCTTCAGAGCTACATTTCGATAATCGGCGGTGCCGCTGAGGGGGGTCTCGCGCCTGCCTGAGCGTTAGCTCCCGGTTGGCTGAGGCTACCTTGAGGATTGGCTCAGACAAGCGTGACCGCCGGTCGTCGTACCGGACAGAGGACTATAAACCGGACTGTCATGCATCCCGGCGGCCTTCGCCCAGGCCGCGCCGGGCCGGCTCCGCGCGGCCTGGCCGGTTCCGCGGCTGCCCCGGCCCCGCGCCAGTAATAGGCTGAATGCGTGGTACTCGCTCCCGACGGCCGGCGGCTGCTCCGGCTCGAAGCACGCAACAGCCAGGTCCCGATCGAGCGCAAGCCCCCGTGGATCAAGACCCGGATGCGCACCGGCCCGGAGTACACCGAGCTCAAGCAGCTTGTCAGGCGCGAGGGGCTGCACACGGTCTGCGAGGAGGCCGGCTGTCCCAACATCTTCGAGTGCTGGGAGGACCGCGAGGCCACCTTCCTCATCGGTGGCGACCAGTGCACGAGACGCTGCGACTTCTGCCAGATCGCCACCGGGAAGCCGGGTCCGCTGGACACCGACGAACCGCGCCGCGTCGCTGAGTCGGTGGCGGCCATGGGCCTGCGTTACGCCACCGTCACCGGCGTGGCCCGCGACGACCTGCCCGATGGCGGCGCCTGGCTCTATGCGCAGACCTGCCGCGAGATCCACCAGGCTGTGGCTGGCTGCGGCGTCGAGCTGCTGATCCCCGATTTCAACGCCGATCCCGCGCAGCTGGCCGAGGTCTTCTCGTCCCGGCCAGAGGTGCTGGCCCACAACATTGAGACCGTGCCCCGGATCTTCCGCTCGATCCGGCCCGGCTTCCGGTACGAGCGATCGCTGCAGGTGCTGACCATGGCCCGCGACGACGGGCTGGTCACCAAGTCGAATCTCATCCTCGGCATGGGCGAGCGCCGCGAGGAGATCAGCCAGGCCATGGCCGACCTGCACGCGGCGGGCTGTGACCTGCTCACGATCACCCAGTACCTGCGCCCGTCGGCCCGGCACCATCCGGTCGAGCGGTGGGTGCCGCCAGCGGAGTTCGACGAGCTGGCAGCGGAAGCGGCCGAGATGGGGTTCGCCGGGGTTCAGTCCGGACCGCTGGTGCGCTCGTCCTACCGGGCCGGGCGGCTGTACCGCCAGGCGATGGAACGGCGATCCGGACCGGTATCCTCGCCGTCATGGTGAAAAAGTCCGGAGGCCTCCCCGAGATCCCCGATGACCCGAGCTCGATGGGGCGCATCAAGCAGATCCGGCTGGTCGCCGGGATCGTCCGCAAGACCGACCCCAAGGCGCTGCCGATCGTGGCGCTCACCGGTGTCGGCATCGTCGCCGTCTTCGTGGTCGTTGGCCTGCTGCTGCACCTGCTGGCGGTGTTCATCCCGCTTGGCATCCTGTCCGGCGCCCTGGCCGCGATGCTGCTGTTTAGCCGGTTTGCCCAGGCAGCGCAGTTCAAGGCGATCGAGGGCCAGCCGGGCGCGGCCGCGGCGATCCTGCAGAGCCTGCGCGGCGGCTTCTACACCACCCCGGCCATCGCGGCGAACCGCAACATGGACGTCGTGCACAGGACCGTCGGAAAGCCTGGCGTGATCCTGGTTGGCGAGGGCTCGCCTAACAGGCTGCCGACCCTGCTAGCCGCCGAGAAGAAGCGGATTTCCCGGATCGCCGGGCAGATCCCGATCTATGACTTCCAGGTCGGGGACGCCCCGGGCCAGGTGCCGATCAAGCAGCTGCAGAAGAAGATCATGAGGCTGCCGCGTAACCTCAAGGGCCAGACTGTCGCCGAGCTGAACTTCCGGCTCAACGCCATGCCGCAGCAACTGCAGATGCCCAAGGGCCCGGTGCCGCGCAACGCGCGGATGCCAAGGCCGCCACGGCCGAAGATCCGCTAGCTCCGGACGACAACCGTCCCGGCCGCCTTGTCCTGCAGGCCGCGCAAGTCGCGGTCCATCATGAGGGCCGGGACCACCAGCATCAGCAGTACCGTGCGGGCCAGCGCCCTGGCGAATCCGACGGCCCGGCCGTCCAGCCTGATGACGCGCAGGCCGGTCAGCCGCTTGCCGATCGTGAAGCCGAGGGTGGCGGTAAGCAGGAAATCCTGGATGCCGAATACCAGCAGCGTCCAGAGCCGGGGCTGCTCCAGGGCGCCCGAGGCGTGGCCGCCGGTGGGGTGATAGAAGAACGCCAGCGCGATCAGGCTGCAGACGACCCAGTCGATCAGCAGCGCGGCGAACCGCCGACTCCAGCCAGCCACGGAACCCGGGCCGAACTCCGGCAGGCCCAGATGCTGGCCTGGGTAGGCCTCAGCGTCACTGCTCGCGGCTTGCTGGTTGGTCACGACTAAACGTTATCCGCTGCCGCGGTCTGGCGGGCCACCGGCCAGCGGCACGTGATTGCTGGCAGAAGCGCTCGTGCGCGCCACGCGGCACTGGCATGCTGGCAGGAGGCCCCGCCGCGGCGAGGCGCCCGAGCGGCCGGCGAGGCTGGGGGGCAGGGAGTCAGCGGCTGGGGGCGGCTGGCGGCCGGTACGGCCAGCGGCCACCGGTGTAACACCGGCGAAACAATGGGGACACGGCAAGGAAACCGTTCCCGGCTAACGTCAATGGCGCGCCGGGCGGCGGCGCCTGACCCGGCTAGTCCGGGATTGTCCCCGTACTGTGCGGCCCAAAAGGAGACCTGATGTTCACAAGCGGCGATGAGGTACTGGGGTTCATCAAGGCCGAGGGAGTGCAGTTCGTCGACGTGAGGTTCTGCGACCTTCCGGGCACAGTGCAGCATTTCACGGTTCCGGCCGAGTCCTTCGGGCCCGGCGTGTTCAGCGACGGTCTGATGTTCGACGGCTCGTCCATCCGCGGCTTCCAGCAGATTCACGAGTCGGACATGCTGCTGCTTCCGGACTCGGCCACGGCGGTTGTCGACCCGTTCCGCTCGCACAAGACGCTCAACCTGACGTTCTTCGTGCATGACCCGCTCACCGGGGAGCCGTACACCCGCGACCCGCGCAACATCGCCAGGAAGGCCCAGGACTACCTGCGCGGCAGCGGGATCGCGGACACCGCGTACTTCGGACCGGAGGCGGAGTTCTACATCTTCGACTCCGCGCGGTACGAGACGGGGCCGAACGAGGGCTACTACCACATCGACTCGATCGAGGGTGCCTGGAACACCGGCCGGGACGAGCCCGGCGGCAACCTTGGCTACAAGCCGCGGTACAAGGGCGGGTACTTCCCTGTGCCGCCGATGGACCATTACACCGACCTGCGCTCGGAGATGGTGCGCAACCTCATCGCGTGCGGCGTGGAAGTCGAGATGCAGCACCACGAGGTCGGCACAGCGGGGCAGGCCGAGATCGACATCAGGTTCGACACGCTGCTGGCGATGGCCGACAAGCTGATGCTCTACAAGTACGTGGTGAAGAGCACGGCGCGGGCGGCCGGCAAGACCGTCACCTTCATGCCCAAGCCGCTGTTCGGCGACAACGGCTCGGGCATGCACTGCCACCAGAGCCTGTGGAAGGACGGCGCGCCGCTGTTCTACGACGAGGTCGGCTACGCGGGGCTGTCAGACACCGGCAGGTACTACGTGGGCGGGCTGCTCAGGCATGCGCCCGCGCTGCTGGCCTTCACGAACCCCACGATGAACTCCTACCACCGGCTGGTGCCAGGATTCGAGGCGCCGGTGAACCTGGTCTACTCGCAGCGCAACCGGTCGGCCTGCATCCGTGTCCCGATCACCGGCCCGAACCCCAAGGCCAAGCGACTGGAGTTCCGGGTTCCTGACCCGTCCTGCAACCCGTACCTGGCGTTCGCCGCCATGATGATGGCGGGGCTGGACGGCATCAAGAACAAGATCGAGCCGCCGGAGCCGGTCGACAAGGATCTCTACGAGCTTCCGCCCGACGAGGCCAAGGCCATCCCGCAGGTGCCGGGCTCGCTGGAGAAGGTGCTCGAGCACCTGGAGGCTGACCACGAGTTCCTGCTCGAGGGCGGCGTCTTCACTCCTGACCTGATCGAGACCTGGCTGGACTACAAGCGCTCCAACGAGATCGACGCGATCAGGCTCCGCCCGCACCCGCACGAGTTCGAGCTGTATTACGACATCTGATCCCCGGGAAGAGGAAGGCCGAGCTGGGCCGGAGGAGACTCCGCGCCCAGCTCGCGTGTTTGCGCCCCCTGTCCGCCCATCTTGTGCGTGCATAACGGCCTCTGGGATGCTTTAGCCCGACCTATCCAGGCGGCGGGGCCTCACGGCGGGAAGCGGAGCGGATAATGTCCAGGATCTGGCGATGGATCGCGCCTGCGGCGATCGCGGGCGGTCTCATCGCGACGGCCGTGCCGGCGCTCGCCGCCGGTCCGGCCTCTTACAGCGTCACCATCAGCGCCACGTCACCGAACTACCCTGGCGCCGTCAACGGCCTAGTCGACGGCTACGCGGTGGTTATCTACAAGGCCACCCACGACAACTGGGATCAGGCCACGATCAGCGGCACCGTGACCGGGTATGCGTCAGGCGACGTCGTTTCGCTGCTGCAAGAGCCGTTCGGGAAGAAGGCCTTCACGGCGACGGGCAAAACCGTGACGCTCACCACCGTCGGCACGTACTCGTTCACGGCGACCCCTTCGGTGGCCACAAAGTACGAGGTCCAGGTGTCCACCGGCGGCAGCCTCGACCTCACCTCGGGCACCCAGACCGTTTACGTGAGCGCGGGCGCTGGCTACGCCAAGTCACACAAGAAGTGCAGCTCAAGCTCGTGCACCTTCAGCTACAAGTTCTACATCTACCTGCCGGCCTCGGCCTACAAGACCGAGGTACGCAAGCACCTGTACGAGTACATCGCGGAGTGGTACTCGGCGAGCGGGAGCCCCAAGTGGTACTACCTGTCGGCGAGCGCGAAGGCGTCCAGGCCCGCGAAGGTGCACAGCGGCGAGATCGAATACACGCTCACCTTCTACATTCACCTGCGCAGCGGAGAGAACTACTGGCAGACGTTCGCCTGCACCAAGGACGACGAGAAGAAGGACGGCCTCGGACTGCCCGGCCACCACGACTGCGGCGACAAGCGGATTAGCGCGACCGCGATCTACGTCGGCTGAATCCGCATTCCGCGGCCGGGCGGACCAGCCGTCCGAAGCCAATTAATGACATCGCCTTAATAGGCTGCCTAAAATAGACGTGATCCTGATTCCTTCCTGTCGGATCTGGCCCCGCCGGGTTTGCGCACCTGGCGGGGCCGCTGCTTGTCCCCGGACGCTTTTCGCTGGCAGGCTGTCCCGGTGACGAAACGGGCGGTAACCCAGGCCAGTGCCATCGAGCGCGCGCTGTCGACCGGGGTGGCCCCCGAGCGAGCCGCGGCCTCGAAGGCGTACCTGAAGATCGACCTGGAGTTCACCGGGGCCAGCGTCCCGCAGGCCAGGGCGGCCGTGGTCGCCTGGCGCCGCGCCCAGGCCGACCTGACCAGACCGCACCTGCTCGCCGTGGCTGGCCGCCTGTGGCAGCGGAACGTCTTCGAGTGCCGGATGGCGGCCGTCATCATGCTCACCGATCGCAGGCGGCTGCTCGAGGCCGAGGACATCGATGTGGTCGAGCGCATGCTGCGCGAGGCAGGCACCTGGGCGCTCGTCGACGGACTGGCCGCCGACGTGGCAGGGTCACTCGTCGCCCGGTTTCCGGAACTCGGCAGCACGCTGGACCGCTGGGCCGGGGATCCGAGCTTCTGGATCCGCCGCTCCGCGCTGCTCGCGCTGCTGGTGCCGCTGCGCCGCGGTGACCCGGCGCCGTTCGCCCAGTTCGGGCGCTACGCCGACCAGATGCTGGCGGAGAAAGAGTTCTTCATCCGCAAGGCCATCGGCTGGGTGCTGCGGGAGACCGCCAAGAAGCAGCCTGACCTCGTCATCGAGTGGCTGGCACCGCGAGCGCGCCGGGCCTCGGGCGTGACGATGCGCGAGGCGGTCAGGTACCTGCCGGCGGCCGACTCGCAAAGTCTCATGGCTGCCTACCGCGACCGGCGGACGGCGGCGGGCTGACGCCGAACGCCGGGTAGAGCGGCAGGTCCGGTGCCTGCCAGTCCTCGGTTGCGGCCAGCAGCGACTCGGTGAGCGCGGCTAGCGCCGGCAGTTGCGGCCCTCCGTCCAGCCAGTCCAGTAGCACCCGCCAGCGGTACCGGATGAGCTGCCTGATGCCGGGCGAGACCCGGCCGGGCTCTAGCGGCTCATCTGACTCGATCGCGCGATGGAGCAGCCGGCTGAGCGACGATGACGACCAGGCAGCAACTGCGCTGTGCAGGCCCGACAGCCAGACCGCGTCATCGGCCAGGTCCGGATAGGCGAGGGTCACCTGGGCGCGGTAGGAGCTCTCCGCGGCCGCGGTCAGCTCAGGCGGCAGCCGGAATACGCACCAGCAGGTGCTGAACGGCATCCGGATGTAGGCCGCGTCGAGGAACACGCTGTAGATGCCGGCGCTCTCGAAGTCCACGAACCGCAGGCCGTTCGCGGTGATGAGGTTGTTGTCCGGGCACATGTCGCCCGCGGAAAAGATCGGGTACCTGCCTGGCCCGACTGCGTCCGCGACTGCGTGCAACTCCGCTCGCAGGCCGGCGGGTACCCGGACTCCAGCCAGGCCGCTGCCCGGCCGCGCGACTAGTTCGGCCACCCGATCCGCGACTCCCGCGACCCGGCCGCGTATCACCAGCGCATCGCTGATGTCCGGCGAACCGCCGAGATATCGAGACTTGAGCGTCTCGAAATCACGGTGGCGCTCGCTGGTCCGTACAGCCAGTTCGGCGCCGCGCGCCGCCCAGTCGAGGACCGCCTGGCGCGCGGCCGAGGCCGAATCCCCCAGCAGGACATCGGCCATGCTCGGCCACGAGCCGAGGTCCGACATCACCAGCGTGAGGCTGCGCGAATCGGCCGCCAGCAGCTCCGGTGCGAGACCCGTGCCGGCGCTGACCGCGAGGCCCGCCGCCTCGGCCGCGAAACAGGATGTGCCGTCGCGTGACGATGCCGGGTAGCTCTTGGCCACGACCGTGCCGCCGCCTTCGATGTCTCGGCAGCGCACCACCAGCGACCAGTCCGAGCCGGTCAGCCGGACCGGATCGGCCAGCTGCCGGCCGAGCGCGGCCGACGCCGCGGCGACAGTCCGCGCCAGCGACGGATCGGCCTGGCCCTGCGCTCCCGGCACCGCCGCCTCCCGGAATTGTGGCTCAGCCATAGAAAAGGCGCTCCATCACGGCCCTGGCCTGACGGCCGGCCCGCCGCCAGTCCTGGAGCAGTTCCTGCGCACCGTCGGGCGGGTACCCGAGCAGCCGCGCGACGACCGCCAGCTCGGTGGGCGAGGACGGCAGCGTATCGGACGCACGCCCGCGGACTAGCATCACCGCGTCCCTGATCCTGGAGGCCAGCAGCCACGCTGTCACTAGCGTCTGGGCGTCCGCGGCCGCTACCAGGCCCGCGTCGCGCGCGGCCGCGAGCGCCTGCGGGGTTCGGGTGGTGCGCAGCGCCGGCACTGCGCTGGCGTGCCGAAGCTGCAGCAGCTGCGCGACCCACTCGACGTCGGCCAGGCCGCCGGGCCCGAGCTTGAGGTGCATGGCAGGCTCGACGCCCCTTGGCATCCTCTCGGCTTCCATCCGCGCCTTCAGCCGGCGGATCTGGACGGTGGCCTCGACGTCTATGCCCCCCTCGGGGTAGCGGATCTCGTCCGCCAGGGTGGTGAAGGCCGCCCCGACTGCGGCATCGCCCGCAGCGAACTCCGCCCGCAGCAGCGCCTGCGCTTCCCAGGCCAGTGACCAGCGCCGGTAGTAAGCCCGGTACGAGGCGAGCGTGCGAACCAGGGGACCCTGCCGACCCTCGGGCCGCAGGCCCGCGTCGAGCTGCAGCACCGGGTCCGGGCCCGGCCTGCTGAGCAGGGCCCGCAGGTGCTCGGCCACGGCGTGCGCCGCCCTGGTCGCGGCCTCATCGCTGCTGCCGGGCAGCGGCTGGTGCACGAACAGGACGTCGGCGTCGCTTGCATAGCCCATCTCGTGCCCGCCGAAGCGGCCCATTCCGATCACAGCCAGCCTGGTCGGGAGCGGCCCGTTAGCTCGTTCCGCCGCGCGGACGGCGGCGCCCAGGCACGCGGCAATGGTCACCCTGGACAGGTCGGTAAGCCGGTCCCCCGTCGCCTCGATTCCGGCCAGGCCAAGCACGTCGGCCGCGGCGGCGCGGAACAGCTCGCGACGGCGGATCGCGAGCACCGACGCAGTAGCCTCCTCGGGCACCACGCGGCGCCGTGCCGCCGCGCTCGCCTCCGCCAGCAGCTCCCCCGCCGGGCGGGCGGCAAGCTTGCTGTCGTCATCGAGCATCGACACCGCTTCTGGCGCGCGCAGCAGCAGGCTCGTCGCGTACCGGCTGGAGGCAAGCAGCCGCGCAAGACGCTGCGTCACGAGGGCGTTGTCGCGAAGCAGCCGCAGGTACCAAGGCGAGTTGCCAAGCGCCTCGCTCACCTGGCGGAACGCCAGCAGCCCCGCATCGGGCTCCGGCGCGTCGGCCAGCCAGCCCAGTAGCACTGGCAGCAGGGTGCGCTGGATCGCCGCCTTCCTCGACACTCCCGACGTCAGCGCCTCCAGGTGCCGCAGGGCGCCCGCGGGATCGGCATAGCCGAGTGCCTCAAGCCGCTCGGCCGCTGCCGCCGGGGTCAGCCGGGTCGCCTCGCCGGGCAGCCTGGCGACCGCATCGAGCAGCGGCCGGTAGAACAGCTTCTCGTGCAGCTGCCTGGCCTGGACGGCATGCTGCCGCCACTGAGCGAGCAGCTCAGCCGCCGGGTCGGGAGAAGGCGCGTCGCCCGCGGGCCGGCCGCTGACAGCCTGCCCCGCGGTGGCCGGGTCCAGCTGCAGCCGGCGCAGTGCGCGGCCGACCTCCCGCAGCACGGCCTGGTCCTCGGGCAGCAGATGCGTGCGGCGCAGCTGGCGGAGCTGCAGCAGGTGCTCGACGCCGCGCAGGAACCGGTAGGCCGACCCCATCGCGGCCGCGTCGGAGCGGCCGACGTAGCCGCCGGCCGCTAGCGCCGCGAGCGCGGGCAGCGTGCCGGGCTCGCGCAGGCTCTCGTCGGCTCTGCCGTGCACGAGCTGCAGCAACTGCACGGCGAACTCGATGTCGCGCAGCCCGCCGGGCCCGAGCTTGAGCTCACGCCCGGCCTGGTCGGCCGGCAGGCTGGCGATGACCCGGCGGCGCATTGCCTGTACGTCCGCGACGAAGCCGTCGCGCTGCGCGGCCTGCCACACCAGCGGCGTCACAGCGGCCAGGTACTCCGCGGCCAGCTCCTCGTCGCCCACCGCGAACCTGGCCTTCAGCAGTGCCTGGAACTCCCACGTCTTTGCCCAGCGCTGGTAGTAGGCCAGGTGGCTGGCGACCGTACGGACTAGCGGGCCGTCGCGGCCTTCCGGCCGCAGGTTCGGGTCGACCGGAAACAGCGGTCCTTCCGGCGTGCTCTGCGAGCAGACCCTTATCAGCCCGGCCGCCAGTGCGGTAGCGGAGCGCAGCGCCGCCGTCTCAGAGCCGTCCGCGGCGCCATCGGCGGCCCCGGCCACGAAGATGACGTCAACGTCGCTGGCGTAGTTCAGCTCACGCGCCCCGCACTTGCCCATGACCATGACCGCGAGCCGAGCGGGCGCGGACCCGGCGGGCAGCTCCGCGCGGGCTACCGCCAGCGCGGCGTCCAGCGCGCCGACGGTCAGGTCGGCCAGCCCTGCCATCACCTCGTCTAGCGACAGCATCCCGGTGAGATCCAGCGCAGCCAGCTGCAGCAGGCGCCTGCGGTAGGCCACGCGGAGCCGGGTAGCCGGGTCGTGGCCGGCCACGCTGCTGCGGTCGGCGACCGGTTCGCGGGCTGCGGGCGAAGCGCCCACCGCCGCCAGCAACTCAGCGCGCAGGCCTGCCGCCGCCATCGCAGGAAGCGGAATCTCCCCGGTTAGCAGCCGCCAGTCATCGCGATGCCGTGCCAGGTGATCTGAGAGGGCCGAGCTTGCGCCGAGGACGGTCGTCAGCCGGTCACGCAGGACGGCGTCGGCGCGCAGCTCGGCGCGCAGCTCGGCGTCTGGCGCCATCCTGGCCAGGCCTGCCAGCGCCTGGTCGGGGTCGGCAGCCGAGGCGAGCGCGGCCAGCAGGACCTCGTCCGGGCCTGCGCCATTCGATCCGAGGTCGGACAGCAGCTGCCGGGCACGCGCGGTGTCCGCGAAGCCCATCGCGGCAAGCTGCCCGGCAAGGCTCCCGCGCGGCGTGCTCACTCCTGCACGGTAGCGAGTCGGCGCTGCCGCGCCCACCCCGGCCGGGTTCCGAGCAGGTGCGGCGCCGAGCGGCGGCTGTCAGGAGGCCGCAGCCAAGCTTGGGACTATCGCGCGCGCCCATGATTGGCGACAATCCACCCAAGGTCTCCGCGCGCGGCGAGCAGATGATGGGCGCCAGCCGCACTGGCATCGCGACCTGTGAACCCGGGAGGCAGCGATGAGTGAAGCGAAGCCGTTCACTCGAATTGTGACTGACGACGGTGGCGGATCGGCTTTCGAGGAGGGCGAGATCCCCCTTCAGAGTCAGCACATCGCCGAGAACTTCCCGCCCCTGCTCGTCGGGACGGTCCCCGCCACAGCAGCGGCCGTCTACGTCTCCGGTGGCATTTTCAGCAGCGATCCGCATCCCGTACCGCATCGAGCCCCGCGAAAGCAGTGGGTCGTGATCATCCGCGGGTTCCTCGAAGTGGAGGTCAGCGACGGCTCGCGCCGGACCTTCGGCCCGGGTGACCTGGTCCGGGCGGAGGACACCGACGGCACAGGACACATCACAAGGCGGGCCGTGGACGGGCCGGTCGAAGCGCTATTCCTGCCCTGCTAGGCGGCTGCCGGGAGCCTACCGCCTTTCGGTGTGTCCAGAGGTGGCGACGGAACGCAGTCGTGCGGCGCAGCCCGTTTCCGTCCTGAAGGCAGGCAGTTCTGAGGGCGCCCGGGCTTGCGGCCGAGGGGCATCCTGGGCGGCAATCAGTCCGGCTTCGCAGCGGAGAAGGCCGGGTAGCTGCCGCAGCGCGTGATGGCAGGCACCATGTCGCGCACCTGACGCCGCATCCGGCGCGTGATCATCTTGCCGTACCTGCGGTTGACCTCCGCCGACCGCAGCGCATACACCTCCTGCACGTGCCTCCAGGTGGGCAGGGTCGCCGGCCTGGGCAAGCAGTGGGCGACGCATCTCGGCGCGCGTCATGGCGGTATCCGGGCGTATGCCGAAAAAGGGGCAACGTCAAGCGCTGGCCATCCCGAATGATCTCCAGCGCCCCGGCGCGGACCAGCTCCGCGCCAAGGTCTACGGTCAGAGCACGCCGAGGTAGCGGTCGAGCTCGAACTCGGTGACCTGGCGCCGGTACTCCTGCCACTCCTCGCGCTTGTTGCGCAAGAAGAAGTCGAAGACTTGCTCCCCCAGCGTCTCGGCGACAAGCTCGCTGCCGTGCATGACGTTGATCGCATCCGACAGGTTCTGCGGCAGCGGCGCGATGCCGAGCGCCCGCCGCTCGGCCGAGGTCAGCGCCCACACGTCGTCCTCGGCCCCCGGCGGCAGCTCGTAGTCGTCCTCGATGCCCTTCAGGCCGGCCGCCAGGATCACCGCGAACGCCAGGTACGGGTTACAGGCAGGGTCGATGGACCGGAACTCGATCCTGGTCGCGTTCCCCTTCTGCGGCTTGTACATCGGCACCCGGATCAGCGCGGAGCGGTTGTTGTGGCCCCAGCAGATGTAGGCGGGCGCCTCTCCCCCGGCCCCGGCGATCCGCTCCGTCCCGCCCCATAGCCGCTTGTAGGAGTTCACCCACTGGCAGGTGACGGCCGTGATCTCCGCGGCGTGCCGGAGCAGGCCGGCGATGAAGGCCCGGCCGATCTTGGACAGCTGCATCTCGGCGCCAGGCTCGTGGAAGACGTTCCGGTCGCCCTCGAACAGCGACATGTGCGTGTGCATGCCAGAGCCGGGGTGATCGGTGAACGGCTTGGGCATGAACGAGGCGTACACGCCCTGCTGCAGCGCGACCTCCTTCATGGCCAGCCGGAACGTCATGATGTTGTCCGCAGTGGTCAGCGCGTCGGCATATCGCAGGTCGATCTCCTGCTGTCCGGGCGCCCCCTCGTGGTGGCTGAACTCGACCGAGATGCCCAGCGACTCCAGCATCCCGATGGCCTCGCGGCGGAAGTCGTGCGCGATCCCGTGCGGGGTGTGGTCGAAGTAGCCGCCCGAGTCGATCGGCTGCGGCCTGGCGCCGGGCTCGGGCTTTCCCCTGAGCAGGAAGAACTCGATCTCGGGATGGGTGTAGAAGGTGAACCCGAGCCGGGCGGCGCTGTCCAGCGCGCGCTTGAGCACGTACCGGGGGTCCGCGTAGGACGGCGTGCCGTCCGGCATCAGGATGTCGCAGAACATCCGTCCGGTACCCGCCCGATCATCGCCAACCGGCATGAGCTGGAACGTGGACGGGTCTGGCTTGGCGATCATGTCAGCTTCGTGCACTCTGGCGAATCCCTCGACGGCCGACCCGTCGAATCCGATCCCCTCGGCGAATGCGCCCTCCAGCTCGGCGGGGGCGACCGCGACGGACTTGAGGTAGCCGAGGACATCGGTGAACCACAACCGGACGAACCGGATGTCACGCTCCTCGAGCGTGCGGAGCACGAACTCTTCCTGCCTGTCCACCGGCCCAGTCTGCCCGGCGCATGTTTCCTGGTTGTTACGGGGCCCCCGTCCGCGCTGCCGCCGCCAGGCCGCGGCCAGCCGGGGTCTGCTGCACATGCCCGTAGGCTAGAAACGTGCCGCAGCTACGAATCGCTCTCGCCCAGGTCAACGCGACAGTCGGGGACCTGGCCGGGAACGCCGGCAAGGTGCTGGAGTGGACCAGGCGCGCTGCCGGGCATGGAGCGCGCCTGGTGGTCTTCCCCGAGATGATGCTGACCGGCTACCCGATCGAGGACCTGGCCCTGCGCCGGTCGTTCGTGGACGCCTCGATCGCCGCGCTGCGCGGGCTCGCGGCCGACCTCGCCGCTGAGAGGCTCGGCGGCGTCGCGGTCGTGGCCGGCTACCTGGACCGGCGCACCGGAGTGGCGCCGAGGGTCGGCGTGCCCGCCGGGGCGCCGCTGGACGCCGCGGCCGTCCTGCACGCCGGCTCGGTCGTCGTCACCTCGGCCAAGCACCACCTGCCCAACTACGGGGTGTTCGACGAGTTCCGCTACTTCGTTCCCGGCA
>DASPWG010000245.1:0-14029 GCA_035621915.1 Streptosporangiaceae bacterium
CTGTCCAGCCAGGAAGCCTGCGGTGACGTGCCGCGCAACATCCTCGGCTGCCCGGTCGCGGGCCTGGACGCGGCCGAGGTGCTTGACGCCAGCGCGCCGCTGCGGGCCGCGAACGAGGTCGCGACCAGCCGGGCCGACCTGGCCAACCTGCCGCGCAAGTTCAAGACATCGATTTCCGGCTGTGCCAACCAGTGCACCGCGCACGAGGTCAACGACGTCGCCTTCGTCGGCGTGCACGGGCCCGAGGGCCGGCCAGGCTTCGATCTGTGGGTGGGCGGCGGCCTGTCCACCAACCCGATGCTCGGGCAGCGCCTCGGCGCGTTCGTCACGCCGCAGCAGGTGCCCGAGGTGTGGGCGGCAGTGGCCAGCACGTTCCGTGACTACGGGTACCGGCGGCTGCGCAGCCGGGCCAGGCTGAAGTTCCTGGTCGCCGACTGGGGCGCGGAGCGGTTCCGCCAGGTGCTGGAGCGCGAGTACCTCGGCTACTCGCTCGCCGACGGCCCGGCGCCGCCCGCGCCGGCGCCCGGCTCGCGCGACCACCTCGGCGTGCACCGGCAGCGCGACGGGCTCTACTACGTCGGGGTCGCCCCGCACACCGGCCGCACGTCAGGAACCCAGCTATGGCAGGTCGCCGATCTGGCCGAGGCCTACGGCTCGGGTCGCGTCCGCACGACCATCGAGCAGAAGCTGCTTCTGCTCGATATACCGGAACGCGCGGTGCCCGAGCTGACCGAGGAACTGTCGGCCATTGACCTCCAGGCCAGCCCGTCGGTGTTCCGGCGCGGGACCATGGCCTGCACGGGCATCGAGTTCTGCAAGCTGGCCATCGTGGAGACCAAGGGCCGCGCCCGCGACCTTTACACCGAGCTGGACCGGCGGCTGCCTGGCTTCGACACGCCGATCACTATCAACGTCAACGGCTGCCCCAACTCCTGCGCCCGCTTCCAGCTCGCCGACATCGGGCTGAAGGGCTCGATCGTGGATGGCGAGGAGGGCTTCCAGCTGCACCTGGGCGGCTCGCTCGGCACCGACCCTGGCTTTGGCCGCAAGCTGCGGGGCCTCAAGGTGACAGCCACTGAGCTGCCTGACTACGTCGAGCGGCTGCTGCGCAACTACCAGGCCGATCGTGCCGAGGGCGAGCAGTTCGCGACCTGGGCGCGGCGCGCCGACCCGGCGCTGCTGATGACCGGGGACCCGTCATGACCGGCGAGCGTCAGGTGCCGTTCTACTGCCCCTACTGCGGCGAGGAGAACCTGCGGCCTGCCGGGGCCGAGGCCGGCGAATGGGAGTGCCGCGCCTGCTCGCGCGGCTTCCACCTGCGGTTCACCGCGGTCATCAGGCCGCGTCCCAGCGATCCGGTCGCCCGGACGTCGGCATGACCGCCCGGTCCTGGCAGCCGGCTGCGGCGGACACCGGCCTGGCCACGGCGCCCGGCGAGACGGCTGGCGCCGCCGCCGTCCTGCCCGCCGACGATCCCGCGGGCGATGCTGCCCGTTACCCGCTCGCGCTCGCGCTGCGCGGCCGCCGCGTCGTGATCGTCGGCGGCGGCCAGGTCGCGCTGCGGCGCGCCCGCGGCCTGCTGCAGTCCGGTGCCAACGTGGTGGTCATCGCGCCCGGCGTGCTCGACGAGCTGGCGGCGCTTCCGGTCACCGTGCTGCGCCGCGAGTACCGGGATGGCGACCTGTCCGCCGCCTGGCTGGCGCACGCGGCGACCAGCGATCCCGGCGTCAATGCAAGGGTCGCCGCCGAGGCCGAGCGCAGCCGCATCTGGTGCGTGCGGGCCGACGATGCGAGCGCGTCGCCGGCGTGGACGCCTGCGGTCGCCAGGCACGGCGAGGTCACCGTAGCGGTCACCGCGGGCGGCGACCCGCGCCGAGCGCAGCGGCTGCGCGCCGCCATCGAGCTGGCGCTGTCGCAGGGCAGCCTGCCGTTGCGCCGCCACCGCGGCGCGGCTGACGCCGTGGCCGGCATGGCTCCGCAGTCAGCCGCCGGGCACGGGCACGTCGCGCTCGTCGGCGGCGGGCCGGGCGATCCCGGCCTGATCTCGGTCCTCGGCAGGCGGCTGCTGGCCGAGGCAGACGTCGTGGTCGCCGACAAGCTCGCGCCCCGCGCGCTGCTTGACGAGCTGGATCCCGACGTGGAGGTCATCGACGCCGGCAAGGCGCCGCACGCGCACAACCTGACCCAGGATCAGATCAACGAGCTGATCGTGGCCAGGGCGCTGGCCGGGCAGCGGGTCGTCAGGCTCAAGGGCGGTGACCCGTTCGTGTTCGGCCGGGGCGGCGAGGAAGCCCTGGCGTGCGTGCGCGCCGGCGTGCCGTTCCAGGTCGTGCCCGGCGTGACAAGCGCCGTCGCGGTTCCTGCCTACGCCGGGATCCCGGTCACTCACCGCGGCATCACCCAGGACTTCGCCGTGGTGTCCGCGCACCTCGACCCGTCGCATCCGGGCGCCACCGTCGACTGGGAGGCACTGGCACGCGGCGCGGGCACGCTGGTGCTGCTGATGGCCGTGTCGCACCTGGACGCGGTCGCTGCCGAGCTGATCAAGCGGGGCAGGGACGCGGCCACTCCGGTTGCGGTCATCCGGGACGGGACGATGCCGGGCCAGCAGGTCCTGACCTCCACCCTGGCCGAGGTCGCCGGCGACGCCGAGCGGGCGGGCATCAGGCCACCCGCCGTGGTAGTCATCGGCGATGTCGTCCGGCTGCGCGAGAGGCTGGTGGCGGCATGAGCCACCCGGCACTGCTGGCGGTAGCGCACGGCAGCCGTAACCCCGCCGCCGCAGACGTCGTACGCAAGCTCGCCGGGCAGATCGGCAGGCTGGCGCCGGTGCTGGACGTGCGGGTCGCATTTCTCGGCCACGCCGAGCCGTCGCTGCCGGCTGAGCTGGACGCGGCCGGGTCAGGGACCGTTATCGTCCCGCTCCTGCTGTCGTCCGGCTACCACCTGTCGGCTGACATCAGCCGGGCAGCCACCTCGGCTGGTGCGCGCGTCGCGGCGCCGCTCGGGCCCGACCAGCTCCTGCTGACGGCGCTGACCGCGCGGCTGGCCGAGGCAGGCGTGCCCGACGGCACGCCGGTGGTGCTGGCCGCGGCGGGATCTTCCGACCCTGCCGCGATGACCGACGCCGAGCAGCAGGCGGCGCTGCTCGCGTCTGCACTGGACGTGCCGGTAGTCGCTGCCTACCTGTCGGCGGCCAAGCCGACGGTGGCGCAGGCCGTGGCCAGTCTGCGCGAGCAGGCGGGAAAGCCGGTGGCAGTGGCCTCCTATCTGCTGGCACCTGGCCATTTCCAGGACCAGCTGGCTTGCTGCGGGGCAGACTGGGTCACTGATCCGCTCGGCGGCCACCCGGCCCTGGCAGGCCTGGTCATCGACCGCTACCGGGTGGCGGCGAAGCAGCGGTAGCCATTTCCCGCGCACTGCCTGGTGCGCGGGCGCCGGGAACGATCTGGTAACGGCAGCAACCATTCCGGCGGCCGGGGGCGTCAAAACAGCTGCGAGCACAAGCACGCAGCGCACGGGAGGCGATTCGTGCCGAGACTGGGTAGCCGGTTCGGCCTCATGCTGTCCGCGATCATCTCCGCGCTTGCGATGGCACTGTCGGCGTGGACGCAGGTGATCCCGGCGGCCGTGGCCAGCGCCCGGCTGCCCGCGCGCGACGTCAGCGTGACCGGATGGCAGTTCAGCGCGCCCGGCGCCATCCTGGCCGCTGCCGGCAGCGTGTTCGTCGCCGACTCGGGCGACGACTCGGTGTTCCAGCTCAGCGCCGCCACTGGCGCGCTCATCCGGGTGGTCAGCGGACCGTTCTACCAGTTCAGCGACCCCGACGCGATGTCAGTCGCGGAGGGCAGCATCTGGGTCGCCAACGCCGGCAACGACACTGTCACCGAGTTCAGCGCGCGCACCGGCGCGCTGATCCGCGTCGTCAGGGGCAGCCAGTACCGGTTCTACCTGCCGGCCGGGCTCGCCGCGGCCGGCAGCGACGTCTGGGTGGCCAGCACCAGTTCGGTGACCGAGATCGACGCCGCGACCGGCGGGCTGGTGCGGGTGATCGGCGGCCGTCGTTATCAGTTCAGCACCCTGGACGGGATCGCCGTGGCCGGGAACCGCGTGTGGGTGCCCAATGGCCGCACCGTCACCGAGATCGACGCCGCGACCGGGGCACTCATCCAGGTAATCTCCGGCCGCCGCGACCACTTCAACGGTCCCGACGCGGTCGCCGTGACTGGAAACCAGGTGTGGGTGGGCAACCTGAACAGCGACTCGGTCACCGAGCTTGACGCGGCGACCGGAGCGCTTGTCCGCGTCGTCCCTTCGCTTCCCAACATCCCGCAGGCCATCACGGCGAATGCGCTGACCGTCTGGGCAGCGACCAACTCGGGCGCGAAGGGATCGGACGGCCTGGGCCCGCACGGCTCGATCGTGCAGATCAGCGCCGGGACCGGCAAGGTGGTCAGGGTCATCGCCGGGCGCCCCTACCGGGTCGGCGACCCGCAGTCCCTCACCCTGGCCGGGCGGGACCTCTGGATCGCCAACGACTTGTACCCGGGACCTGGCGGCTCGGTCACCGAGATCAACGCGGCGAGCGGCGCCCTGATCCGGGTCATCTCCGGACGCCGCACTCGCTGGTAGCAGTAGCGGTTTCTTCCCCTGTCAGGTCCCGCTGCCCGCGGCGCAGATCGGCGGGCTACGGCCGGGGTTGTCGGCATCACCGGGCAGGATGGGTGTTATGGCGCCGACAGGCGGCGTGCCGCCGGAATTCAGCCAGGCCACCAGGGCCTGGTTCGGCGCTGCCTTCGCCGCGCCCACCGCGGCCCAGGCGGAGGCCTGGGATGCGATCGGGAACGGCGACCATACCCTGGTCATCGCGCCGACGGGATCGGGCAAGACGCTGGCCGCCTTCCTCTGGGCCATCGACAAGCTGGCCTGCGCGCAGGTCCCGGCCGACCCGAGGCACCGCTGCCGGGTGCTGTACGTCTCGCCGCTGAAGGCGCTGGCGGTCGACGTCGAGCGGAACCTCCGCACTCCGCTGAGCGGGATCACGCACGCCGCGCGGCGGCTCGGCCTGCCCGAGCCCGACATCACCGTGGCCGTCAGGACCGGCGACACGGCCGCGGACGAGCGGCGAAAGCTGGCGACCAGGCCGCCTGACATCCTGATCACCACGCCGGAGTCGCTGTTCCTGATGCTGACCTCGCAGGCTCGCGAGGGACTGCGCGGCGTGCAGACCGTCATCGTTGATGAGGTGCACGCGCTGGCGGGCGGGAAGCGCGGCGCGCACCTGGCGCTGTCGCTGGAACGGCTGGACGCGCTGCGGATGGCACCAGGGCCGGCCCAGCGCATCGGGCTGTCCGCGACCGTCAGGCCGCCACAGGAGGTGGCACGCTTCCTCGGCGGCGCGCTGCCGGTGACGATCGTCGCTCCGCACAGCGAGAAGCGGCTCGACCTTGCGATCGTGGTGCCGGTCGAGGACATGGCCGACCTGCAGAGCGAGGGCCCCGCGCGCGGCGCGGCCGGTCCGGGCAGCGGCACCGGCACGCGGCCCGTCAGCAGGGACGGCGACGCGACCCGCCAGCACTCGATCTGGCCGCATGTCGAGGAACGCGTGCTTGACCTGATCCTGGCCCACCGCTCCACCATCGTGTTCGCCAACTCGCGCCGGCTCGCCGAGCGGCTGTGCGGCAGGCTCAACGAGCTGGCCGCGGAGCGTGCGCAGGAGGAAGGCACGGCCGGCCGGGAGGCAGCACCGCCAGGCGGCGGCTACGGCGGGCCGCCCGCCGAGCTGATGGGCCAGGCCGGCGCGGCCGCCGGCGCGCCGCCGGTAGTGGCGCGGGCGCACCACGGTTCGGTGTCCAGGCAGGAGCGGAACCAGATCGAGGAAGCGCTCAAGGCGGGCAGGCTGCCGGCCGTCGTGGCCACCTCCAGCCTGGAACTCGGCATCGACATGGGCGCCGTTGACCTGGTCATCCAGGTCGAGTCGCCGCCGTCGGTGGCCAGCGGCCTGCAGCGCACCGGCCGGGCCGGGCACAACGTCGGCGACATATCCCGCGGCATCTTCTTCCCTAAGTACCAGGGCGACCTGGTGCAGACCGCGGTTGTGACCAGGCGGATGCTGGACGGCCAGATCGAGCAGCTGCGAGTACCGCGCAACCCGCTGGACGTGCTGGCGCAGCAGATCGTCGCGATGACCGCGATGGACACCTGGGACGTCACCGACCTCGAGCAGGTAGTGCGCCGCGCCGCGCCGTTCAGCGGGCTGACCAGGCCGGTGCTCGATGCGGTCCTCGACATGCTGGCCGGCCGCTACCCGAGTGAGGACTTCGCCGGGCTGCGGCCGCGGCTGGTCTGGGACCGGGCCACCGACCGGCTGGCAGGCCGGCCGGGCAGCCAGCGGGTAGCCGTAAGCAACGGCGGCACGATTCCCGACCGCGGCCTGTTCGGCGTGTTCCTGGCTACCGGCCAGCAGTCAGGACGGCACTCGCGCCGCGTGGGCGAGCTGGACGAGGAGATGGTCTACGAGTCGCGCGTGGGCGACGTGTTCGTGCTGGGCGCGACGTCCTGGCGGATCGAGGACATCACCGCCGATCAGGTGCTGGTCTTGCCCGCTCCAGGCCAGCCCGGCAGGCTGCCGTTCTGGCACGGCGATGCTCCCGGCAGGCCGGCCGAGCTCGGCGCGGCGATCGGGGCATTCTGCCGCGAGCTCAGCGCGCTGCCCGCGGAGAAGGCAGTCGCCGCCTTGCAGGCGGAAGGCCTTGACGAGCTCGCCGCGAGTAACCTCGTCGGCTACCTGACCCAGCAGCGCGAGGCCACCGGTCATCTGCCTGACGACCGCACGCTCGTGCTCGAGCGGTTCCGCGACGAACTTGGTGACTGGCGGCTGGTCCTGCACAGCCCGTACGGGGCACAGGTGCACGCACCGTGGGCGCTGTCGATCGCCGCCCGGCTCAGGGAGCGCTATGGCGGGATGGATGTGCAGGCCCTGCACACCGATGACGGGATCGTCATCCGGGTGCCGGACGCTGACGATCCCCCGCCTGCCGGGATTGCCGTGCTCGACCCGGAAGAGGTCGAGCAGATAGTCACGGCCGAGCTGGGCTCGTCCGCGCTGTTCGCGTCCAGGTTCCGCGAGTGCGCGGCGCGCGCGCTGCTGCTGCCAAGGCGCCAGCCCGGCCGGCGGACACCGCTGTGGCAGCAGCGGCAGCGCGCCGCGCAACTGCTGGCGGTGGCGAGCCAGTACGGCACGTTTCCTATCGTGCTGGAGACCGTGCGGGAGTGCCTGCAGGACGTCTTCGACGTTCCGGGGCTGGTCACGCTGATGCGTGACATAGCCGCGCGCAAGATCCGGCTGGTCGAGGTGGAAACGCCGGCCGCCTCGCCGTTCAGCCGCTCGCTGCTGTTCCGCTACATCGGCGCCTTCATGTACGAGGGCGACGCGCCGCTTGCCGAGCGCCGGGCGCAGGCGCTGGCACTCGACTCGACCCTGCTGGCCGAGCTACTCGGCCAGGAAGAGCTGCAGGAGCTGCTCGACCCGAGCGTGGTCGAGGAAACCGAACGCGAGCTGCAGCGGCTGGCGGAGGGCCGCGCGTGCCGGGATGCCGAGGCGGTCGCGGACATGCTGCGCGCCCTGGGACCGCAGACCACGCAGGAAGTGGCCGAGCGATCCGCCGACCCCGCGGCGGCACCGGCCTGGCTGGACGGCCTTGCCCGCCAGCGCCGCGTGCTCGACCTGCGCGTCGCCGGACAGCAGCGGTGGGCCGCCATCGAGGACTCCGGCCGACTTAGGGACGCGCTCGGCGTCGCGCTGCCACCCGGCGTGCCTGATGCGTTCACCGAGCCGGTGCCCGACCCGCTCCGCGACCTGGTGCTCAGGTACGCGCGCAGCCACGGCCCGTTCAGCGCGGCCGCGGTCGCCGAGCGCTACGGCCTCGGAGTCGCGGTGGTCAGCGGCGCGCTGGACCGGCTGGCAGCCGAAGGGCTGGTGGCCGAGGGAGACTTCCATCCGGCCCGGGTAACGGGCTGGTGCGAGGCCGGCGTGCTCCGGCTGCTGCGCCGCAGGTGCCTGGCCAAGCTGCGCAAGGAAGTCGAGCCCGTGCCGCCGGCCGCGTACGCGGCGTTCCTGCCCGCGTGGCAGCGTGCCGACCGGGCGGCCTCGCTCGCGGCGAGCGGCACCCGCCCGAGGGCTGCCAGGGCAGACGAGGTCTACGAGGTAGTAGAGCAGCTCGCAGGCGCGGCAGTGCCCGCCTCGGCGCTGGAGACGCTGGTGCTGCCGGGCCGGGTACCGGGCTACTCGCCCGCCCTGCTCGACGAGCTGACCGCGGCCGGCGAGGTCGTCTGGGTCGGCGCGGGCGCGCTTCCCGGCGGTGACGGCTGGATCGTCGTGGCCCCGGCGTCGTCGGCGCCGCTGCTGCTGCCCGAGCCGGCCGAGATCACGCTGACCCCTGTGCACGATGCCGTGCTGGCCGCGCTCGGCGGCGGCGGCGCGCTGTTCTTCCGCGCGATCGCCGATCGCGTGCCCGGCGCGAACGACAGTGACATCGCCAGCGCCATCTGGGACCTGGTCTGGGCCGGGCGGGTCACCAACGACACGCTCGCGCCGCTGCGCGTTGTGCTCGGTACCGGCCGGCCGGTCGCATCCGGGGCCGACGGCTCGGGCAGCGGCGCGGCGCGACGGACTCCGGCACGCCCGCGTTCCGGGCTGGCCAGGCGGCCGGGCTTCGGACGCGCCGTCCTGCCGTCGCGGACCGGGCCGCCAACCGTCAGCGGCCGCTGGTCGGCGCTGCCGCCGGCGGAGCCGGAACCGACAAGGCGCCGTCACGCGCAGGCGCTCACCCTGCTGGACAGGCACGGAATCCTGATCCGCGGTGCGGCCGCGGCCGACCACATCAGCGGCGGGTTCGGCGCGCTGTACCCGGTGCTGCGCGCGCTGGAGGATGCCGGGCAGTGCCGGCGCGGGTACTTCGTCGAGGGCCTGGGCGCCGCCCAGTTCGCGCTGCCAGGAGCAGTTGACCGGATGCGGGCCATGGCCGAGTCCGCGCGCGCCCCGGCTGGGTCGGCCGACCCGTGGGCCGTGCCGCTGCCCGGCGAGGACGACAAGGCGCCCGCGCGGATGATCGTGCTCTCAGCGGCCGATCCGGCCAGTGCCTACGGCGCCGCACTGCCATGGCCCGAGCGCCCCGGCGAGGCGGCGACTGGCCACCGGCCAGGCCGCAAGGCTGGCGCGCTGGTGGTGCTCGCGGATGGCGAGCTGGTGCTTTACGTCGAGCGGGGCGGCAAGACACTGCTGTCATGGACCGACGATCCGCAGCTGCTCGACCCGGCCGCCGCCGCGCTGGCGGCTGCGGTGCGGGCCGGAGCACTCGGCCGGCTCACTGTCGAGCGCGCTGACGGGGCGGCGGTGTACGACTCGCCGCTGGCCAGGGCGCTGGAGTCAGCCGGCTTCCGGCCGACTCCGCGCGGCCTGCGGCTGCGCGGCTGAGCCCGCGGCCGCGCGGCTGGCAGACTAGCCGCATGACCGCCGACCTGGATGCGCTCACTGCGCTCATGCCGTTCGCCGGGCAGACTGGCATCAGGCTGCTCGAGGCCGCTCCCGACCGGGTGACCGCGGAGCTGGTGTGGGATGCAAGGCTGTGCACCGCCGGCGGGATCATGCATGGCGGCGCCCTGATGACGCTGGCGGATACCGCGGGCGCGCTGGTGGCGTTCCTTGGCCTGCCCGAGGGCGCGACAACCGCGACGATCACGTCGACGACGCACATGTTCCGGCCGGTGACCAGCGGGACGGTGGTGGCGCAGGCTGTCGCGCTGCACCGCGGCCGGGCTACCGTCACCGTCCAGACCAGCATCCGTGACACCGATCAGCGGCTGGTCGCGCAGACCGTTCAGGTCCAGGCCATCCGCCAGGCCCCCAGCTGAGCGCAGGCACAGCCGCAGCCGGCAGGCCCATACCTCAGCGCCGCACCGCCGCAGCGCGTAGACCCAGGCCAAGTCACGCTCCCCTTGCCTTATCCCGCATTACGTCGACTTTCGCGCCGACTTTCGCCCTATTTGCGGCGACGAAAAGCAGGATAAGGCGGGCTGCGCAGGCCGGGCGCGCCAGCATGGCCCGCCAGCATGGCCCGCCAGGCGGGCAGGGAACGGGCGTCAGGCGGGGGTGGCCACCGACTCCAGCAACTCTGCGCGAGCCTGGTCGACTGCGGCCAGGATCGCGCCGCGCAGCACGGGGCCGCCGCCTACGCCGCTGGGAACGACGTCGGGCCTGGCCGGGCAGATCCTGCCAACCTCGGCCGCCACCCGGCTGGCCAGCGCGGTCCCGCCGGCCAGGCCGACGTCCCCGCCGAGCACCACCAGGCCGGGGTCGAGCACGACCGAGATCGCGGCGACGCCCGTCGCGACCCGGCCGGCCAGCGCGGTCAGGAACTCGGCGCCCTGCTGCCGTCCGGCGGCGGCCGCGTCGACCGCTGCAGCCACGGCCGCGGCCGCGGTCGGCTCGGCAAAGCCGTACTGCGCCGCGAGTGGTATCAGCGCCTGTGCGCCGACCAGGCGCTGGAACGCGCCCGTTGCCGGGTGCGTCACGTCCTCGGGCAGCGGAACGCCTGGCACCGGCAGGTACCCGATCTCACCGGCGGCGCCGCCGACGCCGCGATGCACCCGCCCACCGAGCACGGTCGCAAGGCCCAGTCCGACGCCAATCCACACCAGCACGAAGTCGTCCATGCCCACGGCCGCCCCGACCGCCCGCTCCGCCATCGCCGCGAGGTTCACGTCGTTCTCGAGCGTGACCGGCCTGCCGAGGTCGGTGCGCAGCGCCTGCAGCACGCCCTCGTGCCACGCAGGCAGGTTGACCGCGAGCCTGGGATCGCCGGTGCGCGGATCGAGCACGCCGGGAGTGCCGATCACGAAGGCGCGCAGCGACTCCGGCGGGACTCCGGCCGAGTCGCAGGCCGCCAGCACCGCGCCACGCACCAGGGCGACGGGGTCCTCGGAGTCGCTCGGGTTCACCGAGATCCGAGCGACGACGGAGCCGGTGATGTCCGCGACGCCCGCGCTGACCTCGTCAAGCTCGACATGCAGCCCGGCCACGTAGGCACTGGAGGGCACGACCGCGTACAGCGCCGCGTTCGGACCGCGCCCGCCGGCCTGCTCCCCGGCCACGGCTACCAGGCCGCGTTCCTCCAGCCGGGCGAGCAGCTGCGAGGCGGTCACCTTGGACAAGCCGGTGTGCTCCCCGAGCTGGGCCCTGGTCATCGGCCCGCCAGCGAGCAGCAGCTCCAGCGCGGACCGGTCGTTCAGCTCCCGCAGCAAGCTGGGCGTTCCCGGCCGTCGCTGCATTCCCACCCTCCCCTGGCCTTGCCGACAGACTGCGCCGACGGCATCATGCGCGCAAGCGTGACCTGCCCGGACGAGCTCTGTGTCTCAATATTGCAACGGACTCTATCTTATAGGAAAGTTTCCTGTTAGTTTCACCGGCATACACCCGTCGGGGTCGCCGCCCTGGCAGGTATCAGCGCGAGCCTAGCTGCGTCGAGCATGGCAGCTCAGCCCTTAGCGTTGGTGCCGGCCGCGAGGCGCAGGCCCGGCCGGAGGCGTCCGCCCGGAGGACGTTGCTCCGTACACCACAGCCGGGAAGGGAGATCGGGCAGTGAAATTCACCAGATCGGCGGCCGCAATTGGCGCGGCCGTCGCGCTCGCTGGAGCCTCGGCAGGCATCACGGCCTGTGGCTCCAGCAGCAGTTCCACGTCCAGCTCGGCTCCGGCCAAGCTGGTCGTATGGCGCATGGGTGCCTCTGTTGCATCACAGGTGACGTGGATGAACGGCGTCGTCAAGCAGTTCCACGCCAAGTTCCCGCAGTACAAGAACACCAAGGTGGTCGTGGACTGGATCCCGTGGGGAGACCGCACGACGGACTGGACCAACGCGCTGACTAGCGGCAAGGGCGGTCCGGACATCACCGAGCTCGGGAACACCGACACCCCGGGCATCGCAAGCCAGGGCGCGCTTGCCAACATCAGCAGCTACGTCAAGTCGTGGTCCGAGAGCTCGGAGATCATCCCGGGCAACCTGGCCAACGACACTGTCAGCGGGTCGATCTACGGGGTGCCGTGGTTCGGCGGCGTGCGCGGGATCTGGTACAACAAGGACCAGTTCACCAAGGCCGGGATCACCGCCGCACCCACCACCTGGGCGCAGCTGGTCAGCGACGCCAAGGCCCTGATGAAGGCCTACCCCGGCACCTACGGCCTGGGCGCCCCGAGCGACTACACCAACGCGATCGTCAGCTTTATCTGGGGCGCTGGCGGCCAGGTTGCGGTGCAGCAGGGCGGCAAGTGGGTCGCACAGCTGAACACGCCAGCCTCCGAGGCCGGCATCAAGTTCTACGCTGACCTGCTGCTTACCGAGCACGTGTCCCCCTCCAGCTACATCGGCGAGACCGAACTTGGCACCGTGGGTGCCACCTCTGGCGGCTCGAACGAGGACTTCGCGCTCGGCAAGCTCGACATGTACATCGACGGCCCGTGGGCCGAGTCGGAGCTGACGGCCGTCAGTACGAAGAACGAGTCGCAGTGGGCGTCGTTCCCGATCCCGAGCGAGAGCGGCCCGAACCCGGCGCCGGCCTTCGCGGGCGGCTCGGACCTCGGCGTGTGGGTGAACAGCAAGTACAAGCAGGCCGACTGGGACCTGATCTCGGTGATGGACAGCCCCTCAAACGCGACCACGTTCGCGAACTCACAGGGCTTCTTCCCCGAGTTCACCTCGGCGCTGTCCAGCGGCGTCTACACCAGCAGCCCGGTCATGTCGGGCTTCGCCAAGGCAGCCGGCTACACCCAGATCTCTCCGCTCAACTCCAAGAACTGGGCGACCGCAGACGCTACCGACAACATCATCCCGAACATGATGAAGGCACTGATGCAGGGCGCCAACTTCACGACCACCGTGAACACCGCCAACACCGAACTGCAGAACGTGCTGAACACCGGCAGCGAGAGCTGACCGGCTGAGATTGGTACCTGGCCGGCCCGCCGTGCGCGGGCCGGCCAGGCACACCAGCCCTGTGAAACCCTGACGCTGCGCGGAGAGGAGCGAACGGGATCATGACCGACAGCATCCAGCGTCCCGCCCGGCCGCTGTGGCCGGCCGGACCGCCTGGCAGCGCTCCGCTCCGGGTCAGAGTCAGCACCTTCGTCAGGCGACACAAGCTCGCGCCGTACCTGCTGCTGCTGCCAGCCATGATCGGGATCGCGCTGGTACTGCTGTGGCCGCTGCTCCAGGTGGCCCTCTACGCGTTCCAGAACTACGGCTTGCCGCAGATCACCGGGGCGATGCCGACCCAGTGGGTTGGGCTGGCAAACTTCAGCACGACCCTGCACGATCCTGAGTTCTGGCTGTCGCTGCGGACCACGGTCCTGTTCGCGCTCGTGGCCGTGCCGCTCACTCTCCTCATCGGCACCATCGTCGGGCTGCTGCTGAACCGGCTGGGCAAGAAGATGTCCATCTTCGTCAGCACGGCGGCGCTGCTGGCGTGGGCCACTCCCCCGGTGTCGGCCGCCGTGCTGTTCTACTGGATGTTCAGCCCCGACGGCGGGCTGGTCGACTGGACGCTGGCCAGGATGCCGCACTGGCTGGTCGGCAGCACGAATTGGTCCCAGTTCAACTGGGCGACCACGGGAGCGCTCCAGGCCTACACCGTGATCTCCCTGCTGGTGATCTGGCAGGCGTTCCCGTTCATCGCGGTGACGGTGCTAGCCGGGCTCAAGACCATCCCGCACGAGCTGAACGAGGCCGCCAGGGTGGACGGCGCAAACCCGTGGCGGGTCTTCTGGCGGGTCACGTTCCCGCTGATGAAGCCCATTTACCTGGTGCTGCTGCTGCTGTCGGTCATCTGGGACTTCAACATCTTCACCCAGAGCTGGATCATCACCGGCGGCCTGGGGAACCAGAACGAGTTCAACCTGTCGCAGTACATCTACCAGAAGGCATTCACGTTCCCGCCCAGCTACAGCCTTGGCGGGGCACTCGCGCTGATCTTCGCGG